>JASHRW010000235.1 GCA_030037065.1 Xanthobacteraceae bacterium
GCCTTCGGTCGCCGGATCGAGCCCGCCGATGGCGCGTAGGAGCGTCGACTTTCCGCAACCTGAGCCGCCGATCACGGCGATGATTTCGCCCAGCTCCACGTCGACCGACACGCCGCCGAGCGCATGCACGCCGTTCGGATAGGTCTTGCTGACGTGATCGAGGCTGAGCATGGTCCGTCTTTAGTTTTCCACGTAAAGAACAGTTCGCGGGGCGAGCGCGTATTCAGCGCAAACTGCAGAGCGCTGCTCCCCCTCACCCGGCTCGTCGAATTGTGTGCCGCGCTTCATTCACCTCTCCCCACTGGGGAGAGGTCGCGCGCGCAGCGCGCGGGTGAGGGGGAACAGGTCTCATTTCAAATGTCCACTTCTAGTCCTGCCGCGCCACGTCTTCCCAGCGCAGGAACGGCGCCGCGACCAGCACGATCAGCCAATCGGTTGCCTTGCCGACGATGGCGAAGGCGACGATGGCGGCGACGATCTCGGCCGGCTTGCCGAGCTGCTGGCCGTCGACCAACAGATAGCCGAGCCCTTGCGAGGCGCCCAAAAGCTCGGCCGCCGCGACGAACATCCAACCCAGACCGAGCCCGGAACGCAACGCAATCACGTAAGCGGGCAGAACGGCCGGCAACAAGATGCGGCGCACCATCTGAATGTCTGACAGTTGGAAGGCGCGGCCCACTTCCACGAGCTTGCGGTCGACCGACTGGATGGCGCCCATGACCCCCAGATACACCGGGAAGAACACGCCGACTGCGATCAGCGTTATCTTGGAGGCTTCGAAAATGCCGAGCCAGAGCACGAACAGCGGCACCCAGGCGATCGAGGGAATGGCGCGTAGCGCCTGCAGGCTCGGATCAAGCAGGCGGCGAACCAGCGGCGAATAGCCGGCCGCCGCGCCGACCACTGTGGCCACGCTGACGCCGCAGGCGAAACCGGCCGCGACGCGCGCCAAGGTGACCAGCGTGTTGTTCTGCAAGTCGCCGCTGCGCGCCAGATCGACGAATTCGTTGAAGATCACAGACGGCGGCGGCGCCAGCCGGCCGGTCGCCCACCCCATGCGCACGATGAATTCCCACGCGGCTGCGAGCACGATCGGCAAGGCCAGCCCGAGCGCCGGCCGTGCGAGCCGCGTCCATCGTCTGGGCGCGGTCTGCCCTTTGGCGGTGGCCGGGCTGCCTTGCGCGACAATTGTCATGCCCACAACAGACATGGCGATCCATGCAAATGCAATGCGGGGCGAAAGCGCAGCCTTATGCGCTTGGAACGAACCGGTCGTCGATAAGATCGTCGAGCGTCTTCTTTACATCGACGTTCTTTTCGACCACGCCCGCCACCTGTAACGCGAGGCCGGCTTGCAGAATGCTCTCGCGTTGCTGCGGCCCGATCCGATTGTTGGTCAGATCGGTCCGTTCCTTGAGCTGAATGTCGGCCACGGCGCTTGGCAGCTTTGTCACCTCCATGAAGACCTTCTTCTCCTCGGCGTAATTGGCGAGGCAGTATTTGCGTGCCTGGTCGTAGACCGCGAGCACGCGCCGCGTCAGATCCGGATAGGCGTTGAGGAACTCGATGCGCGAATTGAGAATGCCGTAGGTATTGGCGTCGGCGTTGCGGTAGAACAGCCGCGCGCCGTCCTCGACCTGCGCCTGCGCCATCATCGGATCGAGGCCGGCCCAAGCGTCGACGTCGCCGCGAATGAGCGCGATCTTGCCGTCGGGGTGCTGCAGCAGCACTTCTTTGATGTCGCGCTCGGTCATGCCGACCGACAACAGCGCGCGCACCAGGAAGATGTGCGGATCGGTGCCGCGCGTTACCGCGACGCGCTTGCCGCGTAGATCGGTGATCTTGTAGATCGACGTGTCCTTGCGCGTCACCAGCGCGGTCCATTCCGGCTTGGAATAGACGTAGACCGATTTGATCGGGTTGCCGTTGATCTTGCTGACCAGCGCGGCGGCGCCCGCGCTCGAGCCGAAATCGATCGAGCTGGCGTTGAGGAATTCGAGGGCCTTGTTGGAACCCAGCGTCTGGACCCAGCGAATGCCGATGCCGTCCTTGGCGAATTCTTTTTCCAGGAGCCCCTGCTCCTTCAGCACCATGGAGACGGGATTGTAGGTCGCCCAATCGATGTTGATGGAGCCGGGCTTTCCGGCAGCGCGCGCGCGGCGCAGCGGCAAAAGCCCGGCACCGGCGGCGCCCGCGGCACCGACCAGCAGACCACGACGTGAAAGCATGATGTCCTCCGGCGTTAGGATCGCATCGACGCTTTCACGCTCAACACGACCACAGATGGAGGCGGGAATTTTGCGCCCGCCAATCAGCGAGGCGACGGGGCGGGCCCCGCGCTTCCCCGACCCTACCCTCCCCCGCAAGCGGGGGAGGGTAGGGTGGGGGCTCCCCGCAAGCTGCTCGCTCAAATCGACGATAGGTTTATTCTTTAGGAGAGCCAATATGGTCCGTCAATTAGAAATAATTACTATGTTTTCCTGCGTCGCAGTCGATCATTCTAAGACGGATCAAGTCAGCATCACGTTGGTTCCCTTTTGTCACCCCCTTGACACGATGACAGCGCAAGCCCTCTCCGCTATGGCGTTACGATGATGCTGGACACGCAGCGTTCCCCCCGCGCCGGTGCCGAACTCATCGACAGCGCAGCGCTCACCGCTGAGCTCGAAGCACTCGCCGAGACCCATGCCGGACGTGAGCGCGAATTGCGAACCGCGGTCGCCCAGTGCCTGAAGGCGGCGCTGACGGCAGCACGTGCGCAGGCCGAGCAGCTCCTGCTCAAGGACCGTCACGGGCGCCGCTGCGCCGAACGGCTGTGCGAGATGCACGACGAGATCATCCGCATCCTGGTCGAGTTCGTCGGCCGCAAGCTTTATCCGTCGCAGGTGCCGTCGGAGGCGGAGCGCATGGCGGTGGTGGCCACCGGCGGCTACGGCCGCGGGCTGCTGGCGCCGGGCTCCGACATCGATCTGTTGTTTTTGCTTCCCTACAAACAAACCGCTTGGGGGGAATCCGTCGCCGAGACGCTGCTTTATTGCCTATGGGACATGGGCTTGAAGGTCGGGCACGCGACGCGCTCGGTCGCCGAATGCATCCGCCAGGCCAAAGCCGACATGACCGTCCGCACCACGCTGCTTGAAGCGCGGTGCCTGCTCGGCGAGACCAAGCTCTTTGACGAGATGACGACGCGGTTCGACAAGGAGGTGGTGCAGGGAACAGCGTCCGATTTTATCGCCGCCAAGCTGGCGGAGCGCGAAGAGCGTCACCGCCGCGCCGGCCAGTCGCGCTACCTGGTCGAACCCAACGTCAAGGACGGCAAGGGCGGGCTGCGCGATCTGCACACGCTGTTCTGGATCGCCAAATACGTCTACCGCGTGCGCGAGCAGGAAGAACTGGTCGAGCGCGACGTGTTCTCGGCCGAGGAATTCCGGCTGTTCCGCCGCTGCGA
>JASHRW010000236.1 GCA_030037065.1 Xanthobacteraceae bacterium
CGCCAGTGCGAGGCTTTTGAGTATGACAACAGCGGATCAGGCAAGTCAAACGGCCGGCAACAGACATTGCCTCGTCAGGCGGCGCGGCTAACAGCTCCGGCCGAGCGGTGCGCCTTCGCGTCTTCCAGAATCATGTCGGCGCCCTTCTCGCCGATCATGATGGTGGCGGCGTTGGTGTTGCCGGACACCACCGCCGGCATGATCGAGGCATCGCTCACGCGCAGGCCGGAAAAACCGCGCACGCGCAGCCGCTCGTCGACCACGGCCTTGGTGTCCTGGCCCATGCGGCAGGTGCCGACCGGATGATAGGTGGTGGAGCCGCGGCGGCGGATGAAATCGAGCAGTTCGTCGTCGTTGTCGCACTGCGCGCCCGGCTCGATCTCCTCGACGATATATTTCGCCATGGCGGGCGCCTGAAAAATGCGGCGCATGGCGCTGACGCCGGCGACGATGGTCTCGCAGTCCTTGCGGGTCGACAGGTAATTCGGGTGGATGGCCGGCGCCTGCCGCGGATCGGCGGATTTGATGCGCACATAGCCGCGGCTCTCCGGCCGCAGCAGCACGCAATTGCCGGTGACGCCCGGGAACGGATGCAGGTCGCCGCCGATATTTTGCGCCGAGAACAGCGAGATCGAGCATTGCGAATCCGGCGTCGCCGAGGTCGGCAGAGCACGGATGAAAACCGCGGACGAGACCGCCGGCACGGCAAGATAGCCGCGGCGCGTGAGAATGTAGTGCGCACCATACGCAAGCTTGGTGCCCCAGTTGCGCGTTACATTGTTGACCGTGGTTGTTCCCTTGCAGCGCAACATGATGCGGCCGGAAATATGGTCGTTGAGGTCGTCGCCGACGCCGGGAAGATCGGCGACGACGGTAATGCCGTGCGACCGAAGCAGCGCCGCCGGTCCAAGTCCGGAAAGCTGCAAAAGTTGCGGTGAATTGAACGCGCCCGACGCAACGATCACCTCGGCATTGGCGCCGGCGCTGTGTTTCGCGTCGCCGGCAATGTACTCGACCCCGGTCGCGCGCCGGCCGTTGAACACGATGCGCGTGGCGAGCGCATCAGCAACGACCTTGAGATTGGCGCGCCGCCGCGCCTGTTTGAGATAGCCGTGCGCGGTCGATGAGCGCACGCCGCGCCGCATCGTGGTCTGATAATAACCGGCGCCTTCCTGCGCTGCGCCGTTAAAATCGGCGTTACGTGGATAACCGGATTGTACCGCCGCTTCGACAAAGGCGACGGCGAGCGGATGTCTGTCGCGCAGATCGGAAACGCCGAGCGGTCCGCCGACGCCATGGAATTCGTCGGCGCCGCGCTCGTTGTCTTCCGCCTTGCAGAAATACGGCAGCACATCGTCGAAACTCCAGCCGGCATTGCCAAGCTGCCGCCAATGATTGAAGTCTTCGGCCTGCCCGCGGATGTAGATCAGCCCATTGATCGAACTGGAGCCGCCCAAAACCTTGCCGCGTGGCGCGATGACGTTGCGGTCATGACAGCCGGGCTGCGGCTCGGTCTCGTAGCACCAATTGTAGCGCCGGTCGGTGAACAGCCGGCCGAAGCCGAGCGGAATATGCAGCCACGGATGCGAGTTGTTTGGGCCCGCCTCCAATAGCAGCACGCGGTGGCGCCCCGACGCAGTCAGCCGATTGGCCAGAACACAGCCGGCGCTGCCTGCACCCACGATAATGAAGTCGAAGACTTCCGAATTCGGCATGCGTTCTCCTCGTCCCTATGGCCTCGGGGATCCGCTTACCCACCTGCGAGCTAACCAATTACCTGGGGCGAAGGCGATCGCCAAGCGGCCTCCGACAGGCCGCGTCAATTCCACCGCCATACGCCGTAGGCGTGGCCGTTCTGCATCTGCGGCGCGACGTAGTTCGGCTTGCGGTTGCCGATGGCGCCGAGCATGGCGATCCAGTTCAAGATTTCGCCGCCGACATTGCCCGCCTTGAGCATTTGACGTTCGGTGGCCTCGGCGATCAGGCGTTCAGTGTTCTGCGCTTCGAGCAGCTTGATGACGCGCATCGCCCAATCCGGATCGGGCACGCCGTCGGAGCGTCCCGGCGCCATGCGCGGGCCGCCGACTTCGAGCGAGAAGCTGCCCGAGCCCATGACCACGACTCGCTTCTGCTCCGGCCACGCCTCGAGCGCGCGGGCCACCGCCTGGCCGAGCGCATAGCAGCGCGCCGCCGTCGGCAGCGGCGGCAAATGGCCGCTGATGAAGAACGGAATGACCGGCACCTGCATGTCGGGCGTGAGGAAGTGCAGCGGTACCGTGATCGAGTGATCGACGGAGAAATGCTGCGTCATGCCGACGTCGAAACCGGCCGCGATGGCAGCGGCGCGAATATGCGCGGCGAGCCCGGCGTGCGATTTCACCGTGTAATTCGGCACGTCGCGCGGCTCGTCGTTCGGCGCCTTGAACGCCTTGTCGATGCCGACGGCGAAGATCGGCAGGTCGTTGAGGAAGAACGTATTGAGGTGGTCGGTGTCGAACATCAGGATGAGGTCGGGCCGGGTCGCGGCAAGCTCGTTCTTCTGTGCGCCGAACAATTTCGCGATCTCGCAATCGGGGCCGTCGCGTTTGACGAAATGCGGGAAAATCGGGGTATGCGGCACGCCGAACCCGGCGACAATCTGTGCCATTCCAAGCTCTCCTTTAACTCACGGGTTGGCCGATCTCGTCGACCTTCACGGCGCGCATGCGCTGATTATAGGTCTCGACGTTCAACCCGCAGACTTCGAACCGCGCCAGATAACCCATCAGGAAGCCGTTGGCGCCCATGCGAAACAGCGCGCCGACATCGCCGGCGATGAGCGCGCGCCGTTCCTCTTCGGTGAGGTCGAGTGGCGCCAATGCCTTGGCCGGGTCGGCTTTCATGGCGGCGCGGAATGCGTGGTCGCGCAGCACTTCGCGGCAGAGATAATTGACGGTGAAGATCGACATAGCGCGCTCCGACTTCTGGCGGGACAGACTTTCGCACGGCGGCGCGCCGATTGCCACGCCGCCCGCGCATCCGTAAGCTTTGACGAACGCATGGAAGGATAGCCCATGGACGCAATGACCACGGCGCAGCAAGAACGCCGCAGCACCAACCCCGTCTTTAACGACCGCAAGCTCAAGCTTGGCACGTTCGGCACCAATCTCGATCGCGGTTGCGCCATATCCACCATCGACGGCGTGCTGGAGATCAATTGGCCGAACACCCTGGAGCTGGCCAAGACTTCCGAAGCGATGGAGTTCGAGGCTTTGGTGCCGATCGGGCGCTGGCACGGCTTTGGCGGTGTGACCAATTTCAACGGACCGGGCTTCGAATGCTTCTCGTGGGCGGCCGCCATCGGCGCTGCGACGCATTATTCGGGCATTTTCGCCACCTCGCACGTGCCGACCATCCATCCGGTCATGGCGGCCAAGCAGGCCGCGACCATCGATCACGTCACCGGCGGACGGTTCGCGCTCAACATCGTCACCGGATGGAATCGTCCCGAGATCGAAATGTTCGGCTCGCCGCTGATGGAGCACAACGACCGCTACGACTGCGCCGCCGAATGGCTGCACGTGCTCAAAGAACTCTGGACGCGCGAGGAACCGTTCGATTTCGAAGGGCGCTTCTACAACATCAAAAAGGGCTATTTGGAACCGAAACCTATCCAAAAGCCGTTTCCAGCAGTGATGAATGCCGGCGGCTCCGAGCGCGGCCAGCATTTCGCCGCCAAATATTGCGACATGGTCTATGTCGTGTTCGGTTCCCACGATTTCGACGACTGCAAGGCCAAAGTCGATTCCTACCGCGACCTTGCCCGCAAGGAATACGGCCGCGAAATCCAGGTCTGGAGCTATGCCTACCTGGTCCAAGGCGAGACGGAAAAGGAAGCGAAAGACTATTTCCAGGAATACGTTCACGACAAAGGCGACTGGGAGGCCGTCAGCAATCTCGTGGACACCATGATCGCCAACGCCAAGACGTTGCCGGCGCCGGTACTGGCGGAAATGAAGAAGCATTTCATCGCCGGCTGGGGCGGCTACCCGCTGATCGGCACGCCAGAGCAGATCGCCGACGGACTTGTGCGCATGTCAAGAATGGGGCTGGACGGCACGCTGTTGAACTGGCCGCGCTACGTCGAGGATCAGCACTGGTTCCGCGATCGCGTCTATCCGCTGGTGGTGCAGGCGGGATTGCGCTGAGGCCATCTGAACCGGCCCCTCAGCCGGGATTGTCGTGCGGAACGTGTCATCAGGCTGGCCGCTTCCGGCCCGGCCATTGGCGCGCCATGACGGAGGCGAATAACCGGCGCGTGTTGCCGTTCGGTCACAGGGCGGCCGAATCGCGGAGCGCCGCAGGACGAACGCCCGTTCGCAATTGCCGACCTGTCGCATCGCCGTTAGGGTTGCACGCCATTCAATAATAAAGTCATTGCCGCCCGGGGGCGTCGGGGGGCTTCGGGCCATGACCCGAGCCGCGTTTTTTACAGGACTAGGCCGCGGCACGATTGCGCGCAGGGCGGCTTTGTCTTTCGCAAAATTTCGGCGGTTGCGCGACGCGCGCAGGGCGCTGCTCGCTGCGTTTGCGGCTGGCGTCGTCCTGCTTGCGTTCGCGGCGCCGGTCTGCCCGCCCGCTTACGCTGCCGGCGGAGATGGCGGCGGTGG
Organism: Xanthobacteraceae bacterium; assembly: GCA_030037065.1. GTDB lineage: Bacteria > Pseudomonadota > Alphaproteobacteria > Rhizobiales > Xanthobacteraceae > BOG-931. The sequence goes on from JASHRW010000236.1 coordinate 4,650, forward strand.
GACCCGAGAAAACTTCTCCAACGGCGCCG
>JASHRW010000237.1 GCA_030037065.1 Xanthobacteraceae bacterium
GAACGGGAGCACAAGACGCAAAGCACGGATGTGTTTCAAATAAACGCGCCGCAGCCGCGCTCTACGCGGCTCGTGAACGATGTTCGCAGTTCTGTACTGAAATGGCGCGCCCGAAGAGATTCGAACTCCTGACCCCCAGATTCGTAGTCTGGTGCTCTATCCAGCTGAGCTACGGGCGCTTTGCGCGCCGTAGCTATAGGCTTCGACGCTCATTGGCAAGGCAGCAGCTTTTCGGGAATCACCCGCTGGCGCGGGCGCCACGGTGGGCGGAAAGCTCCACGGCGCGGTCGGGAATTGTAAGGCTGAGCGTTGCGCCGATCGTACCCTCGACCAGGCGAATTTCACCGCCATGGGCGCGGACCAGTTCGGCGGCAATGGCGAGACCGAGGCCTGTGCCGCCGGCGCGGGTCGATCCCTGGAACGCTTCGAACAGGTGTGCGCGCGCCTTTTCGGAAAAGCCCGGCCCGGTGTCGGACACTTCGATAACCACGACCGCGCCTTCGCGGCGGCCGGTGATGCGGATCTGATCGCGGCCGGGGTCGCGCGAAGAGCGGCTTTCCATGGCCTGCACCGCGTTGCGCGCCAAATTGAGCAGGATGCGAAACAGCTGATCATAGTCGGCCTCGACGACGAGGCCGCGCTCGACGGCGCTGATCCAGCGGATCGGCGCGTCAGGACCGAGGTTGAGCGTTTCGTGCACCTCCTCGACCAGCGGCTCGAGCAAGATCTGACGGCGCTCCGGCGGCGGCTCCTGCAGCCGGCCGTAGGACAGCGTCGACTGGCAAAACGCGATGGCCCGTTCCAGCGCCTGCATCAGCTTGGGAGCAAAGCGCTGCACTGTCGGATCGGGCAGCTTCGCCAGCCGATCGGAGAACAATTGCGCGGAGGAAAGCAGATTCCGCAGATCGTGGTTGATCTTCGAGACCGCCAGCCCGAGCGCGGCGAGGCGATTCTTGGCATGCAGCATTGAGGCAAGCTCGGTCTGCATGGCAGCCAATTCGCGTTCGGCAGTGCCGATCTCATCCGCGCGCACGGAAGGAGCGATGATGCGGCCGGAATTCTCCGGGTCGGCACGAAACGCCATCATGTTATCGGTAATTCGCCGCATCGGTCGCACGAACATGTAATGGAGTGCCAGATAGACCAGGGCCGCCGTAAAGCCGGATATCAACAACGACATCAACAAAAGATCGGCCGAGTAACGCAGCATGGCAGCGCGCAGCGGCTGCTCGTCCATCACGAGATCAATATACTCGCCGCCCATGGGGGCAGGACCGACCACCCGCATCACATCCTTCTTGTCGCTAAGCATCATTTTGAAGGCATCGACCACGGCCGTCAGTTCGCTGACGCTGCGCATGTCGAACACGTCAGTGATGGTCGGCAGGGCGACGTCGCTGGGCTGCAGCATGTAGTGGGTGTCGCCCATCTTCATGGCCACAGCACGTGCGCCGATCGAGTTGAGGATCCTTTTCGCGAGCGGATCCGGAACCATGCCATTCGGCGCCGCCTCGAGCACCAAGGCTGCTGTCTTCGCGACCTCCAAATGGTCCCGCAGCCAATTGACCCGGAAATTGGCGACCAGCGGCACATAGATCAGCACCTCCGCGATCATCACGAATAAAATCGTGAGAAGGAGGAGCTTCCCGGAAAGCCCAAAACGTGGCGCACGGACCGGCTCTGGTCCCGCGGCGGACACATCGGTCACTGCTTGAACCTCGCGCGTCAGCCTAAACGACGCAGCCACCCTATGATGCGACGCACCCGAGCACTCGTCAAACCCCGCATAAAATGGGTAATGGCGGCCCGTTTTCCCACTTCCGCATAGGTCGGATAGGGCACAATAAGCCCGGCAAAGGCGCTGATATTCAGCTTTTGGCCGATAGCGAGCGCCCAGGCTGTGATGTTTTCGCTCGCCGCGACACCCACCATGGTGGCGCCGAGGATGCCGACGCGGCGATCGGTAATGACCTTGATGTGGCCGTCGGTCGCCGCCGCGGCCACCGCGCGGTCATTCTCGCGGTACGGCCAGCGCAGGATACGAATGGCGCCGGCGCGCCGGCGCGCTTCATCCTCCAGCAGGCCGACCTGGGCAAGTTCGGGATCCGTAAAGGTGATTCGCGGCAGCGCGCGATCGTCGACCGCGACAGAATGGCGGAACAAAGCGTTGCGGACGACGAGCCCGGCATGATGACTGGCTATATGAGTGAATTTGCCGCTGCCGATTGCATCGCCGATCGCATAGACTTTCCTATTAGTGGTGCGCAGGCGCTTGTTGACTACGATGCCGTGCGGCCCATGGCGGATGCCGGCGGCGTCGAGATCGAGATCGGTGACGTTCGCGCGGCGGCCGGCAGCGAGCAGGAGGTGCGAGCCTTCGATCGTCACCTCGCCGTCCGAATCAGTATTGTCCGCTTTGGCGATCACGACCTGGATGCGGGCCAGCACGCGGCGCACCTGCACGATCTGTACGCCGCTGCGCAGCCGCACGCCGTCTCGGGCAAGCGCATCGAGCACGATCTGTACACATTCGGGATCCTCCCGCTTGAGCGGTACGGCAGTTTCCAGCACGGTGACGTCGGAGCCAAGTCGACGAAATGTTTGGGCCAGTTCCAGGCCGACCCTCCCGGCGCCGATGACGATGAGATGGCGCGGGCAATCGGTGAGATCGAATATCGTTTCAGGCGTGAGGTAGGGCGTCTCGTTCAAACCTGCGATCGCCGGAACGGTCGGCAAAGAGCCGGTCGCGATGATGAAACGGCGCGCCCTCACGGTGCGATCGCCGACTGCCACCGTGTTTGCATCCTTGAATCGCGCAGTGCCAGTGACGACGCGCACCCCGAGACCAGCGAAGCGCTCGGCGGAATCCTGCGGCGCAATTGCCTCAATGGCGCGGCGCACATGTGCGATCACTGCCGTAAAATCGATCCCGGGGCGCACGCTCTTGATGCCGAAGCGGGCGCCCGTGCGGATCGCATCGGCGTGCTGGGCCGCGGCCAGTAAGGCTTTCGACGGGACGCCGCAGTTGAGGCTTTGACCGCCCATGCGGCCTTTTTCGATGAGCACGACCGGCACGCCCATGGCGGCGGCAGCCGCAGCAGCGGCGAGGCCGCCCGCTCCAGCCCCGATCACGCATATATCGGGTGTGAGTTCGCTATTCTCTTGCGTCATTGGGAGGCCGAACCTGCCGCAATCGATGCTAAACGCGCGCTAAGATCATCGTCGCTCGGCAGTTAAGCGGGATTTTTCCAAAGTCTCTGTCGCATCACACATATTCCATAAGCTTCCGTCTATACACCTCTGCCCGGAGCAGCACGAAGGTGCGCGAACCGCCATCGGGAGAGATCCGTGCCACAAAAGCGCATTTTTGGTCGCGGCAGCGTCTGATTGACGGCGCAGAAGGCGTCTCGTATAAGCCGCGCCAATTGCGCGCTTAAGCGCCAGATGGCGCAAATAGGGCCTATTTCGAGCGCCTTAGCGGAGACCGCTGCGTGAAACGGACCTACCAGCCAAGTAAATTGGTGCGCAAGCGCCGCCACGGCTTTCGTACCCGCATGGCGACCAAGGGCGGTCGCAAGGTTTTGGCGGCGCGGCGCGCGCACGGACGCAAGCGGCTTAGTGCGTGACGGACTTGCGGTTCCCGTTCGGAGCCGAGTTTTGCCTTGCCGAGTTTCTGCTTTGCCGGGTTCTGGCTTGCCATGCAGCGGTTGAAGCGCCGGACGGACTTTCGGGCAGCTGCCAGCGGCACACGAGCGTCGGGCAGCTCGTTTATGGTGCAGGCGCGCCGACGCGCAGACGAGAGTGGCGTGCGGGTGGGCTTCACAGTGTCGCGGCAGGTTGGCAATGCCGTGGAGCGCAACCGGGTACGGCGGCGATTACGCGAGCTGGTCACGCTGTCGCCCACCGGAAATCTGCGTGCCGGTCATGACTACGTGCTGATCGGGCGACGGGCAGCGCTGCAAACACCGTTCGGCGAGATGATGAAGGAACTCGATGCGGCACTGGATCGTATTCACGCCCACGAGCGTCAGGGAGCTGGTACCGGTCGCAAACGACCCCTACATGAGACAGGTTCGCCAGCCACTGCGGGGGCGATGCCGCAGGCGAAAACGCGCCGCAATCCGCCAATGCCCGAGCGTTGAATGAACGAACACAAGAACACCATCCTCGCCATCGTGCTGTCGTTGATCGTCGTGGTCGGCTGGGAATATTTCTTCGCTAAGCCGGAGTTGCAGCAGCCGCCGCCGCAAACCACTCAGCACCAGCCGGGATCGGCCACCCCAACGACTCAAGGGGCGGGTAACACGCCGTCAGCCGGCGGTCCAACGCCGCCGGGCACACCGGGGGCCATCAGGCCGACAACGCCGAGCGTTCCGTCAGAGGGGCCGAAGCAATTAACTCGCGAGGCAGCAATTACCGCTTCCCCGCGCGTGGTTATCGATACGCCACGGCTTTCTGGGAGCATCAACCTTCATGGTGCGCTCATCGACGATCTTTCCCTGAAGGATTATCACGTAACAACCAATCCGGCTTCACCGCGAGTGGTGTTGCTCTCGCCGGTCGGCGCGCCCCACCCGTTCTACGCGGAGCTCGGTTGGGTGGGCGCTTCGGACGCGAAAGAGAAGCTGCCGGACCAGGATACGGTCTGGAAGCAAGTAGGAACCGGCGCAGTATCCGTCGATCATCCAGTCACGCTCAGCTACGACAATGGTCAGGGATTGATCTTCACGCGCACCATCTCGGTCGACGACCATTACATGTTCCACATTACCGAGAGCGTTCAAAATAACAGCAATAATCCGGTCACATTGTACCCCTACGGGCTGATCTCCCGCCATGGCACTCCGAAGTCGGAGGGCTACTCCTTCTACCTTCACGAAGGCCCCGTTGGATATATCGGCAACGACGGCCTGCAGGACCCGACCTACAAGAAGATACTCGACGCAAAGGCGACGTCGTCATCGGCCTGCACGGCGCAGCATTATTGCTGGAACGCGACCGATGCTTGGCTCGGTTTCACCGATGCATACTGGGCTGCGGCGTTGGTGCCCAACACCGACGCCAACATTACCGCGCGCTTTTCCGTCGACACTGATAACGAGCAAGAACCGATCTATCAGACCGATTACCTGCAACGAAGTCCGCAGACCGTCGTGCCGGGCGCGACCACCACGGTTTCGACGCGGCTGTTTGCCGGCGCAAAGGAAGTTTCGGTCGTAGGCATCAATTTCCCGTTCGGGCCGGGCGGCTACAATCAGAGTCTCGGCCTCAACCATTTCGATCTGCTGATCGACTGGGGTTGGATCTATTTCATCAGTAAGCCGATGTTTCTCGCGCTTGACTTCTTCTTCCACCTAGTCGGGAATTTCGGCATCGCGATCCTCATCGTCACGGTGCTGGTAAAGATTCTGTTCTTCCCGCTCGCCAACAAGTCTTACGCCTCGATGGCCAAGATGAAGGCAGTGCAGCCGCAAATGGCTATGATCAAGGAGCGCTATGCCGACGACCGGGTGAAACAGCAGCAGGCGATGATGGAGCTTTACAAGAAGGAGCAGATCAATCCCGTCGCCGGCTGCCTGCCAATGATTATTCAGATTCCCGTGTTTTTCGCGCTCTACGATGTGCTCTACACCACAATAGAAATGCGGCATGCGCCGTTCTACGGCTGGATCCACGATCTGTCTTCGCCGGACCCGACCAACCTTTTCACGCTATTCGGGCTGGTTCCCTGGCACCCCGCAGCATTTCTCGGCGCTTATATCGGCGGCTTCCTCCATCTTGGCGCATGGCCTGCCATCATGGGCGTGACCATGTGGGTGCAGATGAAGCTCAACCCGGCGCCGCCGGATCCCACCCAGCAGATGATTTTCAACTGGATGCCGCTGATTTTTACCTTTATGCTGGCGCATTTTCCGGCCGGATTGGTGATCTATTGGGCTTGGAACAATTCGCTCTCGGTCGTCCAGCAGAGCGTGATCATGCACCGTAATGGCGCCAAGATTCAGCTGTGGGACAACCTCAAAGGCACGTTCATAAAATTGAAGCCGAAGCAGCCGGCGGAATGATTTCTGCACGCCAGCATCGGGCCGCGGCAGCGGCGGTGAAATTCTTCACGCCGCGCGCACGCGATTGAAAAAGTCCGTCACTCTCGTTTCCAGATCGTTGGCCCTGGACGAAAGCCTTGACGTCCATGCGGTAATGTCGCCGACGGCCGCAGCACCGAGCGCCACGGCCTGTTCGACCGATCCGATTTCGGCGGAAGCGCGCGCGGTATGTCCGGCCGCGCCGTGAATGCTTTCAGCGATATTGCGGGTCGTCGCACTCTGCTCTTCGACGGCTGTTGCGATATTCGTCGATACGCCAGTCAGCTCACCGATGGCACGGGCGATTGACGTTATCTCCTCGACGGAGCGCTTGGTCGCTTCCTGCACGGCGGTGATTTGCCTCGAGATATCCTCGGTGGCGCGCGAGGTCTGGTTGGCAAGCGTTTTGACTTCCGTCGCCACCACGGCAAAGCCTCTGCCCGCCTCGCCGGCGCGCGCGGATTCGATGGTCGCGTTCAGTGCCAACAGGTTGGTCTGCGCCGCGATCGCCGAAATCGCGTCCACCACGGAACCGATGCGCCCCGCAGCCGCATCCAAGGAGCGAATAGCGTTCTGGCTGCGTTCGGCATCACCGACGGCCGATTGCGCCATTTCGAGCCCGCGAGTCGCCTGCCGGCCGATTTCTTCGATCGAGCCGGACAACTCTTCCGTGGCGACCACTGTCGAGTCCATCCGTCGCGCCGTTTCCGCCGAAGCCGACGAGGCCGCCGCCATCCGTCCGCGCATATCTTGTGCGACTTCCGTCAACGTCCCGCATGTCTTCGTCAGCGAAACGGACGCTTCCTTGATCGACTCGACCACGTCGCCGATGGCGCCGCCGAAGTCCGCAATTGCGTCATCGATCGCCTTCCGCCGCTCCAGCGTCGCCTGCTCGGCCCGCTGGCGATGCAGCGTCATTGCATTGGCAACGTCGAAGCTGATGACCTGCGCAACGATCCTGCCGCGATCAGCGACGCGGGTCGATGAAAAGCGATATTTCTTGGCAAGAGAGTCGAGCGCCCCTTTGAGGACGTAGCTGCCGGCGGTGCTGCGGATACGCGCATCGAAACCCAATGCGACTTCTTGCTCGACCGTATCGCGGCAGGACTCGGCGTATCGCTGGTCGAGCTTGCCTCCCAGGAGCGCGCGGAAATGCGCCGTTTCGAGTTTCCTCACGACTTCTTTGTTCTGCGTCACGATTTCGCCGATGCGCGGCAGAACCTTCATGGCCTCGAGTATCTCGTCGATCGCTTGTCCGAGCTGTGGCGCGATCACCGGCCAAGTCTCCGCCAGAACTCGGCGCGCGCGATCATCGAGTTTGTACATGGACAGGCGAGCTTCGAAGGCCTGAACGAGACTGGTCGGCGCCATGGGTGAGATTCAAGCTCCAGCGGAAGCAGCATGGTGCGGTAGAATTGTTGAACTTGGGTTAATGATCTGGTTACCAATCCCGACCCGCCGGGCCGCAACCTTTGGGTCCATATTTAACGGTCCGGCACGGCTTGCGCGAGCTTGCTTCGCTGCCGCGGCTTGCAAATCAAATCGACCATGACGGGAAAGCCGTATTGTCGTTCGCCAGGCGCTCCTGAATTCAGAGCGTTGACTTGCTGTCGCATCCAGTTAATATTTTAGAACTTCGTTCCGAAATACAGAACAAGGTCGAACCAAAAAGCAAATGACCGCGCCTCGGCCGGTCGCAGCAGAATGGAGGGGGACCGGTTGCAGGGCTTCAGCGGCACCACACCCGCGGAACGGCATCGGATGGCTGCAGCCTGGCTCGCCGAATTTGGCGAGGCGCTGCAGCATGCTAATTACCCGCGCGCTGCCGCCATGATGCATCCGGACGGCTATTGGCGCGACCTGCTGACCTTCGGCTGGATATTCAAGAACGTTCACGGCATCAATGCCGTCCGTGCCTGGCTGTCCGCAGCGATAGGCTCGCATGCGCCCTATAATTTTCACTTAGACGGCGAGCCGTTTACCGGCGCCATCGGCGAGCACAATTCCACGCTGCAATTTTTCTTCACATTCGAAACCGATATCGCGCTCGCTCGCGGATTTGTCAGGCTGGTCGAAGATACCGCTACGCCAGGCCGTCTGCAGGCGTTCACTGTTCTAACAGCCATGCAGGAACTCAAGGCTTTTCCCGAACCCGTAGGGCAAAGGCGTCCGCGCGAGGACATGCGCACAGCATCACGCGAAGTGGAGAATTGGCTCGACCGCCGAAACCAAGCGCGCCAATTCAGGGACAGGGATCCGGACGTTATCGTCATCGGCGGCGGCCAGTCCGGATTGATGCTCGCTGCCCGGTTGGGTCAGCTCAACATTCCTACCCTCGTCGTCGAAAAGACCGATCGCATCGGAGACATCTGGCGCAACCGCTACCGTTCCTTGAGGCTGCACAACGAAATTTGCATGAATCATTTCGCCTATATGCCGTTTCCGGACACTTGGCCCGTCTATATTCCCAAAGACAAGCTGGCGAACTGGCTGGAATTCTACGCCGAGTCGATGGAAGTGAATGTTTGGACGAAAACGACATTTGTGGGGGCCGAGTACGACAAAGCACAGGGACGATGGACCGCCCGGCTGCGATTGGCGGACGGCAGCATGAGAATCATGCGCCCGGGACATATTGCCGTAGCCGTGGGAGTGAGCGGTCTGCCGAACATTCCTGCATTGCCGGGATGGAATGATTTCGCAGGTCCTATCGTTCATTCGAGCGCGCGCACCGATGAATTAGACGTGACCGGCAAATCGGTTCTCGTCGTCGGCGCCGGCACCAGTGGTCACGATATCGCTCAGGAGCTTCACGCCCGAGGCGCCGACGTGACTATGCTGCAGCGATCGTCGGTGACGGTCGTCAGTCTGGAGCCAAGCTCGGTTCGCCCCTATGAGCTCTATCGACAGAATGACGGCGTTCGCCCCATCGAAGACACCGATCTGATGGCGGCTTCCGTGCCCTATGGTTTGCTGGCGCGTCTGCACAAGCCGCTCAGCCGGCAAATGGCGGAAGAGGACAAGGATCTGCTCGATGGGCTCCGACGAGTCGGTTTTCTGCTCGACAACGGCGAGGACGACTCAGGCTATTTCCTGAAGTTGCTGCGTCGTCAAGCCGGCTATTATCTGAATGTCGGCGCATCCGACCTCATCATCGCGCGAAAGATCAAGCTGAAGGCAGGCGTCGATATCGAACGGCTGGAGTACAGGAAGGTCATCTTCTCAGATGGCACCGCACTCGACACTGATATCGTCGTGCTCGCGACCGGTTACAAGCCGTTGCAGGAAGTGGTGAGAGCGATGTTCGGCGATGACATCGCAGCTCGCGTCGGCCCGATCTGGGGAATCGGCAATGATGGCGAATTGTGCGCCATGTATGCGCGAACCGCCCAAGAGGGTCTCTACTTCTCGGGCGGAGGAATTCCTGGCGCGCGCGCGTATTCGCGCTATACCGCCTTGCTCATCAAGGCAGCGCTGGAGGGCCTTATTCCGACCGCGGGCGGAAACATCGAATCAACGGACTCACCAAATCGGTCAAGGGAAACAGAGCACCGGAAGCGTTCCGAGCCGGTCGGTTGATCCGCCGATCAAAATCAACGAGTTGCATCATGCGCGATCGCCTTGAACTGCCACGCATGTCCATCGCCGAGCGCAACAGGCGTTGGTTGACAACACGCCGGCAAATGCAAGAACGCGGCATCGATTGCCTCGTTCTCTGGGGATGGCCGGCAATGTGGGACTTCTGCACCGCCAATGCACGCTATCTGTCGCCGATCGGCGGCAATGCCGAGAACAACACACTTGTGTTTCCGCTTGAGGGCGAGCCGACCTCGTTTGTTTTCATGCCGACCTTCGTCGAATATTGGAAACGGGCCCAGGACTGGGTTGGCGACGTTCGATCCCGTCGCGGCACATGGGCGGAAACCGTTGTCGCGCGATTGAAGGAAATGCGGTTCGATCACGCAACAATCGGCATGGACGGACTTGCCGGCCCGCTTGATCCGGACGGCTGGGCGCCGCACAGCGTTGTCGAATCGCTGAAGTCGGCGCTACCGGACGCGCGCTTTGTCGAGCTTGGTGATCTTCTGGAAACCGCGCGATCGATCAAGAGCGACGAGGAAATCGCGCTGCTCGAAAGAGCGGCGGCGCTCGGCGACAAGATGCTGCAGGCATGCAACAGCCGGGCGCGCCCGGGAGTGCGCGAATCCGAAGTCTATGCGCACATGATGGAAGCGATGCTGGCCGATGGCGGCGAAGAGCCGACCTTGTTTCTCTGGGCATGCGATCGCTACCCGTTCCCGCACCCGTTTCGCCTCCCCACGACGCGCCCGATGCAATCGCGCGACGTCATAACCTGCGAGATCCACCCGAAAATTGGCGGTTATTTCACGCACGTGGAGCGCACATTTTGTCTCGGCGAGCCGGACAGCGAGCTCCAGCGTATCTACGCCGGCTGCCTACGCGCGTTCAAGCGCGGGATGGAGCTGTTCGGACCCGGCAAATCCATTGCCGCCTGCATGAACGAGGTCAAACGGGTTATCGACGATGCGAAGCTCGGCATTTGCGAAACTGGAATTCACGGACACGGACTCGCGTCGCTCGAATATCCCCGCTATCGCTTCCATGCGCTCAAGGCCGATCAAGCCGCGCTGGTGAAGATCGGCGACGAATTCAAAGCCGGAATGGTCTTCGCCTTCAATATCGATCTGTTCGATCCGAATTGGCGCGGCGGTGAGACCGGCGCCGTCTTCGCGGATACCGTGGTCATTAGCGAAACCGGAGCGCGCAGCCTGCACGCCTTCTCGCACGATCTGCAGAGGGTCTGCTGATGGCTGGAGCCGAACGCACCGCGCCGAAGTTTCGCCGCGTCGTCACCGGACATGGCGCCGACGGCAAGCCGACGGTCTGGATCGACAGCGAGGCGACCAATCAC
>JASHRW010000238.1 GCA_030037065.1 Xanthobacteraceae bacterium
CGTCGGTCTCACCGCGACGCCGTCCGTCCACACCTTGGGCTTCTTCAACAAGAACATAGTCGCCGACTATCCCTACGAGCGCTCGGTCGTCGATGGCGTCAACGTCGGTTATGAGATTTATCGTATTCGCACCCGCATCGGTGAACAGGGCGGGCGTGTTTCGAAAGGCTACACCATCCCGGTGATGGATCGGCACACCCGCGCCCAGCGCTATGAAACGCTGAGCGATGATCTGGTCTATACCAGCAAGGAGCTTGATCGATCGGTTGTCGCGCCGAATCAAATCCGCACTGTGCTCGAAACCTATCGCGACACCGTGTTCACCGAACTGTTCCCCGGCCGCACCACCGTGCCCAAGACGGTGATCTTCGCCAAGGATGACAATCACGCCGAAAAAATCGTCGAGATCGTCCGCGAGGTTTTCGGCAAGGGCAACGATTTCGCCCAGAAGATCACCTATCGGGTCAAGGACGCCGACCCCGAGCAGCTCATCAGAGAATTCCGCATCAATCCCAATCCGCGCATCGCCGTCACCGTCGATATGATCGCGACCGGCACCGACGTGAAGCCGATCGAGGTTCTGATCTTCCTGCGCGATGTGCGCTCCGCGCTTTATTTCGAGCAGATGAAGGGCCGCGGCGTGCGTACCATCAACGCCACCGACCTGCAGGCGGTCACGCCCGACGCCGACGCCAAGACCCGCTTCGTGCTCATCGATGCCGTCGGTGTCACCGAAAGCGCCAAGACGCTCTCCGTGCCGCTCGATCGCGACCGCAAGATCGCCTTCGACAAGCTGCTCGACCGTGTCGCCGCCGGTAACCGCCGCGACAACACCATCTCCACCCTTGCCGCGCGGCTCGCCATGCTGGACCGCAAGATCGATCCCGACGGCGCGGCGGAATTGACCAAGCTCGCCGGCGGCAAGACGCTCGCCGATCTGGCCCGTAGGCTTCTCGATTCCATCGATCCCGATATCCTCGCGACGGCAGCGCAGGCAAAACACGGCATTGACGCGACGGCGGAGCAATCCGCTCAAGCGCCCGCCGTGGCTGCTTGAGCCGCCGGAAATCTGGCGCGCCTACAGGCGGCTCAACGATGCCCGCGTGCGCGGTAATCCGACGCGCATTCTCACCGACATCGTCATGCTGGTGCGTTTTGCGCTTGGCAAGGACGAGGTGCTTCAGCCGTTGCCCTCGCTCATTGCCGGCAAATTCAATCTTTGGCTCGGCCGCGAGAAGAATGCAGGGCGCGATTATTCCGCGGAGCAGCTAACGTGGCTCACGACGATTCGCGACTATCTGGCGCAGAACGGCGGGTTGGAGCGCAAGGATTTGCAGGACGTGCCGGAGTTCTTCGACAAGGGCGGGCTGTTAAAGGCGCAGGCGCTGTTCGGCCCTCGGCTCGATGAAGTGCTCGGCGATCTGTCGGATGCGCTGGTGGCGTAATGACCGTTGTGGCGGCCCTGTAACAGTGGTATATATCATTGGTATCTATCGCGTTGGACAAGCTCATGACCGAGAAAACCACCGCCAAGCTCTTCATGCACGGCCGCAGCCAAGCGGTGCGGCTGCCAAAGGAATTTCGCCTGCCGGGCAAGGAAGTGCGCGTGCGCCGGGTGGGGAAAGCCGTCATTCTTGAGCCGCTCGAAGCCGGGCGCGATCGTGAGACGATCCGAGCGATATTCGCAGAAATCGACCGTTTGGGCGGCAGGGACTTTCTGCCGGAAGGTCGTCCCGAACAACCGCCAATGCCGCCGCCGCGGACGATATTCGACGAATGATCTGCCTCGATACCAACATCATCATCGCGATCATGAGCGAGCGCCTTCCCCAAGTGCGCGCGCGACTGGAACAGACGCTGGTGGACCGTATCGTCGTCGGCGTTTCGACGATTGCGTTGTACGAGCTGCAGTACGGCATCAAGAAAAGCCTCCGGCGGGGGCGCAATGCCGACGCCCTCGCTGCTTTCTTGTCGCTGAATGTGAGGCAGTGGCCGTTCGAATCGGAAGATGCCGAGGAAGCCGGCGACATCCGCGCCGCGCTCGAGCGCGCCGGCACGCCGATCAGACCTTATGACATTCTCATCGCCGCCCAGGCGCGCCGCCGCGGCGCGACGCTGATAACGGCAAACGAGCGCGAGTTTTCGCGCGTGCCGGGACTGAAGACGCAAGACTGGGCGGCGGCCTGAGTGGAGATCGCCGTCCGCTACAGCGCATTCCGGGAGCTGACGTTGAATGAACGCGCAGGAAAAAATGTTCGAACTGGTCGATGTCGTGCGCGTCGAGCCGCGCGGCGGCTATCGGATATGGGTCGCGTTCTCCGACGGCACCGAAGGTGAGCGGGACTTTGCCGACATGATCGCCGAAGGCGGCGAGATGGTCGAACCGCTGCGCGACCAGGCCTTCTTCGCCCGCGTCTTCCTCGACGATGGCATCCTGACATGGCCGAACGGCTTCGATCTCGACTCGATCGCACTCCATATGGAGATGAAGGAAAAGGGCCTGCTCCG
>JASHRW010000032.1 GCA_030037065.1 Xanthobacteraceae bacterium
CTTTTTCAGAGCGTCGACGACCTCCTTGGGCATGTAGGTCGCGTCATGCTTGGCGAGAATCGTATCGGCAACAAATACGCCGGAATTGTTAAGCGCGCCCTCGGCCACGACCCCCTGCCCTTCGCGGAACAGATCCGGCACCACGCCCCTATAGGTCACGGGGATTTCGCTCTTGCCGTCGGTGACTTCGAAGCGGATGTGCAACCCATCGCTGCGCACCAGGCTGCCGGTCTTCACCAGACCGCCGAGCCGGATGCGCGTGCCGGGTCCGACGTGGTTTTCCATGACGTCGGTCGGCGAATTAAAGAACACGATCGAATCGCGGAAGGCATTGAGCATGAGCGCCACCGCGACCGCCAACACGCCGAGCGAGCCGCCGATCAAAATCAAGCGTCGCTGCTTGCGGGTCATGGCCATTGTCTGCGGCGGATCATGATGTTGGTCAACCTTCGAGACCGAGACTTTTAACGAGATCGTCAATCTGCTTGACGTCCTCGGGATGGCCGGCGAGTGCACGCTTGGCATCGGCAGCGGCGCCCTTGGCCTTATCTTGGTCGCCGAGCACCGCATAGGCACGCACGAGGCGCAGCCAACCGGCGAGGTCGTTGCCATCCGCGTGCAGTTTATCGGCGAGCTTTTGTACCATTCCGCGGATCATCGTTTCGCGTTTCGCTTCGGGCAGGTCTTCTGCAGCCGCCATCTGCTGCGGGGTCGAGCCCGGTCCGGTAACAGGTTGCCCGCTGACGCGCGCCAAGGCCGCGCGGACAAATCCGGCCCACGGGGCATCCGCGGGTGCCTCGGCAAGCAGCGCCCGCCATTTGGTGGCGGCGGCGTCACGGTTGCCGTCCTGCTCGTCCGCCAAGCCGAGAAAATAGCGAGCCTTTGGATCATGATCGTCGCGCGCCACAGCGCGTTCGAACATCTGTTTTGCCTCGTGGGTCACAACTCCGTTAGCCGCCGCGACCAACGCCTCGCCAAGATCCGAATCGCGGGCGGCGGTTTCGCCGTTGAGCGCCAGCGACTTGCGGAACGCCGCTACCGCATCGTCGTAACGGCCGAGCCGCATGTAAACTGGAGCGATCACCTGCCAGCCGGCGCCATCGTCGGGATTAGTCGCCAGGTGCTGTTCTACCTGCGCGATAAGAGCGACAATCGATTGATGATTCTTCGGCAAGGCGGTGCGCGCATAGGCGGGCTGATCGGGAATGTTCGGCGAGCCGAACACGGCGTAAAGGCCGATTGGAACGACAGAAAGCACGATCAAGGCGGCAAGTGCCGCGGCGCGGCGGTGCCAGAGCGGCTGCGGTGGGGACGGCGGAACTCGCGCTTCCGCAGCAGCAAGCAATCGGCGCGAGACTTCGATCTGCGCAGCGTCCGCCTCAGCGTCACCGATCAGGCCGGCGCTGCGATCGCGACCGATTTCCTCCAATTGATCCCGATAGACGATAATGTCGCTGCCGGCGCGGCTGAGGCGCGGCTTGTGCGCCAATGGCCACAAAAGGGCAAAAATTGCCGCAGCGCTCATCAAGGCAAAAATGATCCAAAGCATCATGCCGTTATTTCATTATCTTCGTGGCAACTGCCAAGGGCCTGATGGTGCGCTTTCGGCGCCCGCGTCGCCCTTACATCACGGCGCGAATGCGGCTGCAATGGGAACCTCAACGCGGCAATTTCGCACTGCGCGGGCTCACTATCTGCCAGCACCGGCCGCACTCGGCTGGACGGCCTAGGCCCGTATGGGCTTTCGCTCGGCGGCGGCGCCTTGCACGGCCACATCGGCTGCCTTGGCCAAAAGCCCTGCATAATCGGCACCGAACACCGTCCGGCAAAACCGTACTGCGGCGTCGACCTGCGACTGGCGGAACGGCCGCTCGGCGTTGTCGGAGTGGCGCAACGCGTCAAGCAGGATCCTGATGCCGGTCTCCAGATATTGCGTAAGCTCCGAATGGGTGCGCTGCGTTACTTCGCTGGCCGCCAACTCGCTCGCATAATGGCGGCAGGCACCCACCAGTTCGACCCGCGCCTCAACATCATGCACATCGATTGTGTCGAGCGACGATCCGGGCGCGATCTCGTTGGCTGGGCGCGGCCGCAACAGTCGGCGGACGCGGCCCGGCACAGTCTCGATTTCGGCCGTCAATATATTTGATACGGCGCCCCGGATCGCAGCCAGTTGACGGCTCCAAGCCGAATCGACCGACAGATCCATTTCCGTGCGCATGCCGCGCGCGCCGTCGTGAAGGCCCTTGAGCAACGAGGCAACCGGCCGGCCGGCCTTGAGCTCCGACCGTAATTCGCTCACCATGGACTCAAGCTCGCCGAGCACGATCGTGACCGCCACCGCGTAACGATTCTCCGCGATGCGGGTGGTGTCGTCGCTCTCGGCCGCGCGTGTGGCGATACGAATGAGCTGCCATGGCGCAGCCAGCCGACTCATCGCGATGATCACTCCATAGAGCAAGAGATCGCGCCTTTTGGCGGCGTGGTTTTGCAGTGACGTCTGGGCGACCGCCGTATCGATGAGTGACCTCGCCTGATCGACATACTCGCGCTCGAACGCGCGGATATGTTCGGGCAGCCGCCGCGCCAATTCGGCGATCGGATCGCGAACGCCGAGAATCCCTATCAGGGTCTTGACATCTTCAAGCGCCCGCGGCGTGCCGACTTCCACAGAAAACCGGCGGCGCGCCCTTTCATTGCCCTCAATCGCGGCGATGGTATCATTCATGCGCTGGATGGCACGGTCGTGCAGCGCGCGGACCAATTGTTCGACCTTTGTCCGATCGTCCGCCAACAAGGCGCGGTCGATGTCCTCGCTCAGCGCCTTCGCTTCCGCAGGCATGAGATCGCGACCGATCCACTGCCACATCGGCTCCAGCGAAACGCGCGCCAAGCGGCCGACGCGCTTGTGATCGGCCGGGCCGTCGATCAGAAACGGCTCAATCGGCGTGAAGAATTTACGCGCCGCATCGCCGATGCGCGGCACCTGCTGTGAGGACGCCCGGATCGTTCGCCGCAATTCCTGCAACACGAACTCGCTGCCGGCGACGTCGCCCTCACGCAACATGGCGCGCTCGAGCTCCGCGACAAGCATCGCCCGCGCTTCCAGGGAAAGGGTTTGCAGATATCCCCGCAGCCGTTCGATTGACGACCCGTCGCTCGTCATCGGCACACCGCGCTGGCTGGACTGCACCATAGCCGTTCTAGCCTCACGGCACTTAAGAAGGAGTTACATAAAACGTCAGGAATTCAAGGCAGTATGGCACCGGCGCCAGCATCGGGGAGACGCCGTGCGCTGGCCGGCCAAGCGGACGGACGCTGTGAATGGAACGACGCCTGCTACGAGGTCCCGGCCCGCACGGGCCGAGGAGGCGGCGCGGATCGCACTCGGGTCCGGGCGTCCTCCGGCAAAAGCGTCCATTGCCGACGCATCACGCTCTGACTAAGCTCCGCCATCTCACCGAGATATCGCAAGAAAAGTTGCGCGGGGTGTATCCATCGCCGTCGTACGAGAAATCCAACAGGAAAAGCAATGCGCGGTCCTTTCCGTCGACAAATGCCAGGTTCAATCGCGGCAGCGCTCGTTGCGCTGAGCGTTTCGCTGACCCTATCGCCAGGGCCGGCACAGGCGCAAAACTATCCAACCCGGGTCGTTCGAATCATCGTGCCATATCCCGCGGGCGGTACCGCTGATGTCATGCCGCGCATCCTCGCCGATTGGCTGTCGCGCAAATGGGGCCAGACGGTGATCATCGAGAACCGTACCGGCGCCGGTGGCAATATCGGCGCCGAACTGGTCGCCAAATCCGATCCTGACGGGTACACGCTGCTGGCCTCACCGCCCGGCCCGCTGGTCGTCAATCAGAACCTTTACAGGCACCTCGATTTCGACCCGCTGCAATTCGTCCCGATCGTGGTCATGGGGCGCGTGCCTAACGCGCTCGTGGTCAATCCCGACAAGATCAAAGCCAACACCGTGAAGGATTTCATCGCCTACGCGCAGACCAAACCGGGCAAGATCACGGACGCCACTCAAGGAAACGGCACGACGTCGCATTTGACCTCGGAATTGTTTCAGTTGATGGCCAAGGTGAAGCTGCAAAACGTGCCCTATCGCGGTTCAGCGCCGGCACTTAATGATCTGGTCGCCGGCAACGTCGATTGCATGTTCGACAATCTCGGGGTGTCGATGCAGTTCGTCAAAGCCGGCAAACTGAAACTGATTGCAGTCGCATCGCCGGAGCGAGCGGGATCGTTGCCAAACGCGCCTACCATTGCCGAAACCTTGCCCGGCTTTGCCTCGGTGACGTGGTTCGCGCTAGCTGCTCCACCAAAAACCCCGGCAGCGATCGTCGACACAATCAATGCAGCGGTGAACGAGGCCCTGCACGATCCGGGCGTTCAAGCGCGCTTCGCCGGCCTGTCGGCCGAGCCGGGCGGCGGCACCCCGGCAGCCACCGCCGCCTATTTCCACGACGAAGTCGAGCGCTGGAAAAACGTCATCACATCCGCGCATGTCACGTTGGATTGAGACGTCCATTTCCATGCGACACAGCACCGACCGTATTCTCACCACCCATGCCGGCAGCCTGCCACGGCCGGCCGATCTGCTGGCGCTGGTGGAACGCGACGGACCCAAAGCATTCCACGCCTCGGCAGCGGCAACGCGGCTCGCCGCCGCCGTTGCCGAGATCGTGAAGGAGCAGATCGAGCTCGGCATCGACGTGATCGATGACGGCGAATATGGCAAGCCGAGCTTCGTCAGCTATATCAACGAACGGCTCGGCGGCTACGAACTCGACACCGCGGCCGGCCCGCGCAACCAATGGGCGTCTTCGCGCGAGGGGCGTTCGTTTCCCGAGTTTTATGCGCAGACCCACGCCGCTTCGCGCCATGCTCACATGGTCTGCACCGGGCCGATTACCTACAAGGGCCGCGAGCCGCTGCAGCGCGACATCGATAATTTCAAAGCCGCACTCCGTGGCGTGAAGGTCGAAGAAGCGTTCATGCCGGCGATCTCGCCATCCAACATCGAAGACTGGCAGCGCAACGCCTATTACAGGACGCAGGAGGAGTACGTCTTCGCCATCGCCGAGGCGATGCGCGACGAATACCGCGCTATCGTCGATGCCGGTTTTTTGCTGCAGATCGACGATCCGCGGCTCGTCAGCTATTACATCATCCATCCCGAAGCGAGCATTGCCGACTGCCGCAAATGGGCGGAGGTGCGCGTCGAGGCGCTCAACCACGCACTGCGCGACATTCCGCCGGAGAAAATCCGCTTTCACACCTGCTACGGCATCAATATGGGCCCTCGCGTCCACGACATGGAGCTGAAAGACATTGTCGATATCATTCTGAAAATACGCGCCGGCGCCTATTCGTTCGAGGCCGCCAATCCACGCCACGAGCATGAGTGGAAAGTGTGGAAGAACGTGAAGCTACCGGAAGGAAAAATCCTGATTCCCGGCGTAATTTCGCACTCCACCGTGCTGGTCGAACATCCCGAGCTGGTCGCCGAACGCATCGTGCGCTTCGCCGATCTGGTTGGCCGCGAGAACGTGATTGCCGGGTCGGACTGTGGCTTCGCCACTTTCGCCGGATCGAAAGAGGTGCATCCCTCGATCGTATGGGCCAAGTTCAAGGCGCTTGCCGATGGCGCCCGGATTGCATCCAAGGAATTGTGGGGCAGCTAGGTCATCCGGCCGGCAGCGCCAATTCGGCGCGCAGGCCGCCGATCGGCGCGGTGCCGAGCGTGAGCCCGCCGCTATAAAGGCCGGCAAGCTCGACCACGATGGAAAGGCCGAGACCCGAACCAGGCTTGGTCTCGTCGAGCCGGCGTCCGCGTAGCGCCACCTGCTCGCGCTCGCCGGCCGAAAGGCCCGGCCCGTCGTCGTCAACGATGATGCGCAGGCGCGGCTTTTCGCCGTTGTCGGCGGTATCGGCTTTCTGGTTTCTTTGGCCTTTGTCGGGCTCCGCACCGGCACGGTCGGCGACCACTTCGATCGCAACGCGCGACTGCGCCCATTTGCAGCCGTTGTCGACCAGATTGCCGATCATCTCTTCGAGGTCCTGCTGCTCACCGCGGAAAAAGGCGTGCTCGGGCATATCGACGGCAATAGCGATATCGCGCTCGCGATAGAGCTTCTCCATGGTTCGCGCCAGCGCGGTAACGACCGGCGGAACGTCGGTTAACGTGCCGACGACGGTCAAGCGCGCGGCGAGCCGCGCCCGTTCGAGTTGGCGCGCCACCTGATCGCGCATGATATCGGCCTGCTCCCGCACTTTCTGCGCCAGCGGATCGTCGCCGCGCCCAGCCGCCTCGTTGACGATGACCGAGAGCGGCGTTTTCAGCGCATGCGCGAGATTGCCGACATGGGTACGCGCGCGCTCGACGATTTCGCGATTGGCCTCAAGCAGCGCATTGGTCTCGCGCGCGAGCGGCGCGATCTCAACTGGAAATTTGCCCTCGAGGCGCTCGGCGCGTCCGGAGCGGATCGCCGCCAGTCGCTGTGAGATACGGGTGAGCGGCGCCAAGCCGAAACGCACCTGAAGCGCCGTGGTCAATAGCAGTGCCAGTGTCAACGCTGCAAAAATGGCACTGATGACGCCGTCGAAGCTGCGGGTTTCGTCGTCGATTTCCGACGCATCGCCCGCCACTTCGATCAAATATTTGCCGTCGTCGCCGAGATCGATATTGCGCTCGACGATGCGCAGCTCCTGGTCCTCCGGCCCCTGCGCATAGCCTTGCCGGTATTCGGCGCCGGCGGCGGATTGATCATCGTTGAGCTGCGGCAGCGCCGAATCCCACAACGAGCGTGACGATCGCACCTCCGGCGTTTTGGAATCGAGCCGCGTCACCTGCCAATACCAGCCTGATAGCGGCAATTCGAACAGCGGTTCACCGATCGACTGCGGAAAATTCTCGCCGCCGTCCTCCGGCGAGGCCACGTCGGCGACCAGCGTGCGCAAATAGACATCGAGGCGCCGGTCGAACGCCCGCTCGACGGCATGGCGATAAAGTGTGGAGAGCGCAATACCGGTAACGATGAGGATGATCAGCGTCCAGCCGGCCGCCCACAAGAACAGGCGGAGCGCCAGCGAGTTAGTGCGCATCGGGGGGCGTGAGCAGATAACCAAGGCCGCGCACCGTCTGAATCACGTCAACGCCGAGTTTCCTGCGGATGCGGCCGACGAATACTTCGATGGTGTTTGAGTCGCGGTCAAAATCCTGATCGTAGAGATGCTCGACGAGTTCGGTGCGCGACACAACCCGGCCGGTATGATGCATCAGATAGGAGAGGAGCCGGTACTCGTGCGAAGTCAGTTTCACCGGATTGCCACTGACGGCGACGCGACCGGTTCTGGTATCGAGGCGGACTGAGCCGCAGGTGAACTCGCTCTTGGCATGCCCGGCAGACCGGCGCAGCAACGCGCGCACGCGGGCCAGGACCTCTTCCAAATGGAACGGCTTGGCGACGTAATCGTCGGCGCCGGCGTCGAAGCCCTGAACCTTGTCGCTCCAGCGGTCGCGCGCGGTGAGGATAAGCACCGGCATCGTGCG
>JASHRW010000239.1 GCA_030037065.1 Xanthobacteraceae bacterium
CTTGCGCAGCACCGGGTCCTGGGTGGCGACGCCGACCGGACAGGTGTTGAGATGACACTTGCGCATCATGATGCAACCGGCGGCGATCAGCGGCGCGGTGGCGAAGCCGAACTCGTCGGCACCAAGCAGCGCGCCGACCACGACATCGCGGCCGGTGCGGATGCCGCCGTCAACCTGCACGGCAATCCGTCCGCGCAGGCGGTTGGCGACCAGCGTCTGGTGGGTCTCGGCGAGGCCGATTTCCCACGGCGAGCCGGCGTGCTTGATCGAGGTGAGCGGGGAAGCGCCGGTGCCGCCCTCGTAGCCGGCGATGGTGACATGATCGGACCGCGCCTTCGACACGCCGGCCGCCACTGTGCCGACGCCGACCTCGGAGACGAGTTTGACCGACACGTCGCCGTCCGGGTTGACGTTCTTCAAGTCGAAGATGAGCTGCGCCAAATCCTCGATCGAATAAATGTCGTGGTGCGGCGGCGGCGAGATGAGTCCGACGCCGGGCGTCGAGTGGCGCACCTTGGCGATGATCTTATCGACCTTGTGGCCGGGCAATTGACCGCCTTCGCCGGGTTTTGCTCCCTGCGCGATCTTGATCTGCATCATGTCCGAGTTGACGAGATACTCGGCAGTGACGCCGAAACGGCCCGAGGCCACCTGTTTGATCGCCGAGCGCATCGAATCGCCGTTCGGCAGCGGCTTGAAACGGTCCGCTTCCTCGCCGCCCTCTCCGGTATTCGACTTGCCGCCGATGCGGTTCATGGCGATGGCGAGCGTGGTGTGCGCCTCGCGCGAGATCGAGCCGAACGACATGGCGCCGGTGGAGAAGCGTTTCACGATCTCCTTGGCCGGCTCGACTTGTTCAAGCGGCAGGGGCGCGCGCGCGTCTTCATCCGCCGTCTTGATGCGGAACAGGCCGCGGATGGTGAACAGATGCTCCGACTGTTCGTTGATGATGCGCGCGAACTGCCGGTATTTCTCGTAGGAATTGCCGCGCACGGCGTGCTGCAGCGCCGCCACCGTCGCCGCATTCCAGACGTGTTCTTCGCCGCGCACGCGGAAGGCATATTCGCCGCCGACGTCGAGCATGGCGCGGTAGATCGGCGCGTCGGAAAACGCGTCGCGATGCCGGCGCACAGCCTCCTCGGCGATCTCGCCAAGACCGACGCCCTCGATGCGCGTCGCCGTGCCGGTAAAATATTTGGCGACAAACTCGGACCTTAACCCAACCGCGTCGAAAATCTGCGCACCGCAATAGGACTGATAGGTGGAGATGCCCATTTTCGACATCACCTTGAGCAGTCCCTTGTCGATCGACTTGATATAGCGCTTGACGACCTCCTTCTCGTCGAGCTTTTGCGGCAGCTCGCCCTTCATCGCCACGAGCGTCTCGAAGGCGAGATAGGGGTTGATGGCTTCGGCGCCGTAGCCGGCGAGACAGGCAAAATGATGTACCTCGCGCGGCTCGGCGGATTCGACGACGAGGCCGACCGATGTGCGCAAGCCTTCGCGGATCAGATGATGATGCACCGCCGCGCAGGCGAGGAGAGACGGAATCGGAATGCGGTCGGCGCCGGCGCGGCGGTCGGAGAGGATGATGATGTTGATGCCGTCGCGCACCGCACTATCGGCCTCGCTGCACAAAGCGGCGATGGCGGCCTCCATGCCGGCGGCTCCGGTCTCCGCCGGCCAGGTCGTGTCTAGGGTGCACGACTTGAAGTGGTCGCCCATGTCGGAGATGGCGCGGATCTTCTCCAAATCGGCATTGGTGAGGATCGGTTGCCGGACTTCGAGGCGCTTGACCTTCGACATGCCGGCGAGATCGAACAGGTTCGGCCGCGGCCCGATGATCGACACCAGGCTCATGACCAGTTCTTCGCGGATCGGATCGATCGGCGGGTTGGTCACCTGCGCGAAGTTCTGTTTGAAGTAAGTGAACAACAGCTTCGGTCGGTCGGACAGCGCCGAGATCGGCGTGTCGTTGCCCATGGAGCCGACCGGCTCTTCGCCGGTCGTCGCCATCGGCGTCATCAGGATTTTGAGATCTTCCTGGGTGTAGCCGAAGGCCTGCTGGCGATCGAGCAGCGACAGATTCGAGATCGGAGCGGCTTCGGCGACCGGCGGCAGCTCCTCAAGCACCATTTGTGTGCGATTGAGCCATTCGCGGTAGGGATGGCTCTTGGCGAGCGTTGCTTTCAGTTCCTCGTCGGGAATGAGCCGGCCTTCCTCAAGATCGACCAGCAACATCTTTCCCGGCTGCAGCCGCCACTTCACCACGATGTCTTCTTCCGGCACCGGCAGCACGCCGACTTCCGACGCCATGATGACGCGGTCGTCGCGGGTGACGATGTAACGCGCCGGCCGCAAGCCGTTGCGGTCGAGCGTGGCGCCGATCTGGCGGCCGTTGGTAAAGGCGATCGCCGCCGGCCCGTCCCAAGGCTCCATCAAAGCGGCGTTGTATTCGTAAAAGGCGCGGCGTTCTTCGTTCATAAGCGGATTGCCCGCCCATGCTTCGGGAATCATCATCATCATCGCGTGGGCGAGCGAGTAACCGCCCATGGTCAGAAATTCGAGCGCGTTGTCGAAACAGGCAGTATCGGACTGGCCCTCGTAGGAGATCGGCCACAATTTGTTGATGTCGGCGCCGAACAGCGGCGAGGAAACCGAGGCCTGCCGCGCCGCCATCCAGTTGTTGTTGCCGCGCAGCGTGTTGATCTCGCCGTTGTGGGCGATCATCCGGTAGGGATGCGCCAGCGACCAGGTCGGGAACGTGTTGGTGGAAAAGCGCTGATGGATAAGCGCCAGCGCGCTCTCGAAATCGGGGTCGTGCAGGTCGGGGTAGTAGGTGCAGAGCTGATCGGCGAGAAACATGCCCTTGTAGATCAGCGTCCGGCAGGAGATCGATACCGGATAATAGTTGGAGATGCGGCGCTCGCGCTTGCTGTACATCGTCGCCGAGATGGTCTTGCGCATGATGTAGAGCCGGCGCTCGAACTCATCCTCCGTCGTCACCTTGGAATTGCGCGCGATGAACACCTGCTTGTGCACCGGCTCGGTCGGCTTGACCGATTCGCCGAGCGTCGAATTGTCGGTCGGCACGTCGCGCCAGCCGAGAATCCGCATGCCGTCGCGCGCGGCGACCGCCGTGTAGGTGTCCATGATTTCCGCCCGCCACGCCGGCTCGTGCGGCAGAAACAGGGCGCCGACGGCGTAATGGCCGGGCGGCGGCAGATCGAAGCCGAGGGTGGCCGCCTGTTTGGCCAAAAATTTATGCGGCGTCTGCACCAGGATGCCGGCGCCGTCGCCGGCGCGCGGATCGGCGCCGACCGCGCCACGATGTTCGAGGTTGAGCAGGATCGTCAACGCGTCCTTGACGATCTGGTGCGACTTGCGTCCCTTGATATCGGCAATGAATCCGACGCCGCAGGAATCTTTTTCCTGCGCCGGATCAAACAGGCCGAAACCTGACGCGCTCATCGTCGACCTCGCACTCCTCCTTCATCGGCACGATCGGCACGCGTGCACCCTCCGTTTCCTCATCGTTGGCCGAGGAGGAAAGGGAGGGTGTCGCGCACGGGCGATCTACTCATCAAGCAGGCAGCCTTCGGGCCGCTGACCGGCTTAAAGGCTGCTTGGTGGCCGCCGTCCGACGCGCCCTCGACCCCGGCGGCCGACCCCGCGCTTTCCGCCTGCCTTCGTCTCCCTCTTAGCCAGGGCGGGGAAGGCGGCGACCACGCGCTTTGCGGGTCACGAATTGGGACAGCAATGCTGTCCTATACGCAACATGGCAAATTCCAGGCACAAACACAAGCCTGGCAATGCAGTTCAACGCCGGCTCTTGGCTTTTCGGTCCCGCCCCGCCGCGGCTTTTCCCCAGGGGCGGATGGCACCCCGTTCGCTGCGCTGCCCCGTTCCGCTTGCCGAGTGGATCACGGGACTGGCATGAGCGCAATGGTCAGCCTACGCTCGCGGTGCGAAGACCGAATGAAATCCCATATGAAATCCCATGAATTTCGCGTCCGACAATACGGCGCCGGTTGCGCCCGCCATTCTCGATGCCATCGCCAAGGCAAACGCGGGTTATGCCCACGGCTACGGTAACGATGATTGGACATCCGGCGTCGAGCGGCGTCTTTGCGAGATTTTCGAGCGCGAGGTGGCCGCCTTTCTGGTGCCGACCGGGACCGCGGCCAATGCGCTGGCGCTCGCGCACATCGCGCCGCCTTGGGGCGTCGTGTTCTGTCACACCGATTCCCACATCGCCACCGACGAATGCGGAGCGCCGGAGTTTTTTGGCGGCGGGCTGAAGCTCGCCGCGCTACCCGGCGACAACGGCAAAGTCGCGCCGCCGACGCTGCAAACCGCACTCGCCGGTTACGGCGGCCATTCGCCGCACCAGATGGTCGCTGCCGCGCTTTCGCTGACTCAGGCAAGTGAGGCCGGCACCATCTATCGCGTCGACGAGATCGCCGCGCTCTGCGAGGTGGCAAAAAAGCGCGGGCTTGGCGTGCACATGGACGGCGCGCGCTTCGCCAATGCGCTGGTTCGTCTCAATGCCACGCCGGCGCAAATGACCTGGCAGTCCGGCATCGATGCGTTGTCGTTCGGCGCCACCAAGGGGGGCGCGCTCGCCGCCGAGGCGGTGGTGGTCTTCGATCCCGAGCGGGCGAAATTCTTTGGCGAACGCCGCAAGCGCGCCGGTCATCTTTTGTCAAAGCATCGTTTCCTCGCCGCGCAATTTGCTGCCTATCTTGCCGGCGATCTTTGGTTGACGCTCGCCCGCCGCGCCAATGCCATGGCTGACCGCCTGGCGCAGAAACTCACGGCGCTTGGGTTGCAGCTAGTGTGGCCGGTCGAGGCTAATCTGGTGTTCGTTGCGTTGCCGCGGGCGCTCGACGCCAAGCTCAAGACCGCCGGCGCAAGCTATTACCTGCGCCCAAGCGAGGGATTGAGACTGCCGGCCGATCGGGTCTTGGCGCGGCTCGTGACCTCGTTCGCCACTCAGGAAGACGACATCGAACGCTTCGTGAATTTATGCAAAAATTTTTGACTTACGCCAAAGCGCCGCCCCAATTCGGCGTGACGCTTGCTCCTTGTCGTGGCGCCGGTCCGGCAAAAAGTACGATGGGGATGGGGCATGGGCGTCAGGGTGAGCGTATCCAAGGCCGGCGCATTAGCGGCGCCGGCGGTTTTCCTGCTGATTGCCGCGGCCACTTGCCAAGCGCAGACAGCGCCGCCGCCTGGAACTACGTCGGTGCCACAAGCTTTGCCACAGCCGCGACCGGGCAGCGGCTTCGTGTCGCCCTACGAAATTCTTCGCACTGCGCGTGCGGCCGGATTCGACCCGTTGGCTCCGCCACTGCGTGACGGAAGCACCTACGTGCTGCGCGCCACGGATTTTCGCGGCATCCTGATGCGCGTGGTGCTCGATGCGCGGACCGGCGCCATCCGAGACGTCAACCGCATCGTATCGGAGGATTCCGGTCCTTACGGAATGATGCCGCCACCATATGGGACGCCGCCATATGCTTGGCCGCAATACGGACCGCCACCCTATGCACCACCGCCTTACGGCGCATCACCCGAATACGATGCGCCAGCTCCCCAGACGCCGCCTGCCGATCTCGGCGCGCCAACCCAATTATCCCGGCCGGCCGTTGCGCCGGCGAGGACGCATCCGACGGCAATCGCGCGCCCGTTGTCTCCGCCGTTGCCGCGCCCGCGGCCCGCGGCTTTGGCGCGACTAGACTTGCCGGCGACCGGCATAACAAAACAGCCCTCCGGGAATGCGCATTCGGCAAATGCGCAACCGCACGGCGGCGCGAATGCCGACCCGGTCGGTTCCAATGCGGGTCCTGCTCCGGCATCGTCGGCGACGCCGGGCAAAACATCGCCGCTGGCGCCGTTCAACGATTAAGGAGCTTGCGGCATCACGCGCTCGCTTAAAAAACGAAAGCGCCCCGGAAACCGGGGCGCTCCACTTAAGCTTTTCCGAATTAGCCGAAGCTGAACTGGCTTACGCAGCCTGCTTCTGCTGCTCGATCGACTTGCCGCTGATCGGGATCGAGCGCGGCTTCTTCGCCTCGGGGATCTCGCGCACCAGATCGACATGCAGGAGACCGTTCTCGAGGCTCGCGCCCTTCACCTGGACAAAGTCGGCAAGCTGGAACGCGCGCTCGAAGGTACGCGCCGCAATGCCCTGATAGAGCACGTCGCCGCGCTTCTCCTCTTCCTTGGCATTCTTCTCGCCGCGGATGGTGAGCGTGTTCTCCTTGGCTACGACCGAAAGTTCCGGCTCATTGAAGCCGGCAACTGCCACCGAGACGCGGTAGGCATTCTCGCCGGTCCGCTCGATATTGTAAGGTGGGTAACCCGGTGCCGGGCTCTCCATGCCTTGGTCGAGCAACGAGAACAGACGGTCAAAGCCGACGGTGGAACGATAAAGGGGGGCTAGATCAAAAGTTCGCATGGCATATCCTCCTTGAAGCGACATGCAGATGGCCTGCCCGGAAGGGCCCGGCCGTGATTGCGCAGCCACAAGAGCCTGCGCGAAACTTCATATGGGTAAGGACGGCGCCCAGCACAAGAGTTGCAACCCGTTGTTTTGACCGGTAATTTTATGACGGTTCGGAAATGACTGCAGCATCGGATCGGGGACCTGCCGGAACGGTGAAGGAGCCGCCGGGGCCGAGTGCGAGCGAGGCGCCCGCGGCTTCGCCGCCGCCGCCGAAGCTCATCTCGATTCCCGCCAATCCGGCTCCGGACAAATTCGTTGCCGGCTGTGTGAAGACCACCGATGGCGTCTCGCTGCGGTTTGCGCGCTGGCAGCCGCCGGCCGGGCGGCGCGGCACCGTCTGCATCTTTCAAGGCCGCGGCGAATGGATCGAAAAGTATTTCGAAACCGTGCGCGACTTGCGCGCGCGCGGATTCGCAGTGGCGACGCTCGATTGGCGCGGCCAGGGTCTTTCCGATCGCATACTTGAAGATCGCCATAAGGGATTTGTGCGCGACTTCTCCGATTACGACACCGACCTCGAAACCTTCATGCGCGAGATCGTGCTGCCGGATTGCCCGCCGCCGCTGTTCGCCATCGGCCATTCCACCGGGGCGACCGTGCTCATTCGCGCCGCTTATCGCGGCCACCGCTGGTTCGACCGCGTGGTGCTGATCGCGCCGCTCATTGGACTTTCGGGCGCCGGCGCCTCGCCGACCGCGGCGACGATTGTGCGCATGCTGCGCTTGGCCGGCTTCGGCGAGATGTACGTGCCCGGCGCCGCCGCCATGGTGATGGAAACGCGACCGTTTTCCGGAAACATTCTCACGTCCGATCCGGTGCGCTATGCGCGCAACGCCGCCACTTTGGAAGCGGAGCCTTCGCTTGCTCTCGGCCGTCCAACGGTTGCCTGGGCGGATGCCGCGTTTCGCGCCATGCGCGCGATCCGCGAGCGCAGCTACGCTGCGCGCATTCGCCAACCGATTCTGATTGTTTCCGCCGGCCTCGACGTGGTGGTGTCGAATAGCGCGATCGAGGAATTCGCGAGCCAGCTGCGCACCGGTTCGCATCTCGTCGTGGTCGGCGCCAAGCACGAACTGCTCATGGAGCAGGACCGCTACCGCGCGCAATTCTGGGCGGCATTCGATGCGTTCGTGCCCGGTATGGGATGGTATTGAGCCGCGTCGCATCGTTTCCGGGCCGGCCGGTCAGCCCCCGTGATAGCTCGCGAGAGGAATCGCGCTGTTCATGCCGTACTTCTAACAGCCCGCGAATATCGCGTTGGCGAAACAGGTCCTCATATCGTTTCCGGCTGATTGCCACTGAAACATGTCCTGAATCTCTCAATGTCGGGAAAGCGACTTACTGTTTTAGTTTGGACGCTATGCGCCTGAAAGTGGACCTGTTATGCTCACTTTGAGTTCAGTCGGTGTGTGGAATCTCCGGGCGTTTGCCCAAGGTCTGTCCCTACATTGCCGATCTGGATCGAGGCGAAGATTTGCAAAAAACCCTCGGCCGATCTGTTGGTCGTGGGCAACGAGCAGCATATGCCGAAGTCGCCGGCCACACTGGGCGACGTGCTCTATGCCAAGCCCAAGGCCCCGGTGCCGGAGGAGGACTGGGCAGCGCTCGTCCAATCGATTGCCGCGGGCGACGAGTTCGCGCTGCATGCGCTCTACGAGAGGGCGCATCGCCCGGTCTTCACTTTGATCATACGCATTACGGCCAACCGCGAAACCGCCGAAGAGCTCACCATCGACGTCTTCCATCAGGTCTGGCAGCGAGTGTCTGGTTACGACCCCGAGGATGGCACGGTCCTTGGATGGATCATGAACCAGGCGCGCTCGCGAGCGATCGACCGCCTGCGCTTCGAGAGCCGAAAGAAGCGCGGCAACGGCGGAGATAAGCCGCCGCTGGCCGAAGTGGCTGCCGATCCATGCGACGTGATCGAGCTGCGCGAACAGTGCGAGTCGCTGCGCACGGCTTTGACGACGCTCACGGCTGACGAGCGTCAAGCCATCGAAACGACGTTCTTCGCCGGGTTGACGCATGGCGAAGCCGCGACGCGGCTCAATCAGCCGCTCGGCACCATCAAGACGCGCATTCGCTCAGGCCTGCACAAACTGCGCCACGCGCTGTCGGTGGGAAGCGGGAAAGCCATAACCACTTTTCATCGAAACCCTTGCAAGCAGAGCGAGCTAACCTGCGCCTACACCGCTCGCGCACTACCGCTAATCGAGGTTGCCGCGGCCGAAGCCCATATCGCGTCATGTCCGGATTGCCAGCGCGAGTTGCAGAGTCTTCGCCCGGTGGTCGACCGGTTCATCTCATGGCCCGTTGATGTGCTGCGTCCGACGACATCGCTGCGGAAGCGCCTTGCGCTTCGCATCGCGGCGGAGACCGGGAAAGAGCCGGTACTGCCATTGGCGCGGCAGTGGTCCGAGCCGGAATGGGAAGAGGTCGCGCCGGGAATCGAATGCAAGCTGCTGGCGAACGATGCAGTAAGGCACCGGGTCAGCATGTTGGTACGTCTCGCGCCCGGCGCGAGTTACCCCGCGCATACGCATGCGGGCGTAGAAGAGCTGCATCTCCTCGACGGCGAACTGTGGATCGACGAGCGCAAGCTCGTCCCGGGCGACTACAACTACAGTGCGCCTGCAACAGGTGATGAGCGCGTCTGGAGCGAGACGGGATGCACCTGTGTTCTCGTCACCAGCACCAAAGATACCCTTCGCTGAAATGCATCGGCCGGGTGAACGGTCCATATGGCGACAACCCGAGCGCCGATCGCCGGCGTGCAAGCTCGGGCGCTATCTCGGCGCCGACGGCATGAATACAGGCTTCATCGCACCCGGTTCGACAGTGTCCCATGCGAACATAGAATCATGCAAAGCAATCAACCGTTCAACAATTTCATCGCTTGTGCGTGCACGCGACGGTCACCGGCGGCGATGATGCGTCCGCCATCATGCGGCCGACGGTTTTCCCAAGTGGTCATGATGCCGCCGGCGCCCTCGATGATGGGAATGAGCGCGAGGACGTCGTGCGGCTTGAGCTCGGTCTCGATGATGAGATCGACATGCCCCGCCGCCAGCACGCAATAGGCGTAGCAGTCGCCGCCGTAGCGCGACAGCCGCACCGCCTGTTCGACGCGGCCAAAGCATCGCCGATCGGCTTCGTTCATCAGGAGCGGACTGGTTGTGAGCATGATTGCATCGCCGAGGGCCGCACAGGCGCGCGTTTGCAGAGCGCGCTCGCCGGCGGGTCCGCGATAGCGCGCGCCTTGTCCGTCGCCGGAGAACTGCTCCTGAATGAACGGCTGGTGCATCATGCCGTAGATCGGTTGGCCGTACCGCGTGAGCGCGATCAGCGTGCCCCAGGCCGGCATGCCGCAAATGAAAGATTTGGTTCCGTCGATCGGATCGAGAATCCAAACGTACTCGGCGGTCGGCTGCTCGGCGGGAAGTTCCTCGCCGATGATGCCGTGCGCGGGGAAGGTTTTCTTGATCAGAGCGCGCATGGCGGTTTCGGC
>JASHRW010000240.1 GCA_030037065.1 Xanthobacteraceae bacterium
GCGCAGAACTGGGGCTTCCGATCTCGATCGGCATGGCGTGCACCGAGCACCTCGCGAAAATTGCATCGCAAGTGGCCAGCCGCAACCGGCGCCAGTCAATCGACGATCCGCGATCATGACGCAAAGGTATGCTGGCCTTTATTCGATGGTCTGAACCAGATTCAACTGTGACGTTCTTACATAAGCCCCACTATAAAGGCTATGGTATTCCACTCCTCCAATGCGCTTCTCCGAAGCTGGTAAGAGCTGTCCTGCAGTTGCAACAAAATGCCCGCCTAGCGGGATGGCCAGCTCTGCGTGCCAATTGAGTTTTGTGTCGGCTCGCTACTGCCTATCCGATTAAGCTCGTAGGAAACGTACAGCGTAAGAGCAACGATAATAATCGAAGCGGCGAGAGCGGCGATGATCCTTGGAACGTTTGCTGCGCGCGACATCCGCGATGCCGCAAACGGGACTTTGTTGGCGTCGGCCATTTTGATATGTCCTTCCGATGGACCTTTTTACGCCGACGATTGCCGATTCGAATTGATTTTAATCAACAGTCATCTCTTCTGCGAATTTTCTGAGAAACGCACAGCGATCTGTGACGCGCGTACGAGCTAGTCTCTTTAAAGAGCGATTTTGGTTGGCCGTGATGACTGGCTTTAGCTGGCACACGTCTCCATCGCGTGGTGGCGCCTGCATTGAGATCCCTGCTGTCATCCTCCATACGCGCTGATGCTTGACGAATTCGCGCGATCGCTCTCCGGCTTTCGTTGATTCCAAGCCCCCTTTCAGCCTGCTTTGGATTGCCTTTCGTACTGTTCGAGCGCCTGGAGGCGTCACAGGCGACATTGCCGCCGGGTCACCACCCATCGTGATGGCTACGCCGACCGTTTCCACGACTTCCTGGCGTGGCACCCGCTGCGATTGCATCATGCACATGGTAGGTAATACAGCCCTCGCAGCGTACGGCAATCGCGATCAAGAGCGCCAGCTTCTTGAATTTGGTTTGTACCACCTCTGCTGCGATTGACTCCTTATGTAGCCGTCCAAATCTGCCGAGCGGTCCCGGCAATTCCTTCACGAGTCGCGAAAGCTAATTTTGCAGTTCCTGATGGCGCTGCGGAAAATCTGTGCTCATAAGCAACTCCCTCAGCAAATTCAAACTCAACTATGCGACTTGACCGGACATTGATCCAAATCAATGCGCTGACGATCCTATCCAGCTGCGCCGAAAGCTCGCGCCGATAGATGACTGCATGCGCACCTCCTCGTGGCGGCGTTAAGCGGGAATGGCGGCTTCTGCGAACGCAATACCTAATACTTCCCAAGCGGCAGTTCTCTTGGTTCAGTCCATCGGACCAAGCACAGGGATTACCGACACCGCTGATTTACCGCGAAGCACGTACGTGCAGGGCGACATGTAGTGCGCCATGAGGCCGGCGCCGACGTGTATCGATATCTGAGGCATTGGGCCTAAGAACAACCGGCTAAATGGAAGGAAGGTAGAGTTTGATTTGCATCAATGCCAACGCCGCTGGCGCGAGCCATCTGACGTACATCGTTTGATTTCCATAGGAGAGGTATCATGCCGCAAAAGAACTCTTCCAGCGAGCCGGTGAGACCCTCGCTGTTCAATCTGATCCCCGATGATTTCGCAGCAACAACGAAAAAGCGGATGGACGAATTTGCCGCCGCCCAAGCCGAGCTATTTGACCAATACCGCGATGCAAGCCGTCATTGGCTCGACCGCATTCAAGTAGAGGCCAACATGGCATCGGAATTTGCCACCAAGTTGGGGGCGGCGCGTTCGATCCCCGAGGCAATGACTGCCTGTCAGGGCTGGACTGGCCGTCGATTTGAAATGATGGCCGAGGATACCCAGCGCCTTCTCGGTGATACGCAGAAAATTATGCAGGCTGGGGCGCGCTTGATCGTCGATGGCTGGCAATCGAAGAACTCGGGCGTCAGCACGTGAGCTGCGCGAATGGTAGCGCGCCCGAAGCTCGCGCGGTGCCCCTAAATAGTATCATGAGCCGACCTACCGAAGTCTAAGGGTCAAGGCGAGAGGGCTCGCCCAACTTCGTCGAGTGCGCGTTCGCAAGCACTCCCGATCGCCGGCACGGTCGGCACCGCGAGCGCGCGCCATGGCGTCGGCGACTATTTTTCCCTTCTGTGCCGATAATTCGCCGAGTCCGCGTTCGGCAGCCGCAAGCGAGCGGGACGTCGGCTGACGGTGCTGAAGAGCGTCCGGGCTTTCGGGCGCCATTGGTCCAGTGACCGCCCTTGCACCAAGACGCGCGGCGCGGCGCGCCTGCATGGAGACAATTTCGGGTGAGCATGGATCGGCCGAAAGAACATAATTGCTGCGGCTGCGGCCAAATAATTGCGCATCGTGCCGGCGCTCCATTTTCCTCGCAAAATGCGGGCAGCGCACAAACGACGTGTTGATCCAGATCAACATCTGAGCCGCTTTTCGATGACTTTATCGCACTATGCAATTGGCGATTTCGCAGCCCGGAGTGTACACATGCGGATCAAATTCGTATTATTGTTAACTTGTCTGCTTCAGCCCACCCTGGCTTGGAGCCAAGACGCGGGCGATGCGGACGATGTACGTCAAGGCCACCGCTTGGCCTCCGAACTGTGTTCGACCTGCCACGTTGCGACACCCGATCAGGCCACTCTGCCAATTCGGCACCCGCCAGCGCCGCCGTTTGCAACCATCCTCAAGCGTAAGGATTTCACCGCGGAATGGCTTACCAACTTCCTCAAGACCACCCATCGTGGTTTAGATGAGCCAAACGGCATGCCAAATCCCGATTTGGCTGATTTTCAAATCAAACAAATTGCCGCCTATCTGATGAGTGTGCATCAGCAGTAATCCATAGGGATCGAAGCGCTAAGGGAGATTTAGGTGCCTATTCAAATCGACCCGGCATTATCGAGCGGTGAGGCCGCACCACGCATGGGAAATTCAGCAGCAGATCGGTGCGTTTTGCAAGACCTGCTTGACCGGCATCAATTCGCAAGAGACGTTGCCTGTTAATCTTCAAGCCGTTGGGGGGCGGCGCAGATGATTACGCTGGCGACTTTGCGATTGGACGCTGCATGGAATCCACTATGTCGACGGGCAGGGTCATATCGGTTCGGGGTGCCGTCGTGGACGTGCGCTTCGAGAACCAGGCGGTTCCGCCAATCAATACGGCGCTCATTGTACAATGGGGCCGGCCGGAACCGCTGGTTCTTGAAGTTCACAGCCATATCGACACCGTCACAGTGCGTGCCATTGCACTTCAGGCGACCGCAGGTCTGGCGCGCAACACCAAAGTACGAGCGACGAGCGCTCAGATATCTGTTCCTGTAGGCAGCGCGGTTCTGGGCCGGCTGCTGGACGTCGTCGGTAAAGTCCGTGACCGCGGACCTCCGCTTCCCGCGAATACACCGCAACGGGGCATTCACAATCCACCCCCGACCCTGGAGGAAGAAACCTCCGCGACGACGATCTTCGAGACCGGCATCAAGGTGATTGACCTTCTCGCGCCCCTTGCCCAGGGCGGCAAGGCAGCGATGTTCGGCGGCGCAGGCGTCGGCAAGACGGTGCTGATCATGGAACTGATCCATGCGATGGTCGAGAAATATCGGGGCATCTCCGTCTTCGCCGGTGTTGGTGAACGGTCCCGCGAGGGGCACGAGTTGCTGACCGATATGCAGGGCTCCGGCGTTCTCGCCCGCACGGTCCTTGTCTACGGCCAGATGAATGAACCCCCCGGCGCTCGCTGGCGCGTACCACTAACGGCGCTGACGATCGCGGAATATTTCCGCGATCAGAAGCATCAGAACGTACTTCTGTTGATGGATAATGTGTTCCGCTTCGTCCAGGCCGGCAGCGAGGTCTCGAGCTTGTTGGGACGGCTGCCATCACGGGTGGGCTATCAGCCGACACTCGCGACCGAGGTGGCATCGCTTGAGGAGCGAATAGCCTCCGTTGCGGGCGCCGCTGTAACCGCAATCCAGGCCGTCTATGTCCCGGCGGACGACTTCACCGATCCGGCGGTCACCGCGATTTCCAGTCATATGGACAGTCTCATCATGCTGTCGCGCTCACTCGCGGCAGAAGGATTCTATCCTGCCGTCGACCCGCTGGCGTCGTCATCTGTGTTGCTTGACCCGCTCGTTGTCGGAGAGGAGCACTATAGAATCGCCGAGCGCGCGCGCGAGGCGCTAGCCCGCTTCAAGGACTTGCAGGACATCATCGCCTTGCTCGGGGTCGAAGAACTCGGCGCCGCCGACCGCCTGATCGTGAAGCGTGCCCGCCGGCTCCAGCGGTTCCTCAGTCAGCCCTTTGTCGTGACGGAAGCATTCACCGGAATGTCTGGGCGCAGTGTATCCCGGGCGGAAACGCTGGCAGGCTGTCGCGCCATCCTTGATGGCAAGACCGACGATTGGGCGGAGAGTTCCCTCTACATGATTGGAAGCATCGATGATGCTCGGGCGAAGGAGGCCGCCGCCGCAAAGGCGAGCTCAACGGCATGAGATTGCGCATCATCACACCGCTCACGGTGGTTGTCGACGAAGACGGCATCCTTGCGCTACGCGCCGAAGATGCCAGCGGCAGCTTCGGCATCCTGCCCGGACACGCCGATTTTCTCACCAGCCTGACGATTTCAGTTGTCAGCTGGAAAGGCACCGGCGCGATATCGCATTTTTGCGCAGTGCGCCGCGGAGTCTTCACTGTCACTGGAGGCCAGGCGATCTCCATCGCAACACGCGAGGCAATCCTCGGCGACGATTTAACGACTCTGGATCAGAAAGTCCTTACTCGCTTCCGTGCCGATATCGAGACTGATCGGATGGAGCACGTCGAGAGCACGCGGCTGCAACTGAACGCCATTCGCCGGATTATGCTCCACCTTCGGCCCGACGGCCGCTCCGCACACGGAAATTTCTCATGACTCCGGAAAACAACTCGAACGAGCGGGATCAGCTAGTGAAAGGGGTGCGCTTGCGCAGCGAGCGCCACCAGCGATGGCGGCGCGAAGGCGATCCATCCGCTGCGTGGCGGCTGGCGCAGATCGGCGTGCTCGGATGGATCATCGTGACCCCGATCCTGATCGGAATTTTCATTGGCCGTTGGCTCGACCGAACATTTCACTCGGGACTGTTCTGGACCGCGCCGCTGCTGATGCTGGGGCTGGCGCTCGGCTGCTGGTCCGCTTGGAAATGGATGAAAAACGCGTGACCTGGTTCTCCTTTACCTATCTCTCTACCTCGGCCATGGCCCTCAGCCTCGTCTGTCATCTCGCGGCGGGCTTCGGATTTGGCCTGCTCTATTTCCAAGGCGTGTGGTGGAATGCGCGGATGTTCGCGGCGGGCGGCCAGATGGCGATGACCGTTGCCCTGACGCTTGCACGTTTCGCTCTGCTCGGCGGCCTTCTCACCATGGCAAGCCTGGAGAGCGCTCCGCCGCTGCTTGCCATGACGCTCGGAGTATTGATCGCCCGGCCGATGGTCATGCGCCGCGTACAGGGGGCCAGGCCGTGAAGTCTCCGCTCTCGAGCATTATCGTCTTCCATGTTGGTCCGGCACCGATCAGCGAGAGCGTGGTCACCACCTGGGCGATCATGCTGGTGCTGGTCATTGGCTCCGTCGCCGTGTTCCGTCACCTTTCGCTAGTCCCGTCCAGAACTCAGGTGTTCTTCGAGCTGATCGTTGAGACGGTGGACAGCCAGATCCGCGACACGATGCGGCTGGAGCCCGGCCCCTATCGCGCCTTCATCGGCACGCTGTTCATCTTCATCTTCATCTGCAACTGGTCCTCGTTGGTGCCTAGCGTCGAGCCGCCGACAGCACACTTGGAGACCGACGCGGCGCTAGCGTTCCTGGTATTCCTTGCGGTGATTTGGTTCGGCGTCCGCGCAGGCGGGCTCGGCGGCTATCTGCGTACCTTCGCCTCGCCCAATCCGATCATGATCCCCCTCAACTTCGTTGAAAGCCTGACGCGCACCTTCTCGTTGCTCGTCCGCCTTTTCGGCAATGTCATGAGCGGCGTCTTCGTGATCGGCATCGTGCTGTCCCTAGCGGGCCTTCTCGTCCCGATCCCGCTCATGGCACTCGACCTGCTCACCGGCGCCGTGCAGGCTTACATCTTCGCCGTGCTCGCGATGGTCTTCATCGCCGGCTCCATCGGCGAAACCGTGCCCACTCCCGTCCCCTCCAGCGAAAGGACTCCGTCATGAACTGGTTAGCCGCCATCAGCATTGCATCAGCTGCCATCGCGGTCTCCTTCGGGGCGATAGGGCCCGCGCTCGGTGAAGGGCGTGCAGTAGCCGCCGCCATGGACGCGATAGCCCGCCAGCCGGAGGCGGCCAATACCATCTCGCGCACCTTGTTCGTCGGTCTCGCCATGATCGAGACCATGGCGATCTACTGTCTAGTCATCGCGCTGTTGTTGCTGTTCGCCAATCCGCTGCTGAAATGAGAGGTCTGGAGTTCTTGTCGTGACGATCGACTGGTGGACGCTCGGCTTCCAAGCCGTCAACGTGCTTATCTTAATCTGGCTTCTCGGCCGTTTCTTTTGGCGTCCGGTCGCTGCCATGATTGCGCAGCGGCACGCGACGGCGCAGGCGATCTTGGCCGAAGCCGAGGCGAAGCGTGCCGAAGCCGCGGCGGCACTCGACGGCATCGCGCGGACGCGCGCCGGTTTCGCCGAGGAACGCGAGGCCATCCTGGCAGCGGCGCAGGAAACAGCCGAACAGGTGCGTGCCGCGCGTCTCCAGGAGGCCGCAGAGGAAGCGGCGGCACTTGAGGCCACAGCAAAGGCTTCTATCGCTCGGGACAAAGCCGCCACCGAAAAGATCTGGACCGAGCGCGCGAGCCATCTTGCGGTCGATATTGCGCAGCGGCTGGCGTCTCGGCTCGACGGAGCGGCGGTAAGGACGGCGTTCCTCGAATGGCTTTTGAAAGAGATTCATGACTTGCCCGACGCGGCGCGACAGGCCGTCGCGGCAAGCGGCGCCACGCTGGAAGCGATCAGCGCAACCTTGCTTGAGCCGGAAGAGCAGCAGCATTACGCCAGGCTCGTCGGACAGGCTTTCGGGACCAATCTGCCTGTGACGTTCAAGGTTGATCCAGACCTTATCGCCGGCCTGGAGCTACACGGCCCGCATCTGGTCATCGCCAACAGCTGGCGCGCCGATCTTAGCCGAATTCTCGCGGATATCACTCATGACGACCAATCCTGACAGCCGCGAGCCAGAAGACCGTTCTTCCAACAGCCGGCCTGACGCTTGGCTCGAACACGCCCATGCCAAATTGCAGGCTGCCAAGCTCGGCCCTCGAACCGAACAGATCGGACGGGTCGAGGACGTCGGCGACGGCATCGCGCTTGTGTCCGGCCTGCCGGACGCGCAGCTCGACGAGTTGCTGCGCTTCGACAAGGGTCAGTTCGGCTTCGCCCAGGTGTTGGAGAGCGACCACGTAGGCTGCGTTTTGCTGGATGACGCCGATACCATCGAAGCCGGCGACATCGTCCGCGGCACGGGCGATGTGGTGCGCGTGCCGGCCGGTCCCAACCTGCTCGGGCGCGTCGTGGACCCGCTCGGCCGTTCGCTCGACGGCAAAGGCCCGATTGCGACAGATGGGCCCGAGCCGATCGAGCGCCAAGCCCCCGAGATCATCGACCGTGATCTCGTAACCGAGCCGGTGCAAACGGGCCTTGTCGTGGTCGACACTCTGTTTGCACTCGGCCGCGGCCAGCGCGAACTCATCATCGGCGATCGTGCCATCGGCAAGACCACTATCGCGATCGATACAATTATCAACCAAAAGGACAGCGACATCGTCTGTGTCTATGTCGCCGTCGGGCAGAAGACGTCGAGCGTGCGCCGCGCGATCGAGGCAATCCAGACCAAGGGAGCACCAGACCGTTGCATCGTCGTCGTAGCGGGATCGGCAAGTTCTCCGGGCCTGCAATGGATAGCACCGTTCGCTGGCTTCACCATGGCAGAATATTTCCGCGACCGCGGCCAGCACGCACTGATCGTGATTGACGATCTCACCAAACACGCCGCAACCCACCGCGAGATCGCGCTGCTGACCCGGCAATCACCTGGACGCGAAGCCTATCCTGGCGACGTTTTCTATGTGCATGCCCGGATGCTGGAACGGGCGGCCAAACTGTCGAAGGAGAAGGGCGGTGGATCGCTGACGGCGCTGCCGATAGCCGAAACGGACGCAGGCAATCTCAGCGCTTATATCCCTACAAACCTGATCTCCATCACCGACGGCCAGATCGTGCTCGATTCAAGACTCTTCTACGAAGGCCAAAAACCAGCGGTTGATGTGGGCGTCAGCGTCAGCCGCGTAGGCGGCAAGACCCAAGCCCGAGCTTTGCGCGAGGCGGCTGAAAGTCTGCGACTCGATTACGCGCAGTTCCTCGAACTGGAGATGTTCACCCGTTTCGGCGGAATGCCGGATACGCGTGTGCGCCACCAGCTCACGCGCGGCGCACGCATCCGTGCCATCCTCGCTCAGCCTCAGCATGCGCCACTGCAGCTCGCCGACCAAGTGGCGCTCGTGCTCGCGGTCCAGTCCGGTCTGTTGGACACGCTTCCTTTGCGCGCCATTCTCGACGTTCGACGCGATCTGCATGAGGCTCTCGACCGCGCCGCTCCGGACGCCGTTCGGCAGATCCATGAGACCGGAACGCTGGAGGGCGAACACAAACAGACATTTCTCGCAGCACTCGAACACTGTGTTCGCACCATCGGTCCCGATACCCTGACCGCAAAGAAGGCGGCAGAACCGTGACCGAGCGCCTCGCGGATATCACGGCGCGAATTGAGGGCATTCGCCAACTTGGCACCGTGGTGAATGCGATGCGGGGCATCGCCGCCGCTCGCGCCCAGCAGGGACGCACCCAGCTCGCCGCCGTCAATGGCTATGCACAGACCATCGCGGCCGCGATCGGACGAGCAGTCTCCTTGCTTCCCATCAACCAGCAGAGTGGTTTCCCCCGCCGGACACGGCTAGCGCTGGTCCTCTTTTGCGCCGAGCAAGGCTTCGCGGGCGCGTTCAGCGAACGGGTGTTGGACTCCGCCGGTGATCTTTCGTCATCGGAGCTTTTCCTCGTCGGCACGCGCGGTGCGACTGTGGCAGCGGAACGCAACATCGTCCCCCGATGGAGAAGTGCCGCG
Source organism: Xanthobacteraceae bacterium (assembly GCA_030037065.1). Classification (GTDB taxonomy): domain Bacteria; phylum Pseudomonadota; class Alphaproteobacteria; order Rhizobiales; family Xanthobacteraceae; genus BOG-931. The sequence goes on from JASHRW010000240.1 coordinate 9,180, forward strand.
CCATCGCACTCGCTGGGCATCCCGAAGCTTGCGGACGGCATTGCCGAAGCGCTTTATGCTCGTATCGCTACCGGCGAGATCGATGCGCTCGAAGTAATCTTCGCCCGATGGCAGCCCGGTCGTGGTATCCACATGGAACGCGATCGGCTGTTTCCCCTCGACAGCGCGGCTTTTCCGCGGCCAGTCAACACGGATAGTCAGCTTATCAATCTGGCGCCCGAGACCCTGCTCGGCGAGCTCACCGCAGATTACGTACACGCGAAGCTCTGCCACGCTGCGCTCCACGCCTTCGCCGCAGAGAACGAGGCGCGGATGGAAGCGATGGCCTCGGCCCATCATCAGATCGAGCGCCAGCTCTCGTCACTACAGGCGATCGAACGTACAGTGCGCCAGGAGGAGATAACAGGTGAAATTATCGAACTGGCCGCCGGCGAAACGGCAAGTTGTCCGCGCGCTCGCGCCAAATAGAGCATGAGCCCGAAAAGTGGACTTCCGGTTTTCCGAATAGGATCACGCTCCAACTAGAAAACTAGACCCTGATCCGATTCGACTTATCGAGCCACGGGCTGGCGCCGCGTCTGCGACCAACTCATGCTTCCAGGCGCTGGCCTCCATCGACCGGAACGACCGTCCCGGTAATCCGCCACGCGTCATCGCTAGCGAGAAACGCTGCAAGATTTCCGACGTCGGTAATCTCGACCAAGTGATGCTGCGGCGCGCGCGCCGTAGCCGCTTCGAGGAGTTCATCAAACTGCTCGATACCGCTCGCCGCGCGTGCTCGGGTCGGTCCGGCGAGATTGCGTGAGCACGGATAACCCTTGGGGTCGAGGTCGGCCGCCACCCGACATCAATGGCTCGGCAAGGTGCGTCAAAGGTGATCGAATGCAGCAGAAAGTCCAAATCGCCCCAGGCCGCCCGAATCCTATCGAATACCTCTTCCAATTGTCCCCGCACCTCGGCGTCACAGGGCAGCACGAGCTCGCCTCCAAGACGAATCCGCCAACCGTTGGTTCGTCCAGATCGAGAACCTCAAGGCACTCTGGGACGTCCAACGTTTGCCAGCGTGTAACGAACAATCATGGCTTTTTCGTCCGTCAGGATGACCCGGACAACGACACAGGTCTCGGCGTACTAACCGCCGCGGCACTCCGGCGGTTCGCCTCTTCATCCAGGACGACATCGAGCCATCCTAGCCGTGTGTAAACTCGCTTCCGGATTTCGGGCGCATATTCTTCAATGCTTGCAGTGAGATGGGCCGCGATGATCCTGCCTTTAATTAGATCTGGCGCGATGTCCTGTAGGGTTTCACGCCTTTGCTGGCGACCTTGTGCATCGCCTCGAAGGTTTTCCCTCCTGAAAATAGCTGAAGCAGATACGAACGTTGATGATCGCGAGATCCGAATTCATCAACGCGGCAGGCGGGTGCTGGCACTTCGACGAACTTGGCGCAGATGGTTTATGGATTTCGTCCCCTTCGGACGGTTCGCCGTCCGGCACCGTCAGCCAAAATCCGGTCGAAGGCCGCACGGTCGGTTATTTTGAGCCACCGGCGGTCCCGGAATTTGATGACGTTGTGACGAACCAGACTGCCGAAAGTCCGGCTCACGGCCGCTAGCGACAGCCCCACATACTCGCCGATGTCGGACCGATCCATCGGAACGTAAATTTCGCCCGCGGTGTCACCCTTCGCCACCTGAAGCTGTTCGAGCATTTGTAGAAAAGTTGCGAGCCGCACATCGGCACGCCGCTCGCCCAGCAGGAAAGCGTGACGCTGAGATTGGCGCAGCTCTTCGCACAACTTACAGATGACGTGGTATTCGAGCAGAGCGTCCCTTGAGAGTCGGCTCCGCAGGACGGAAACCGGCAGCCGATAAGCCGTTACAGGGGTCAGCGCCCGCGCCGCGTTAGTGTAGCGGCCCTCTTCGGACAGACCAAACAGATCGTTCGGAAACAGGAACGCGACAATGCGATCGCCACCTTTGCCTGAGTAGGATTTCGCCACACCGCTGATGATGTTGAAGATCGCGTCGGCACGGTCGCCTGCCCGGTAGATGTCCTCACCCTTCTTGAATCGCACGATCGAGGCAATCACCGCTAGACGCGAGCGTTCCGCCTCACTGAGGAGCTCGCGTTTCTTCCCTGTTTTGCGAGTGTCCGACACCCATGGATCGACGCCAAGGATCGAAGGACCCTTGCGGTCTGACGGTTCTGCGAAAGCCATCATATTCGGTCCTTCAGCGAGGGTCTGAGCGTGCATATACCGGGTGAGCCGCCAGTAGTTTGATCCGGATCAAACTTTGGCCATTTCTGCACCTGGGCATTGAGAGGCCGCGCTGTGTATCTGTGGATGAGGATGCAAACTCGGGAAGGCATTATGCGTGCTTTCGCCCGCGAGATCGTCGAATTGAACATCAAGCACTACCTCAACCTACTCAAGACCGAAACCGATCAGAAAAAGCGGCAGACCACTACACAACTGCTCGCGGAGGAAGAGGAGAAGCTTGCGGCGTCGGGCGTGGGCAACCAAGAGCGCTGAGACGCGGACAAGGCGGGACGGACTCATCCTGACCACGGTCGCCAATGCGTCGGCGACACCAACACCGGCGTACCCGTCGAGGCGTTTTTCCAACCGTGCTCGGTGCGAACGCATGGAAAGGCTAGGGCGTTGACTTCGCCGAGTTCTATAACGGCAAGTTGCAAAGACACGGCATAGGGCGCGTTTTCAATCGGCTGCCAACCTCTTTGGGTATTCCCTTCGCGCATGACAGAAGCATATACGTCGATTGCGCGGGAGGCGCCTTGCGCTAGATCAAAAGTCGCCGATCCTCACAAATAACACCCGTTCCTGGCTAATGCTCGACTCGACTTAAGCCATTTCGTACTTCTCTCGTAGTCGCCAAGCATCAGTGTCGCCCGCCGGGTTCGGTGCCCGTCTAAGATATTCCACAGCGCTGAATTGACTCAGACTTGGCTGGACGTTTGTGAGATCAGCTCAGGGCATTCCTGTCCGAGACCGAACGATGGTCTCACGACAGGTGCCAATCCTCAGCGCTCGGTGGGAGTTGGCGGATCCGGACTGGCATTTCATGTTCGGGTGCGATCTTTTCGGCGTCCGCATCCAGCATGTGAAGACGCTGCGCATTCAGAAGCCGCGGATGTTCCTAAGCCACCACCGTCGCCCGGTTCTAACCGCGCGACAACAGAGTTCCATTTTGCGACAACGACAGAGTCGCCGTAGCCACTTCGACGGCCGCGTCGGTCAGCGCGGCCTCTTGTTGAAGACATCCTTAAATGAAGTCGTCGAGCATCCGGTAGGTCTGGTGCGCCGCAGCGGCGTTGAATTCGGCCTTGCCTTTCATCACGGTTTCCTCTTCGGCGAAGGAATGCAGCCGGCGGCCGAAATCGAGCAGCTGCCAATTGATGCCGGCACCGTCCATTTCAGCCTCAAGCAAGGAAATTCACGAACCGCGGCCAACATTACCTTGGTGATTATGGTTCTACCCCTTGGGGGGTGTCCTAGCCGCGCGGCGAGACAGCAAAGACGGTAATGGGCGCCTATGCGACATATCCGCGACGGTTCCCATATGAAGCCGTGTTCGCTCAGATCGGCTGTGCGCTTCCATGCTTAACCCGGGCCCGCGCGAGCGCTCTTCCATAAAGAAGAACGAAGAGTCCAAAAGCGGCGCTCCACACCGCGCCAGCGACGGCGAGCAAAAGGACATAGTGTGTTGCGTCGAGCGGCGCGATGAGGCGCAGTATCGCGGCGATCGTAATGAATAGATAGATCGTTCTTGTACCGCGCCCCGCCGCCAGGGGCCGCCCTGTGTGGCCGAGTGACGCTCGGGTCATCACGGCCAGCGTCATGGTGCCAATCGCTCCCGTCGTGAGCGCATGTACGGCGGTCGTGGGTGGCAGAATGTGCACGAGACTACTGGTCGCCAGCAACACGAATCCAAGTGCGAGCCAGCCATACCCGATGTGAAGAATTGTCAACAGCGGCTCCCGCACCGTTGCTCGACCGCGCCAGCGAGCAAGACGCAAACCCACCGCGACGCCTGCAAGGAGCTCCAGCCAAGGAGCGATTGCAAGATCCGGATTGTAGGCCCACACGATGAGGGCAAGCGCGACGGCCGCCAGGGCAGCCCGGTCGATCAAGCTGAACGTTGTCGGGGCCGAAATCTCCGGTCGCTCCTTGGCGAGCCAATTTCGAGTGAAGCTCGGAATAATCCGCCCACCGACAAGGCTGATCAGCATAAGTAGTGTGCCCACGCCGATCCGATTGCCGGTCTCCGCCGTTGCAGAAAGGCCAATAGCATCAAGATGAACGAGCAGGTTGCCGGCAAACAGGAGCGCAAGCGCTGCCAGCATCGGCAGGTTGCGCCAGTTACGACCCGTAACGATCTCGCGGGCCACTACGGCCGCGAACACTGCCGGGAATGCGAGATCGAGCACGGCGACGCTTTGTGGGCCAAGCCTTGCCGAAAAGAGGACTGCAAGGCGTCCAACCGCCCATAGGATGACAAGTGCAGCCAGTGGCCAATCCTGGAGCGGCAAGCGGCCGGTCCAGTTGGGAATTGCGGTCAGGAGGAATCCTGCAACAACAGCCGCGCCGTAGCCGAAAATCATCTCATGCACATGCCAGACGACGGGCGCGAGTCTTGACGGCAGTTGAGACTCGCCCGCAAACACTGTGAGCCAAATCGGAATTGCGACAGCCGCCCAGAGCGCGCCGAAAAGGAAGAACGGGCGGAAACCGGCCGACAGAAGAGCCGGACCGCCTTGCCGGTGATACCGAGGAATTGCCATAGCCCTGCTCGCGTGGATAACGCGTTTCACCTTGGTCAAAGCGACCGACAGGGCCGCCTCATATCTATTTCCAGCCGCTCGAAAGTTCGATCGCCTGACCCGAGGTAACCTTGCACGATCATTTCATTGGGATGTCGCAGGATAAGATCGATGGATGACGTGACAATCGCGCT
>JASHRW010000241.1 GCA_030037065.1 Xanthobacteraceae bacterium
GTCCCGGAATACTGACGATGATGCGAATGTCGTGCCGTCGTTCGACAAAGACGACATCGTCAGACTCCATCGCATTCGGCGACATGAAGCTGCTCCGGGGCGCAGACAATTGCGGCAAAGATAGCGTTCACATCTTAAGAACTAATTCATAAACGGCAGACGGCGGTATAGCGATCAGTAACGGCCTAAACCAAATGGCATCGGCGCGTGGCGCACGCAAAGCGGCGCTGCCGGGGCGCCTCGCGTTTTGGTAGACCGTAACCTTGGTAGCTCGCGCCGCGAGTGGAAATCAGCTCGTTGGCAACGATCAGCTACTGAATCAATTTTGCGATCCGTTGGATGATCGGCTTCGGCGCGCCTTGCGCTCGCTCATCGTGATCCCCCCAAAAGGGCTGTTCCCCCAGCGAACATCTGCTAACAAAGCCGTGCCGTCGAGGGAAATCTAACGCGCAGGTGAGGTCGAGAGAAGGCGATCACGTCAGCCGCGTCTGCGGGAGAGTGGAGAGTTACGCCGTGAATGGTCACCGTCGCCGTTTCTTGCGGCTCGCAACGGGTGCAGCCGTACTGCCGTTATCTGTGCGGCTCGTCCGGGCGCAAGGTTATCCGTCGCGCCCGGTGCATGTGCTGGTCGGACAGGCCGCCGGCAGTTCGACCGATATTACCGCGCGGCTGGTGACGCAGCCGATGTCGCAATATTTCGGACAGCAATTCGTCATCGATATAAGGCCGGGTGCCACCGGCAACATCGCCACCGAGGCGGTCGTGCGCGCAGCGCCCGACGGCTACACGCTGCTGGTGATGAATTCGCAGAACACGATCAATGCCGCGCTCTACACCAAGCTCACGTTCGATTTCGTGCGCGACATCGCACCGATCGCCCTGGTCGACCGCGTGCCCCTGGTTATGGAAGTTAATCCGTCGTTTCCGGCGAAAACCGTGCCCGAATTCATCGCCTACGCTAAAGCCAATCCGGGCAAGATCAACATGGCCTCTGCCGGCATCGGCGGCCCGCAGCACGTCGCAGGCGAGTTGTTCAAGTACATGGCCGGCGTCGACCTTGTCCACGTGCCTTATCGCGGCTCGACGCCGGCGCTGGTCGACCTCATGGCCGGCCAAGTGCAGGTGATGTTCGACGTGACGCCGTCGTCCCTGCCGCATATCAGGGCGGGCAAGTTGCGGCCCCTCGCTGTGACCACGCCGGAGCGCATAGACGTGCTGCCGAATGTGCCGGCGATGACCGAGTTTTTGCCCGGCTATGAGGCATTCGGCTGGATCGGCTTCGGCGCGCCGAAGGGCACTCCGCAAGCGATCATCGGCACACTCAACAAACAGATAAACGCGGCTGTCGCCGAGCCGCAAATCCAGGCACGACTGAAGGGTCTCGGCGCGCAGGTGATGCCGCCGAACACGCCAGCCGAGGTCGCCAAGTTCATCGCCGCGGATACTGCAAAATGGGTGAAGGTGGTGAAGTTCGCCAAGATTAAAGTCGATTGATCGCCGCGCAAGCATTACTCTTCGTAATCCGCAGGCTTGGTTTCCGCCACAAAGATCCAAATCAGCAACGCTGCGCCGGCGGCGACCACGCTGATTGCCAGGAAGCCGGTCAGCGGTCCGGCGAATTGGAACAGATAACCGGTAGCCAGCGTGCTGATTGAGGCGGCGATACCGAGCATCGCGCCGACAAAACCGCGTGCCAGATTGAATCGCCCCGTGCCGGCGGTCAGGTCGGTGATCACCAATACGGTCAGCACCGTTATGATGGCGCCGCTGATGCCATCGAGGATTTGCGCCGCGGCAAGAACGGGGTACCAGGAGGTCAGCGCGAGCAGGCCGGCGCGGACCGGCTCGACGGCAAAGCCGATCAACAAAAGCGGTTTGCGTCCCTTTCGTTCCGAATGATACCCGACCCAGGGAGCGGCAATCGCCACCACAAGCTGCGGCACGGCGATCAGTCCGGATATCCACAGTGAACCTTGTTGCTTGATGCTGCCCGCCAAGCTTTCGCCGATCAGCGGCAGCATCGATGCGTCGGCAAGTTGAAACAGGACCAAGGCTGCGGTGAACAGAACCAGACGGTAGTTTTTCAACAGATTGCCGATGCGCGCGTTACTCTCACCGTCTTGCTTAGCTGCATTGCGCGCTTTGCGGTAATCGATCTCTCGAGGGCGGATGAATCCCAGCGCCACGAGGGCCGGCACGCATAGGGCGGCGGTGGCGATAAAAATGGCATTTGCGGAAAGATAGGCGCCGGCCACGCCCATCAGCCCGGCGGTCACCGCATGTCCGGCTGCTGCGTAGCGAAAGTTGCGTCCGGTGCGCAACGACATGGAGCGTCGGCCAACCAGGCCGAGGCTGATAGCGCCAATCGTCGGCGTGACGATGCCACCGGTAGTTCCGTGCAGCACCTCGGCAAAGATGACGGGAATCATCGACGGGAAAAACGCCAAGATAAGCGCGGCCGCCGCGATCAAAACGATGCCGAGAGCCATCAGCGCCCGTTTCCATCGGACGGCGTCGGCCAAGGCGCCTCCAGGGATTTGCATCACCACGCTCGCCAACGCTCCGGCGGTCAGTGCCAAGCCGACGCCGCTCTTCGACCAGCCGAGATCGGCAAGATAGAAGGCAACGAACGTACCGAAGCCGGTCTGTACGTCGGCGAGGAAAAAATTCGTCCAGTCGAGGCCGTAACGGCTTTGCCACGAGCCGGGCGTGCGCAACGCTTGACGCGCTTGGCGGTAATGGTCGGCACTCGCGCGCAGACGCGACGTGCTTGCGGAAGGAGTACGCGAAGACATTGTAGCGGCTTAAGATGCGAACGGCCGAGCGCCCTTGGACGCTAACCGCCCGTCATAAGGAGCAGTTCCGGTGAAACCGCACTAACGGTGCCTTGGAGGCGACTACAGGGTTCGCTTGCTCCTGGCGTGGCGAGACCAGCAAAGTCTGCTACGGCGCGAGCGGGGTCGGATTGTCAGCCGGCGGTTCGATGCCAAACGTGTTGGCGGTCATGCAGGTCATGGAAAAACTTCCGGCCGCGGCAACAAGCGCCACCAGGCTTTCGAGACCCATGGTCTTTTCCGCCGCCGCGTACGTGTCGTCGCTCAAGCCCTTGTTGGCCAGAAGCTCGCGCACGACAGTGAAGCAGGTCTTTTCGCGCGCCTCGGAGAGGTTTGGTGTTTGCCGCGCGTTGATGGCGTCGATTACGGACTGATCGATGCCCATCGCCCGCGAGCGGCGCACCTGCGCACACCAAGGATAGCGCGCGCCCCAATGCCGCGCGACCGTCATGTTGACGATTTGTTGCTCGCGCGCGGTCAGCGGGCCGGAGGAGAGCGATCCGCGTAAGTTCTGCGCTGCCTCGAACAACTTTGGTAGCCGGATATAGGCATAATAAGGCCCACCGACGATGCCGCTACTCTGCTTCGCCGCGTCGTAGACGCGCGCCTGTTCGGCGTTCATGTCGGCGCGATCGAGGATCTTGATACGGGCCATATTTGGTCTCCTCCCGATAAGATTGGTTCTGAATCTTTCGGCTAATAGATCACGACGCTGCGGATGCTCTTGCCGGCGCGCATCAGGTCGAATGCCTTGTTGATATCGGCGAGCGGCATCGTATGCGTGATCATCGGATCAATCTCGATTTTCTTCTCCATGTACCAATCGACGATCTTCGGCACATCGGAGCGGCCGCGAGCCCCGCCGAAGGCAGTGCCGCGCCAGACGCGTCCGGTGACCAGCTGAAACGGCCGCGTGGCGATCTCCTGGCCCGAGCCGGCGACGCCGATGATGATGCTCTGGCCCCAGCCGCGATGGCAGCTTTCCAGCGCCGCGCGCATGAGATTGACGTTGCCGACGCATTCGAACGTGTAGTCGGCGCCGCCGATCTGATCGATGCCGCTCTTGGTCATGTTGACGAGATGAGCGACAAGCTCGGACATGCCGCCGCCGATCTCCTGTGGATTGACGAAATGGGTCATGCCGAAGCGCTCGCCCCAAAGCTTCTTGTCCGGGTTCACATCGACGCCGATGATCATGTCGGCGCCGACCAGACGCAGCCCTTGGATGACGTTGAGGCCGATGCCGCCGAGACCGAAGACGATCGCCTTGGCGCCGGGCTCGACCTTGGCCGTGTTGATCACCGCGCCGATGCCTGTGGTGACGCCGCAGCCGATGTAGCAGACCTTGTCGAACGGTGCATCCTGGCGAATTTTCGCCACCGCGATTTCCGGCAGCACGGTGAAATTCGCAAATGTCGAGCAGCCCATATAATGGTGCACTTTTTTGCCGCCGACCGAGAAGCGCGAAGTGCCGTCGGGCATGACGCCTTGGCCCTGGGTGGCGCGAATGGCGGTGCACAGATTGGTCTTGCGCGACAGGCAGGAAGGGCATTGCCGGCATTCCGGCGTGTAGAGCGGCATGACGTGATCGCCCTTCTGCACCGAGGTCACGCCGGCACCGACATCGACGACGATGCCGGCGCCCTCGTGACCGAGGATCGCCGGAAACAAACCTTCCGGGTCGCCGCCCGACAGCGTGAACTCATCAGTATGGCATATTCCGGTCGCCTTGATCTCGACCAACACTTCGCCGGCGCGGGGGCCGTCGAGCGTCACGGTCATGACTTCAAGCGGCCTGCCCGGCGCGAAGGCGACCGCGGCACGAACGTCCATGGGCATTGCAATTGTCCGTCAACAAGGTCGGATCGACGATGGCATTAGCAACTCGAATTGCAAATGTCGATTGTTCGGCAGCCGCCCGCAAATCAGAAATGACACTTGCACGGAGGTGGCAGCTCTGCTTTCCAGTCGTTCGGACATCGATTGATGGTGGTGGTAATGTACCAGCCAGATCAATTCCGGGTCGAGGACGTGCCGCAGATGCACGCGCTGATGCGGGGCCGCCCGTTTGCCACGCTCGTATCAGCCGGTTCGCTTGGGCTCTATGCCAGTCACTTGCCGACCGTACTGAAGGATGAAGGGCAACTCGGTATCATCGAATGCCATCTCGCCCGCGCCAATCCGCATTGCAAGGAGCTTGCCGCGGTTGAACAGGCGCTGATGATCTTCCAGGGGCCGGAAGGCTACATCACCCCCAACTGGTATCCGTCCAAAGCGCAGCACGGCAAAGTCGTGCCCACCTGGAACTATGCGGTAGTGCACGCGTATGGGCGTCTCGAAGTGATGGATGATGCCGCATGGCTGCGCCGTCATGTTAGCGAACTGACGGCGCAGCAGGAACGCGGCGCGGCGCGGCCATGGCATGTGTCCGACGCGCCGGAAAGCTACGTCAGCGGCATGGTCCGCGCGATCGTCGGTTTCCGCTTTGTCATTACCCGGCTCGAAGGCAAGTGGAAGATGAGCCAGAACCGCGAGATGCAGGATCGCGAGGGGGTTGTGCACGGGCTTCGGCAGCGGCGGCAAGACGACGACCTGGACATTGCCGATTACGTCGCGAGGCAGATCAAGCCAGACGGCTGAGCGGCGTTGGCTGACCGCTTCACTCCTTATCTGCAGGGATGACGATCTGCGTCTGCGTGACGATCGCGCAGAGTCGACCATCATTACGGGTGATGCGCGTCTGCCACACCATGGTGCTGCGACCGCGGTGCAGCGGCGTGCATTCGGCGTGCGCCGTGTCGCCGATGGGAATCGGTGCGAAGAAATTGGTCTTGCTCTCGATGGTGGCGGTGCGAGCGCCTTGGGGCAGATTGGCCATGGTCGCCGTGCCGCCGAGATTATCGGCCAACGCCATGACCGCCCCGCCGTGGAGCACGCCCATGCGGTTCTCCAAGACGTCGCTAACGAAGAGCTCGGCCAGCACCTTGTCGCGTGACAAGTGCGTGATTTTCATACCCATCAATTCGGCGAAGGGCGGCTGCAATTGCGCCGTCGGATTCACGTCGTGGCTCATAATGCCCCCGTCGTGCCAAGCTCGTCGTTGGCTTCCGCGCCTTCATAGCAGAGTTGGCCCAAAGACGTAGATGGCCGGGACAGGCCCGGCCATCGTGACACCGCGCGGTTGCGAGTGTCGAAATACGCTTACTGCCGCGGCGCCGGCACCACGCGGATATAGGGTTTCGGAGTCTTCCAGCCTTGCGGGTAGAGCTTCTTGGCTTCCTCGTCGGTGATCGCACCGCCGAGAATCACATCCTGGCCCTGCTTCCAATTCGCCGGAGTCGACACGCGATGTTTGGCGGTGAGCTGCAGCGAGTCGACGACGCGCAGCACCTCGTCGAAGTTGCGGCCGGTGCTCATCGGATAGACGAGAATGAGTTTGATCTTCTTGTCCGGTCCGATAACGAAGACGTTGCGCACCGTCTGGTTATCGTTCGGCGTGCGGCCTTCCGAGGTGCCGGCCGTTGATGCCGGCAGCATGCCGTAGAGCTTGGAAACCTTGAGATCCGTATCGCCGATCATCGGGTAGTTCGGCGCGAAGCCGGTGACGTCCTTGATATCGCCTGACCATTTCTTATGGTTGTCGACCGGGTCGACCGACAGTCCAATGATCTTCACGCCGCGCTTGTCGAATTCGGGCTTCAATTGAGCCATCGTGCCGAGCTCGGTCGTGCATACCGGCGTAAAGTCCTTCGGGTGCGAAAACAGCACCACCCAATTGTTGCCGATCCAGTCGTGGAAGCGGATTTTGCCGTCCGTCGTTTCGGCTTCGAAATCAGGTGCGGTATCGCCAATCGCCAAGGCCATGGAAACCTCCATCATTGTTCGGATTATAGTCGATGAATTCCGAAGCCTTATGTACGGTCGAATTGCCTGCCGCACCAGTCCTTATCTTCTGCACTATTTTGTCTCAGCAAAGACTATTTATTCAGGATAACGGGAAATCTTGGAAAAATAGGCTGTTCCACGTTCGTGATCGGGAAAGAATTTCTGGGTAGTCTCGGCCATCACCGAACGTTGAGCGGAACGCCGCGCGATGCCGCGGGTTTGCCTCACGGGCGCCCTTGCTTGGCCACCCTGGGATTGGAGCCTTTGAACCGCGAACTCGCGCATCTAACGGGCAACAATGAGGGTCGCGACACCGGCAGAAGTTGCACGCCAAGCGGCCCGGAGGCGATATTGAGAACCAGCACGGAATATCCCGATGTTGAGACGCTGGTGGCGGTGGTCGAGCATTCGCAAATCGTGTTTGCGGCGTCTTCGAGTGCGCGGCGGCTTCCAGCCGGTTTCGATGACGTCGACATCGCCATCCTTAACTGGGTTATTGCCGAAGGCCGCCGCGGCGGGGCCAGGTTCCTTCGCGCGGTATCGCGCATGTGAAAGCGGGCGAAGAAGCTTTTTAGCCTGTTCTGAATTCTGCAGCCCACGGCGCTCACGCCTATTTGTCTCGAATCCGCAAAAGCGCACGCTACGCGTTCGGCCTGACGCCGTAGACGCCCGGTATTGCGGTTTCAAACTTGGCGTAGCTTGTCCGCAGTAACAGGGCTTGCAATATCATCACCGGCACGCCCAGCGCGATGGCGACCTGGAGCGGTGCTCCGAGCAGGAATAATGCGGCAGCGCCGAGACTCACAGCCATGGCGCCGATGTCCCATCCTGCTTCGGCGGCAATCTGGTAACGAAGAAAGCAAGGTCCACTCTTGGCTTCATTATAGAACGCGGTGAAGAGCGCGGGTGCATAGACGCCGCCGATGATAGTTGTGCCGATAGTGACAGAAACCACCGTAATGGCGTCTGTGCCGGAGAGCGTCTTGATGACCAGATTGGCGACGCCGGCCGCGCCGCTGATTAGGACCGCATGTCGGGCGTGACCGAGATCGATGAACCGTCCGAGTATCCAACCGGCAATAGCGCCTGTCAGTGCTGCTGCCGCCATCGTTCCGCCGAATGCGTCGAAGCGCTTATCAAGCGACTCGAACATGATAATGGTCCAAGCGAGAATCGAGCCGCCGCTGATCCAGCCGTCAGTAATAAACAGCAGCACGCCTTTTCGTGCCGACACATAACTGCCCTGCGGCGGGGTCCGTTCGACCGGCGGCTCGCCGATGCCGATGAGCGGAATGATGGCTGCGGCTTCAGTGGCGGCAGCCGTACCAAACGTCACCCATGGACCGGCGCTTGTTAGCAAAACGCCTCCGATCGCGGGGCCTATCACGGCGGCGGCGGCGCTGAGGATCTGACGGCCGCCGACTTGGCTGCCGCGGCGTTCGGCGTCGCCGAGCGCGGCAAACAAGGCATGATAACAGGTGAAATAGAACGCCGCGCCGACTCCGGAGGACGCACAAAACAGGATGAGTGGAAATCCCATTCCGTGCACCAGCGCAAGCAGCGGATACTGTGCTCCTTGCAGCAAGGTCCCGAGGATCAAAGCGCGGCGCAAGCCGACGATCGGTCCGACCCAGCCGACAAGCGGCCGTGCCACGAAACGCAGTGCGTAGATGCAGCTGAATGCGACGAAGATTGCGGGCGGCGACAGGCCCTGGCGCAACAAAAAAATTCCGAAAAAAACTCCCGAGCCGCCCCAGGCAAGCCGGTGCAACGTGCTATGCGCGGCCAGTCGATTGATGTCGGAATTGGCAAAGATGGACATTGCCGCATTGAGCCCCTGGAGCGGTAATTAAGTATCCGAAGTGCCTTCGCTCAAAATCGGTTGCCAAGGCGCAGATTGCAACGCCGTCTCTGCAACGCCGCGTGTCGGTTCGCTTGCGCTCGACATCGCCGGCTGCTGGAGGGAGGCCGGGGATAGCACTTTCACAACCGCGACCAGATGGCGGCAGTAGGACTCCCAGTTGAGGCATTCATCATAGGCGCGCCGCGCCGCCCATGCCATGCGCTTGTAAGCGTCCCGGTCGGCATAGGCCTCTTGGATCCAGTCCGCATATTTGGCCGCGGATGCGCCCGGTTCGAGCGCAAGCCCCCAGCTGCCGGGTGGCACGATCTCGCCGATGCCACCGACTTTTGCAACCACGACCGGCAAGCCATTGGCCGCCGCCTCGCTCAGCACGATGGGTGTGCAGTCGGCGCGCGTCGGCAACAGGAGAAAATCGGCTTCGCCAAACATTTGGACGAGCCGCGCGGCTTGAATCGGTTCTTTCTTGGATAAGAAGCCCATACCACGCGCTACGTCGCGCTGGTCGGTCGGAAGATCGCAGCCAACCACTTGCAATTCGGCGGCGACGCCTCGATCGCGTAATTGCCGCACGATGGCAACGGCGATGTCGCCTCCCTTGCGTTCCCAGTCGACACCAACGAACAAAAGGCGGCATGGCCCCCAGCCGCGCTGACCGATTGAGCGACGCAGATCAGCCTCGCGGGGTGCCGGCAAGTTGGCGCCAAAAGGATGGACCGTGAGTTTGCCGCCGCTCAATCCGTAATCAGAGATGACGCTGTTTGCCGACCAGGAGGAGGAATAGATTGCGGCATCGCAATTTTTGATCGCCGCCCGATCGAGCTGATAGCCTCCCTCAATCGTCTCTTTGGGCAGTTTCCGCCGGGCATAGCGAGGATAGAAGTCAAGCAACTGATGCCAAGTCGCATCGTGAATGAAAATCAATGGCGTCCGACGCTCAAGGTAAGCGGCGTCTGCCGGGTGGAAGGTGAGTACGGCATCGACATTGTGCTGCTCGCGCAACAATTGGTTCGCGTACGGTGCGCGCCCGCGGCTCACTGCCGGATCGCGGATCGTGACATAATCGCGTCCGCGGAGGTGGCGGTAGTACCATAATTTTGTCCGCGCCCAGCCGCGCTCGATCGGCGGCAGCGGTCCGATAGTCGTTACTTTATGGCCGGCGCCGCGCAAGGTTTCGACCAGCTTGTGTGGAGTGCCGGACCAGGTATCCGCGTCGGCCGGATCGCGCCCCCCTAAAACGACGAAATGCATCCTCACCGGGTCCCCGAGTCACAGCAGGTGCTGGCTTGGCCTTCTGGAATCTTTGATTTCAGCCAGCATGTTGCACGGGGCCCGAATTGGTTAGGCCGCACGAAAGTCCACGCGCGGCAACGGTCGTCATTGAGGCACGCGTCTTGACATAAGCGCGCGCTCGGCCGCGGCAGGTCGAAATTTGTATAGTCGAAGCCCTTCATGTCGACGTTGCGCTGGAAGGTCGGCGCGGCCAACGCGGCGGTTGCGAGAAGAAGAAGGGACGGAAGGCCGACAAGCGACAGCAGCGCTTGACTTCCGAGGCGCTGCAAGCGCGAGGCGCTCTCGATCGTCATTTGTTTTCGACCCACAGCCGCCCTGATTTGCTGTCGTCGAATTGTCATTGAACGAACGGGGCTTCAAAAGCAAGAGCTTGCGGCGCTAATCCATGCCAAATTGGACCGCAGGCGACTTGTAGATTCGATTCAACGTGCGGGTCTTTCGGGCCGCGCCATACAACCGGAAATGCTTGCGATTTGCATGGCAAACATGCGTAAGTCTGCCGCCTGGGACCGGAATCAAAATGCCACAGCGTCTGAAGGTATTCGTGTCTTCCCCGGGGGACGTGCCGGACGAGCGGCTGCGGACCGATCTCGTGATCGATCGGCTGGCCCAGGATTATGGCCGCTTTTTTACGATCGAAACATATCGGTGGGAACACGAGCCGATGCTCGCCTCCGGTACATTTCAGGACGCCATCGAGCCGCCGAGTGCGTTTGACATCGTCATTTTGATTCTTTGGTCGCGGCTCGGCACGCAGCTACCAAAGGAAACCCGCATGCGGGCCTATACGGGCATCGACGGCCGGGCGCCGGTGACGGGTACGGAATGGGAATACGAAGAGGCGCTTAGGGTGGCGCGCGAAAAGGGCGCGCCCGATATCCTTGCGTTTCGCAATGTCAGCCCAGCGCCAATCGCCACCCATGATCCGGACGAGCAGGCGAGAAGCGTCGCCCAACTGATCGCACTCAACGAGTTTTGGACCCGCCACTTTGTTGATCGCGGCGTATTTTTGTCAGCCTACGAAACCTATCGAACACTGGAAGAGTTTGCCGAACGTCTCGAACGCTCTTTGCGCAAGCTTATCGAGCGGCGGATCAAGGATCTGGGTGCTCCCCAGATTGCGGCGGATGCTCCGATTTGGCTCAAGTCGCCGTTTCGTGGGCTTGAGGCCTACGAATTCGAGCATGCGGCGATTTATTTCGGCCGCGAAGCCCTGGTCACCAAGGCCACCGAACAACTCGCCGTACAGGCGCGCAACGGAACCAGTTTTTTGCTGGTTTCGGGTGCCAGCGGTTCGGGCAAATCATCGCTGATTAAGGCTGGATTGGTGCCACGGCTGACGAAACCGCAGCGCATTCAAGGCGCCGCCTTTCTGCGCCGTTTGACGTACCGGCCGAGCGAGGGCGGCAACGACGTGTTCCTAGGGCTGGTGGAGGCGCTCACTCGGCAGCCATCGAACGGCGAGGTCGGGCTTTGCGAACTTCTTGGCCCCGGGCAGTCGGCGGCGGATTTGGCAAAATACCTCCGCAGTGCGCCGGACGAACCTGGCTTTATTTTCAATGGCGCGCTTGGCCGGGTCACTGAAGTCGCCCGTGCCGCGGGCCAAATTCTCGCTTACGAGAACGCAAAGCTTATCTTGGTCATCGATCAACTCGAAGAGCTTTTCACCATCACCGGCATTCCGGCTGCCGACCGGCCGCTTTTCATCCGGTTGCTCGGTGGTTTGGCACGTTCCGGTTCGGTTTGGGTCGTTGCCACCATCCGCTCGGATTTTTGGCATCGCGCCGCTGAAATTCCCGAACTCGTTGCGCTTTGCGAGGGGCATGGCCGCATCGACGTTGCTGCTCCCTCACGAGCCGAGATCGTGGAGATGATCCGCAATCCGGCGCTCGTTGCCGGTCTTACCTTCGATGTTCATGAGAAAGCCGGACTCGGTCTCGACGCCGTGCTGGCACAAGATGCCGCGTCCGAACCTGGTGTGCTGCCGCTGCTCTCCTTCACGCTCGACGCGCTCTATGTCGCCGATGTGCAGGCGGGTGGCGGCCGCATGTTGCGCCATTCAACCTACGAAAACCTGGGCGGTCTCGAAGGCGCGATCAGCAAGCGCGCCGACGATGTCGTTTCGGCGCTGCCGGAAGAGACGCGCAAGGCCTTGCCGCGCATGCTGCGATCGCTGGCGACGGTCTCGCCGGGCAGCGAGGGGCTCGCGGTCGCGCGCGCCGTGCCGCTCGAACTTTTTTCGCCTGGAAGCAGCGCCCGTGACTTGGTCGAAGCGCTCACCGCGGCGCGGCTTTTGGTCGTCTCGACTGAAGGTACAGTCCCGACCGTGCGCCTCGCGCACGAAGCTCTCATCAGTGGCTGGAAGCGGGCGAAAGATCAGCTCGCTGCGGACCGGCGCGACCTGGAAACCAGGAGCCTCATCGAACGGCAACATGCGCGCTGGCTGAATGCGGCGGGGTTGTCGCGGCACCAGTTGCTGCTGCACGATCCTGACCTAGCGAATGCCGTCGACCTGGAGAAGCGCTGGGGCGACGACCTCAGTTCCGAGCTGCGCTCCTTCATCGCGCGATCCTATGCGGCGGCCAGAGCTGCCGCACGAAGGCGCTGGGCCGTTGCTGCGGTCGTCATGATCTGTCTTGCCGGGCTCGCCGCCGCTTCATTCGCGGCGCTTTATCTTGCCGAGATACAGCGCGATCAGGCGATGATTGCCCAATCGCAGTTCCTGGCGCGCGACGCACGTGCCGCTACCGATAATGGCAATGCGACTTTGGGAATGATTCTGGCGCTCGCCGGTCTGCCGAAAAACATCGCTGATCCCGATCGTCCGTTCATCAACGATGCCGAGGACGCGCTCGAGGACGCGTTCGCCAACCGCCGCGAGAGCCTTATTTTGCGTGGACATGGAGCGGCTGTCGTGATGGCCGCGTACTCTCCGGACGGCAGGCGCGCAGTGACGGCATCTGCCGACAATTCGGCGAGAATTTGGGACGTCGCCAGCGGTGCAGTCATTGCCGTGCTTTCCGGTCATAACGCGATGGTCAATTCGGCGGAGTTTTCCCCCGATGGCGCGCGCGTGGTCACAGCGTCGGCGGACGATACTGCTCGGGTATGGAACGCTACGACCGGCGCTTTGGTCGCGGTGCTCAGCGGTCATACCGATGCGGTCAATTCGGCCGTGTTCTCTCCTGACGGCGCGCGTATCGTTACGTCTTCCGATGACAAGACAGCGCGTGTTTGGGATGCCGCGAGCGGCAAGCAGATCGCTGTGTTGCGAGGCCATGACGGATTGATCAATTCCGCGGTGTTCTCGCCGGACGGCAAGCGCGTGCTCACAGCATCTACTGACAAGACGGCTCGGCTGTGGGACGCGGCCAACGGCACGTTGTTGATGACGCTTAGAGGCCACCAAGGGTTCGTCAATTGCGCGGCGTTCTCGCCTGACGGCACGCGGGTGGTCACTGCATCCTGGGACAAGACGGCGCGATTGTGGGACGCAACTACCGGTGCGGCAATGGCCGTGCTTGGGCCGCATGATGGTCGGGTCTGGTCCGCTTCGTTTTCGCCTGACGGCGCGCGCGTGGTGACCGCGTCGGAGGATAAGACCGCGCGCATCTGGGACGTCAAATCCGGAGTGGTCATCGCCGTGCTGAAAGGGCACGAGAACTGGGTCAATTCAGCGGTGTTTTCGCCCGACGGAACGCACGTCGTGACGGCGTCCGACGATGGAACAAGTCGCCTCTGGGACGCCGCGACCGGTGAGCCGATCGCCGTGTTGCGCGGTCATGAAAATATCGTCACCACGGCGGTCTTCTCGCCGAACGGCGAACAGGTGCTCACAGCTTCCGCCGATGCGACCGCAAGATTATGGAAGATGCGCACAGAGGCCGCCGACGGAGTTCTCAAGGGCCACACGGCACCGGTGAATTCCGCGATCTTCTCGCCCGACGGTTCACGCATCGCCACCGCCTCGTTCGATAGGACGGCGCGAATTTGGGATGCCCGGACCGGCGCGCAGCTCCTCGTTTTGCCCGGCCATACCGACACCGTCTGGACAGTTGCCTTCTCGCCCGACGGCAGCCGCGTGGTAACCGCCTCCGACGACAAGACTGCCCGCATCTGGGACGCCCATACCGGCAAGCTGCTCCTGGTGTTGCCGAACGACGACCGGGTCGATTCGGCGGCTTTTTCGCCCGACGGCAAGCGCGTCGTCACTACCTCGACCGATCACACCGCGACGATTTGGGACGCGCAGTCAGGAACCAAAGTTACCGTCCTGCGCGGCCACACTGACTGGGTAACCTCGGCGTCATTCTCACCCGATGGCAAGCGCGTGGTCACCGGTTCCTACGACGCGACAGCACGCGTGTGGGATGCCGCAACGGGCGCGCAGCTTCTGCTTCTGCAGGGCCATCACGGCCGGATCAACTCCGCCGTGTTCTCGCCCAATGGCAGGCGGATCGCCACCGCGTCCTGGGACGATACCGCTCGGGTCTGGGATGCGGAAACCGGAGCGTCGCTCGTCACATTCCGCGGGCACGACAATTGGGTCATTACCGCCGCCTTCTCCGCCGACGGAAAGCGTCTGGTCACAGCCTCCTGGGATCGCACAGTGCGCCTATGGAATGCCTTTACGGGTCAGATGATCCTCGTGCTGCATGGACATGAAGGCAGAGTGACCTTCGCAAGCTTTTCTCCCGACGGAAAGCGCGTGGTCAGCGCGTCCTACGACAAGACCGCCCGGCTGTGGCAGCTTCCGCCGCACTGTCAGGCGTTAATCGATGAGGCCGGTAAGGAACTGCCGCGCGGCGGCTTGCCCCGCGAACGGCAGCAATATTTTCTCGATACCAATCCCCATGCGGCGTCGCTGCTTTCGGTGATTCAAAAATGGTACGCGCCGGTGTTGCCGCATGCGGGCGATACCTGCCAGTGAATCTTGATTGACCCGCGCGGCTCGCCCATCGAGCGGCAAATGAAAGCACAGTCAAACAAAAAAGCGGCCCCGGAGGTTGGGGCCGCCGCGGGCCCGCGCCTGAGGAGAGAGCGCGGTCCCGGTGCTGGCGAGCGGATAGCGCTCGCCGGCGATGTTGAGCGGCGCGGTCGATGCCGCGCAGGTCGATTATTCGCCCTCCACGCCGATCGCGTAGGCGGTTTCACCGTGAACCGCGTCGTCGCCTACCTTCAGCGTCGCCTCGTCCATGCGCAGCGGCACGATGAGGCCGATGACCTTGAGGATGATGAAGGTTGCGATCGCGTTGTACGCGATGATGAATGCCGCGCCATAGACCTGCATCAGCAGCTGATGACCGGTGTCGCCGTAGAACAAGCCGGTCACGTTGACGCCAGGCGCGTTCGTGCCGGTGCCGATGTATTGCAGCATGGCCGGATCGGCAAGCAGGCCGACCAGCAGTCCGCCGGTGAGGCCGGCCACACCATGAGTGGAGAATACGCTGAGCGTGTCGTCGACTTTCGTCATGAAGCGTAGTTTCTGGAATTTGTTCATGGCGAACCACGGGATGATGCCGGCCACGATGCCGACGATGATCGCGCCCAAGCCGTTCACATAGCCGGCGGAGGGAGTGATCGCCACGAGTCCCGCGATCATGCCGTTGACGGCGCCGAGCACCGACGGCTTGCCATAGGCCATCTTGTCCATCAGCGTCCACACCAGCAGCGCGACCGCGGTCGCAGTGTTGGTGTTCATCACCGCGGCGCCGGCATCGGCGTTGGCAAAGTACGGATCGCCGCCGTTGAAACCGTTCCAGCCCAGCCACAGAATTCCGGCGCCGACGAGCGTGACCAGTAGACTATTCGGCGGGAAGTGGTCGCGATCGGCCTGTAGTCGTGGACCAATCACTGCGGCAGCCGTGAAGCCCGACACGCCGGCGGCAAGATGGATGACGTAGCCGCCCGAGAAGTCCGCTACACCCATACTGGCGAGCCAGCCGCCGCCCCACAGGCTGAATGCTCCGACCGTGTAGACCAGCGTCATCCAGACCGGGCAGAAGATCATCCATGCCGTGAAGTTCATGCGGCCAAGCAGCGAACCGGCGAGGATGATCACGGTGATGGCGGCGAACACGAACTGGAAGAACATCAACGTCGCCATCGGGAAGGCAAGCGGCGGCATGCCCGATGCTGCGGCCGGTATGGTCGCTTGGCCGGTCGTGAAGATCGAGGACAGCGCCAACATCGGCTTGCCGAGGAATGGAAACCATTGCGGCCCGAACGCCATGTTGTAGTCGAACAGCACCCAGACGACGAGCACCGATGCGAAAGCGTACATCGACATGAAGGCGGAGTTGATCGCCCATTTCTTCTTGACGATGCCGCCGTAGAGAACCGTCAGACCGGGAATGCTTTGCAGGCCGACGAACGTTGCCGCGGCGAGCTGCCAAGCATTATCGCCGGTATCCAACCACTTCGGCGACGCTACGAGATCCATAGGTACCATGTGCCTTCCCCCAAAAATGCCCTTTGTGCGCGAATGCACGCGGGTGAGCGAATGCCTGCTGTGGGCCAGTGGCACACAGGTGAGCGGTTGAGCGATCGCAAAAGTTATGCCAGTTAATCCAAGATCGACGCGATGCGTTTCCCCGCAAAAACCGCAGCTCAGTAGTCGGTGATGATGAAAAAGTCTGCAGTTGCCTATAAGAGAGGCAGCAGGTCATTCTCGACTTTGGTTCCGGCGCGCTTACTGGGAGCGGCGATCTCGTTTGCGATCACTGTCGCGGTCGGCGTTGTGGCCGACGCCGAGCCGCAGCACGGCGAGATCGCAGTCGCTTGCACCAATCCATATAGCGGCGCGATCTGGCAGATTAAGATTGACTATGATCGGCGCACTGTGGATTCCAATCCTGCAGAGATCGATGACGGAACGATTTCGTGGCGCGACGCGACCAACGGCTGGTACTACGTGCTTGATCGTAAATCCGGAAAGCTCACGGTAACCCTTGTGTCGGCTACCGGTGGCAATTTCCTTCATGATCAATGCAAGCTGGATCACTGAAGTCGGCGTCGTCACGCTGCGAATGTTGGAGCCGCTGTGATGGCCGAGCGCTTGCCCGGCGTTAAGGCGACCGTCGGGTTCGCCTCGGAAATCGGGCCGCGCGAGCGCAACGAGGATTTTGCCGGCGCTGTCTTCGGTCTGGAGTTGCCGCAACCACGCCGCGACATCATAACGGCGATTGCCGACGGAATTGGCGGCGCCAAGGGTGGGCGTGTGGCCGCCGAAATGGCGGTGCGTGGTTTTCTCGACGGCTTGTGCGATCTGCCGGAAACCATGGAAGTCCGTCGCGCGGGCGCACAGATCCTCAATTCGCTCAACAGCTGGATTTACGGGCAAGGCCGGCGCGACCCCAATCTCGCCGGCATGGGATGTACGTTCACGGCGCTCGTTTTGCGCGGGCGTGTCGCCCACATCCTGCACGTCGGCGACACGCGCGCGTATCGGCTGCGTGACGACCGTCTGGTCTGCCTGACCATCGATCACGTGCGTGAGAGCACCGGCGCCGGCCGCTCCAATACCCTGGTGCGTGCGCTCGGCGTCGAGACCGAGGTGCCGCTCGACTACACCAC
>JASHRW010000006.1 GCA_030037065.1 Xanthobacteraceae bacterium
GGCCAACCTGCCTGCATGAGCAGGCGGCGCTTGAGCAGAGCATAGCTGTGACAGGCGCCGGCGCCGTCGTCGGGATAGCGCCACCATTGGATCATGCCGTAATGATCCATGTCGGTTTCCGGCTTGATGTTGTGGTTAACCCAATTATTTACCTGCTTGAGGGCGTTCCAGGCTTTTTCATCAAGCACGACATCGACGGGCGACAACGGCTTGGTGTCGCACACGCCCTTGTATGTGTCGCAAAACTGAGTCCAGCCGATCGGCGGCATCTGCGTGCGCGGACCGAGCGTAATATATTTCTCCGATGCGCTGGCGGCGACGGTGGCAACGCCCAAGTAGAGAAGAACGACGACTACCGACGCGGCAGCACGACGAAACCCGTTACGCGGCAACTCAACCATGTTTGACCCCAACCCTTTTTGTTGGGATCACCCATCGCACAAAGATTTTTCTTCGCCGCTACGATGGCGTGGCAAGTTTAATGAGAAAAAGATCGAATATAAGAGCAGCTTGATTCAAAGATTGAATAAAATTGTCAGCGAAATCGGATAGAAGCCGACTTGGCTCCGCGATTGATTAAAATTGTCCGCATCGGGCCGGCCGGCCCAGCCCGGCCACAGTAAGGCCTGATAGTTGCAGCCCAGTCGGCCTTTTCGGCGCGCCGCCGCACTTTCAATTTTGCGCCGAATCTGCAGGGATGCCGTCCTCGAACGGACAGGACCGCCAGGTGAAACATGGAACTCGTTACCGCCACGCTGCTCGCGCTGTTGCAGGGGGTCACCGAGCTTTTTCCGGTCTCAAGTCTCGGCCATGCGGTGCTCGTTCCGGCCGTGCTGCACTGGAACGTCGATCTGCGATCGCCGGAGTTTCTGCCGTTTCTGGTGGCTATCCACTTCGGCACCGCGGTCGCGCTGCTGTTGTATTTCTGGCGTGACTGGGCCGCCTTCGCGGCGGCGGTGATGAATTTTCGCGACCCCGCCGGCAAGGACGAGCGCCGGATATTTCTCTATGTCTGTGCGGCGACGGTTCCGGCGCTGGTGGTCGGGGCGGTGCTGGAAAAGGTGGTGCGCGCGGAGTTCGCCCAGCCGCTGTTGGCCGCCGCTTTCCTCATCGTCAACGGTCTTGTCCTGTTGATCGCCGAACGGCTCAAATCGCGCGGCACTCGTCCGCTCGAAGCAATGAACCTAAAGAGCGCCGTCGGCATCGGGCTCGCGCAATGCCTCGCCTTCATCCCGGGAATGTCCCGCTCCGGCGTCACTTTGGCCGCGGCGCTTGCTGCGGGCCACGACCACGCCGCTGCTGCGCGCTTCTCGTTTCTCCTCGGTACGCCGATCATTGTCGCTGCCACGGTGCACGAAGCGCCGAAATTCCTGCATTCCGGCGCCGCTTGGCAGATGCCTACTCTCCTCGCCTGCCTGGTCGCCGGCGTCACTGCCTACGCCAGCATCGCGTTCCTCATGCATTATTTCCGCAAGCACGATTTCGACGCGCTCGATCCCTTCGCTTATTATTGTTTCGCCGCCGGCGCGTTGGCGCTCGGGTTGTTGCTGATTTAGCTCGGTCGAACTTCGGACGGTTCTGTGCGTTGCCGGAGCGTTGCGCGCCAAGATCGCTCCGCTCCGGCAACGGCCTAGGTCACGATGTGGGGGCCATCGCCACAAGCTTCCGAAGCTTGGCGAGGGCCGTGGTGTCCTTCTCCTGGTACGCTATGATCGTGTCGAATTTCCCTCGAGCATCCATCAGATAGATCATAGCTGAATGATCCATGAGATAACTGCCGTCGCTGGTGGGAATTTTCCTGTAGTAGACACGATACTCCTTCGCGATCGTGGCAATCTGTTCCGGCGTGCCGGTGAAACCGCGAATGCGCTTATCGAACGATGACAGGTAGGCGCGCATCAGCTTCGGCGTGTCTCGCTCGGGATCGATGGTCACGAACACATAATTGAGTTTGTCGGCATCCGGTCCGAGCTCTTTGATCCAGCGCGACAAGTCAAACAACGTCGTCGGGCACACTTCCGGGCAATATGTGTAACCGAAGTAGATGGCGTATGGCTTGCCGGCAAGCGTCTTCTCGGTGACGGTTGCGCCGGTATCGTCGACCAACGTGAACGGGCCGCCGATAGCGGCAATGCCAGTAGTGCGCTCGGTTTGTTGCGGAGCCACCACGAGTGCGATCGCCAGCGCGACGACGGCAAAACCCGCAACACCGGCCGTTACCATAACAATCCAGTGGCGCGCCCGCATCACTTCATCTCCATCTTGCCCATACCACCCTTACCGCTCGGGTTTGATCCCATCGCTTGTATCGGGACTGTAACGGAAATATTCCCAGCCTTTGCGAAGGTGAGCGTAAGCGGAATGGTTTCGCCTGCTATGAGCTGTTTCTTCAGTCCGATCAGCATCACATGGTAGCTGCCGGGCTTCAGCGTTACCGATCCGGAAGCCGGAATCGACAGCCCATTAACCAACTGGCGCATCTGCATGACACCGTTCACAACTGCCATTTGGTGAATTTGCACCTTGGCGGCGACGTCGGATGACGCGGCGGCGAGGCGATCAGGACTGTCGGATTTGTTTTGCAGCGTCATGTACACGGCGCCGGTCATGGCGCCTGCGGGCGTCGCGCGAGCCCAAGGTTGTTCAACTGTAATCGTCGAAGGGCCGCCTGCGCGAGCGGGGACGCCAGAAGCAAAGACGACGAGTACGGCTACAAAGGCGAGTGTGTATAGGGAACGCATGATGTTCTCCGATAAACGCGTGATCTTGGCTCCGCCACGGCGGAGTGTGTTCGAGCGTCAGACGGAGATGGCAGGGGGAGCGCGCGGATCGCCGAGGGTGCGGCGGAACTGCGGAATAAACGTCCGATTAACGGTTCGATCCGATACCGGCGCGAGCAGCAGGCCAGTATAGACCGGGAATGCCGGGGTCACGCCCGCTAACGCAATGTGACCCGCGCTTTGAACGGCAACGAAGCAAAATGGACAGGACGGCGAGGGATTGGGATTTTGGTGATCACCGGACTGCGGGGCGCCTGCCGAAGCACGACCACAAATGTCAAAGCCGTCGGCGTCGGATGCCGCAAAAGCTGACATGCCGATCCCGACGCTTGCCATCAGAGCCTGGATTGCAAGCGAATAGGCAATCCAAAGGGCAAGCAAACGGCTCGACCGTCCGAATTGTATGAATTTTCGCAGGCCGAACATCGATCGTTAGATTACCATGGGCATCCGCCGTCGTGTACGCGATAAAATATCGCGCAGCTATAGTGAACTTAGGGAGCAGCCATTGCTTCGACCAACGAAAAGCCGGAGTTCGAAGCGTGCGTGATTTTGACATTTGTCATCTAGGAGCGATCTCGATCGGAGCTGTAAGCACCAGTTGTTTGTTGATGCTGAGGTTCGCGTCGACCGTCACCGTCCAATTACCCGGTTCAGGAAGATCGATCCCGTCGACATGCCACTCGCCGTCGGCGTCCTGGAGGGCCGAGCGCGTGATCGGCTTGCCACCCGGCGAAGGCGCGATCAGTGTCAGCGTGACCGTCTGAGCGGGAAGCGTTTCAAGATCGTCGTTCAGAAGATGAATGGTGACGCTCGCGGTCCCCACGCGGCCCGGCTCGATGGTCACGTCCGCCATGCCGCCTTCGCCGTGAATGTGTTGGAAGGACGCGTCGGCGGGAATGGTGCCTTCGATTGCATGGTGATTGGCGTGGCTCGCGGGCGGCAGGATGCCCAACACGGCGACGATGCCGATGATGCCGGCGCCGAGGCATGCCTCGATCGCCGCATTGCGCCAGAGCTGCCGCCGCGCCCGATGCGCGGCGGTAGCATCGGCATTCTGGACCAGATTGGGTGTCAGCCGCGACCAATTGAACGCTGCAATTGCGACCATACACACAAACAGTGCAAGCTTGATCAGAAGCAGATGGCCGTATTCGGATTCGTTGAGTGCCGAAATGCTGCCGACGAG
>JASHRW010000007.1 GCA_030037065.1 Xanthobacteraceae bacterium
GGGTTCTCGAACGGGTGCGCGCTGTTGGCGTTGAAGAAGCCGCCGCCATTGGTGCCGAGCATTTTGATCGCCTCCTGCGAAGCGACCGGACCCAGCGCAATGGTCTGTTTCATGCCTTCGAGCGTCGTCGAATCGACGTACGGTCCCAGAGTCTGCGGAACTCCCTGCCACACCAGGAATAGCGCGTAAGGCACGCAAATTGGGATGAGGACGTAGAGTGTGCAGCGGGTAACGTCGACCCAGAAATTGCCGACGGTGCGCACCGAATGGCGGGCGAAACCGCGAATCAGCGCCATCGCCAGCGCGATGCCGGTAGCCGCCGACAAATAGTTCTGATGCGTCAGTCCGAGCATCTGCACGAGGTAGGACATCGTGCTTTCGCCGCCGTAATTCTGCCAGTTGGTGTTGGTGATGAAACTGACCGCTGTGTTGAAAGACAAGTCGGGAGTAACCGCACTCTGTCCCGCCGGATTGAACGGCAGCGCCGCCTGTACCCGCATCAAGATGTAAAGGATAAGAAAGCCGCCGACGTGAAACAGCAGCATTCCGATCGTATAGGTCACTGCGTGCTGTTCTTGACGCTCGTCAATGCCGCTGATCTTATAGATCACGATTTCAACCGGCCGCAGTATTGGTGAAAGAAACGTGCGGTCGCCGTTAAACACGCGCGTCATGTAGCCGCCGAGAATCGGCGTGATCGCGATAATGATCGCACAATAAATCAGTATCTGGGCCCAACCGATCACGGTCATGGTCGTCGTCCCTTCAAAACAGCTCGGGTTTGAGCAGCGCGTAAACCAGATAGACAAGCAGTCCCGCCGTCACGAGGCCGGCGAGCGAATAGTCAAAAATCATGATGGCTCCCTCATAGCTGATCGCAGGCGTAGACGTAGGCGATTGAGATAGCGAAGAACGCAAAACCAATCGCCAGCATGACGACGTCCAACATGGGATGCTCCGGACAAAAGGCGCGGCGGATTTTAAAAGACGGCTATAAGCGGCACGGACCTCGACCCAGGCCAAAGCGCGCAAAATGTCGCCTGCCGCCGGTTTAAGTGTCACTATTGGTGTAGGAATTCGAGAGGGCCGCGCGCGCAATCGTATAGGAATCGTATAAAGACTGCTCAGGCTTGCCTGAGCGATGGTGGGGTGCGTCACAGGCTACACGCCTTCAGATTCTTTTCGATCCGCAGCAGGATCGGGGTCTCACCGTATTCGAATTCCGTCCCGGTAATCTGCTCGAACATCGCTATGTAACGACGTGAGAGTTCTTGCACGAGCTCCGGCGGTGCCGGTGGTAGCGTGGCGTCCTGATAGGGGTCGCAATGGTCGCGAAACCACAACCGCAGAAATTCCTTGTCGAAATATTGCGGTTCCTCGCCCGCGGCCAAGCGCATCGCGTAGGAATCGAGCTGCCAGTACCGCGATGAATCCGGCGTATGAATTTCATCGATCAGCACCAGCGCGCCATCCGCATCAATGCCGAATTCGTATTTGGTGTCGACCAGGATGAGGCCATTGCGCGCCGCAAGTTCCTGCCCGCGGGTAAAGAGCGCAAGCGCGGTCGCTTTGACCCGTTCGAACAGATCTTGCGTGATAAAGCCCTCGGCGATCATTTGTTCCGGCGAGAGCACTCGGTCGTGTTGGGCCTCCTTTGTCGTCGGATCGAAAATCGGCTGCGGCAGTTTCTGGTTCTTGCGCATGCCGTTGGGCAGCACGATGCCGCCGAAGTTGCGCTGACCAGCCGCATATCTGGTCCACGCCGCGGTATCGGTAACGCCGGTCAGGTAGCCGCGCACGACCGCCTCGATTGGTAGCATCGAGCATTTTTTGGCGATGGTGACATTCGGATCGGGGATCGCGAGCACGTGATTCGATACGATGTCCGTAGTCTTGTCGAACCACCAGGCGCTTACTTGATTGAGCACCTGCCCCTTCCAGGGAATGTGCGCGATGATGCGATCGAACGAAGAATGCCGATCGGTGGTGACGAGCACCAGCTTGCCGTTGCGTTCGTAGATATCGCGGACCTTCCCGGCGATTCTCGGGCCGAGAAAAGTGAAATTGGTTCCTTGCAGGATATTCATTGTGCGTTCCCCTTAGAAAGGTCACTCAAAACAGATGATGCACGTGGGCGCCAAGTAAGAACGTACTTTGCATCACCAAAGGGCAATTAAGCAGATCAGCGCGAAGGGAACGGCGGCGAGTCCGAGATAGAGCCAGGTTCGATAACCGTGGGCGTCTCGAGGCCCTTTGAAGAGCTGGAAACCCAGCCAGATGCAAACGGCGAGTCCCAAGAGCGCGCGAACAACATCGAGCGGTGTATCGTAGATCGTCCAGATGGTCTCGTTCTGCGGCAGACTGACGATAATCGTAATGAGGACTAGCGTGCAAATGAAGGCGACTCGCAGAAGGATCGCGGCGATCCGCAAGGCAGGCACTGTCTTTTCAGTCGAGGATGAAGGTTGAGAGGTTTCCATCCGCGCCAATCCGCTCCGATGCCGGACGTATGGGCATGATTCCTAGCATTTGTCATCAAATCCGACCGCAAGTTCAATTACAATGCCCGGGACCGCGCCTTAGTACAGATCAAAGCGTGAGCAGACGAACAGCATGAGAGTCTCCAAAACATCGAACGGTGCTTAACGCTTCCGACCGAAGGACATGCCGTTGATCCCGCCGACCGGCTTTGCCGGTCCGCCTAAGCCGGACGGCGCTAGGCGGGTCGCCACGGACGATCCATTGATCGAGCCGCGGTACATCACCTTCGATGCCGGGCTTGCAGGCGTAAATTTCGTTCCCCCGAAGCTCTGAGTTGGAAAAATGATGATCCTGCCCGGCGGGTTCACGGAAGGCTGAGTCTGCGGAAGACCGATAGGCGTAACATCCTGGGGTAGGATGGTTTCTCGCGGCGTAATCGGCACGCCGATCGCGTTGCGCAGAATAATTCGTGCAGCTTTTGCCCTGCCGTTCGCCGGCGCATAGTGGGACAATGCCGATCCATTTTTGGCGTAGCATGACGCTTCCGGAAAAACTGCCGGCAAAGCCACCATACTCAACAGAGCAGCCGCAACAAGGGATCGACCGGTGCGCAAGCTGAGTTTATTTGTCATCTGCCGCTCATGCGCCGGTTTGTGGTGCGTCAGACCCGTTGCTCCCGATTCGCTCCTCGCGATCGAGCAGCATGATCAGCAGCGCTGGCACGACGACGAGGAGAATAATCGGACCGAGGAACATGCCACCGACCACGACAATGGCCAGCGGCCGCTGTACCTGGCTGCCGATGCCGCTCGAGATCGCCGCCGGCAAGAGGCCGATACAGGCCGATAGCGCCGTCATCAGCATCGGCCGCATCCGCTGCGACGCAGCGTGGAACATGGCGTCGATCGCGCCCAATCCGCCCGCTCTTACCTCGTTATAGTAGGTCATCATCAGGATGCCGTTCATCACCGAGACGCCGAACAAGGACACGAATCCGACTGCCGCGGAAATGCTGAAGTCGGTGCCGGTAATATAGAGCGCCAGCACGCCGCCGCCCACGGCAAACGGGATGCCGACCAGTGCCATCAGGCTGTCGCGCAGCGAATTGAACAGCGCGTACAACAGCACGAAGATCAGCAGCAGGCTGATCGGAACAATGACAGCAAGCCGCGCTTTCGCCCTCTGCAGATCCTCGAACTCGCCGGCCCAGACGAGACGATAGCCGGGCGGCAGCTTCACGTTCTCGGCAATCCGGCGCTGTGCCTCGGCAACCGCCCCGCCGAGATCGCGGCCGCGGACGCTGAACTTTACCGGAATAAAGCGCTCCCTTGACTCGTGATAGATGTAGGAGGCCCCGGTATCGAGCGAAATGTCGGCCAGTTCGCTCAATGGAATGTAGGCATTGCCGCCACCCGGGGTCTGGTAGGCGACCTGGATGTTGCGGATAGCGCTGATGCTGGCCCGATAATGAGCCGGCAACCGCACCACGACGCTGAATTGGCGGTCGCCCTCGAGCAGCATGGTGGCTTGCGCTCCGCCGAGCGCCGCCTGGATGACCGTATTGACGTCCCCGCTGTTGAGCCCGTAGCGCGCGGCCCTTGCGCGATCGACCCTGATGTCGAGATTCGGCTGGCCCAGCACGTGGAAAATCGCCAGGTCGGTGATGCCTTTGACCTGCTGCATTTGATGCATGATCTCGGCGGCAAGCCGCTCCATCGTCGCCAGGTTGCGGCCGACGATCTTCACCGCATTCTCTCCCTTCACGCCGGAGAGCGCCTCATCGACATTGTCCTCGATGTACTGAGAGAAGTTGAAATCGACGCCGGGCAATTCCTGAGCGAACTCTTGTTGCAATTCGCGGGTGAGATCAGGCTTGTTGAAACCCACCGGCCATTGGTCGTACGGTTTGAGCGGCACGAAAATCTCGACATTGGAAGTGGGCGAAGCGTCGCTGCCATTGTCGGGCCGTCCGTGCTGGGTAACGACGTGCAGCACCTCGGGGTGGCGAAGCAGAATCTCGCGTATCTTCGCCACTACCGGTTCGCCGGCTTCCAGCGATGATGTCGGCGGCAGGGATGCGCGAATCCAGTAATTGCCTTCCTCCAAATGCGGGAGGAATTCGCTGCCCAGCCGCAAGGTGAGCAATCCCGTCGTCGCGAGAAACACGGCGCCGAGTACAAGCATCGTCACGCGACGGTCCAGTGCCCAGCGCAGTGTGGGGGTGTAAACCCGGCGCAGTGCGCGCACGAAAAGCGTCTCGGCCTCGGCTACGCGTTCCGGCAGCAAATACGACGTCAATACCGGGGTGACCGTAAAAGTCGACAGCAGCGCGCCGGCGAGCGCCAGGCCGTAAGTTCGCGCCATGGGATTGAAAATCTGTCCTTCCACCCCTTGCATGGTAAACAAAGGCACGAAGGCCGCGACGGTAATCAGCGCAGAAAAGAATATGGCCTTGTCGACCTGCAGCGCGCTGGCAAGGATGAGTCGCAGCCGGTCGGTCCAGGCACGGGCGATCGCCGCTTCGGCCGGGTGCGTCGGATCAGTACCGAACCGGCCGGCAGCGAGCTGCTGGAGCAGACCTTGCCGGTCATTCGGACCAAGCTGAAAATTCCGGAAAACGTTCTCGACGAGTATCACCGCGGAATCGACGATGATGCCGAAATCGACGGCACCGACCGACAGCAGGTTTGCGTCCTGACTGGTCATCACCATGATGATGACTGCGAAAAACAGCGCGAACGGAATATTGACCCCGACGATCACGGCGCTGCGCAGGTTGCCGAGAAAAATCCACTGAATGAGGAAAACCAGCGTGCATCCGAAAAGCAGATTATGCAGTACCGTCTGGGTGGTGACATTGACGAGCGTCCTGCGGTCGTAAAAGGGAACGATCTTCACTCCTGGAGGCAGCTCGCCGTCGGTGTTGAGTTTTTGGATTTCGGCCGAGATGCGGGGTACGACGTCGTTGGTGTGGAACGTGCGGCCCATGACGACGATCGACATGACGATGTCGCTTTGGTGATCCAGGCCGGCGATGCCGAGCCGCGGCACATAGCCGACCGATACTTTGGCGACGTCCTTAATCTGAACAGGAACGCCGTTGAATTGTCCGAGAACAACGTTTTCTATGTCGCTGACGTGATAGCCCTGGGTCAGGTCCTCGTCGCCCCCGCTGTCGAACAATCCGATGCCGCGGATGTTGACCGATTGCTGCCCGATCGTGATCTCGCGGCCGCCCACATTGATGTTGGCGTTGCCAAGCGCGGCAATGATCTGCGGAACGGTGAGATTATACGCTTGGAGTTTTCTAGGATCAACATCCACGTCATATTGCTTGGTCGTGCCGCCCCACGAGTTTACCTGAACGACCCCGGGAACGGTGTATAGGCCGCGGGCGACGATCCAATCCTGCACCGTGCGCAGGTTGGTAAGCCCGAAATGCGGTGGACCAACCACCTCATAGCGGAAGACTTCGCCAGTCAGGCTCGACTGCTGAATGGAGGGCACCTGTCCACCCGGCAGGTTGACATTCTGCTCCAAGCTAAGCGCTGCCTGCGTATAGGCGAAGTAATAATCGACGCCATAATTGAAGGTGACACGAACGAATGAGAGGCCATAAAACGAGGTGGAGCGGATCGTGGCCACCCCGGGAGTCGTGTAGAGGCCGATCTCCATGGGAATCGTGTAATAACGCTCCATCTCCTCGGCGGAGAGGCCGGCCGCCTGCGCGG
The DNA here is from genome assembly GCA_030037065.1 of Xanthobacteraceae bacterium. GTDB lineage: Bacteria > Pseudomonadota > Alphaproteobacteria > Rhizobiales > Xanthobacteraceae > BOG-931. Next base: position 6,213 of record JASHRW010000007.1, read on the forward strand.
TGATTTCCAGAATCACCGGCGCCGGGTCCGGATAGGCCTCGATATTCAGATTGGCGAACGCAATCAGACCACCGCCGATGAAGACCAGCAGGCTGAGCAGGACGATTGCTCGCCGCGTGAGGCCGAATGCCAGGACGCCTTTCAGCACTGCGCGCCTCGAATTCGAGTATTATCGATCCTCTGTGCCTTCATTGCGGCTCCGTGATCGATGCCATGTTGTCAAGAAAGATGGCGCCCTCCGTCGCGACCAGTTCGCCCGGCTGCACGCTCTCCAGGATTTGCCGGTAGCCGTCGGACTGCTCGCCGATTTTGACCGTTCGCCGCGTGAAGTGGCGGCGGTCGGTGGTCACCCAGATCGTCTGCGTCCCATCTCCCTCGCGCACCACGCCGTCGAGCGGAATGGCGGGGGAGCGCATCGGAGCGCCGACGTCGATCATGAAGCTCGCAAACATGCCCGAGCGCAATTCATGCTGCGGGTCCTTGATCTCGGAGCGGACCAGCACGCGCCTGCTGCTGGGATCGACCGTCGCTCCCACGGTGGTCACGCGCGCCTCGAAGATGCGTCCGGGAAAGGCGTCGATCCTGACCCGCTCCGGCTGTCCGACCTGAAACGCCGGGCTGTCCGTCTCCGCGACGTTCGCCAACAGCCACATCGTGTCGATATTGGCGACCGTATAAGGCGCGGGGGCGCTCCCCGGCTGCACCAGCAACCCCGGTGCCGCATTGCGGGCCACGATGCGGCCGGTGATCGGGCTGGGCACGACGAGCGTTGGATCGGCGATCCGCTTGGCAATGATGTTGTCGATGTCGGCGTCGGTCTTGCCGAAGATGCGCACCGCGTCACGGGCTGCCCGCAGATTGCCTTCGGCCGTCTGCTGGTCGGAGGCGGCCTGCTCTACGTCGTGCTCCGAGACCGCCCGTGTCGCATATAGACCGCGAAGCCGCGCCAGATTGCGCGTGGTCAAATCCAATACGCCGGCTGCGGCAATCAGCGTCGATTCGGCCTGCAGAAGATCGGGGCTGTCGATGGTGAAGAGGGTTTGGCCCTTTTTCACGTCGTCGCCGACTTCGGCGAACAGCGCGATGATCTTGCCCTGGTAGGGCGTAAACACCTGCACCACCAAGTCCTCATCGAAATCGATGCTGCCCACCGCCTCCTTCTCGACGGGAAAGTCGCGCTCCTCGATCGGCGCGACCTTCACAAACTGGAGTTGCGACTCCGATAGTTCGAGAGTGTTTGCTGCAGGCGCCGCGGCGCTCGGGCTGCCGGGCTGCTGAGTCTGCGCCAGGGGCGCTGCATCGCGTTCCCCTTGGGACCCGCCGCCGATGCGCCAAGCCCAAAAAGCGATGACTGCAACGGCGAGGAGCACGCAAAGGGCTGCCGCTCTGACCCAGTTGTTCGTCATTGCGTGACCCTCGATCGAGATTCGCGGCGGAGGTCGCGATAAGCCCCCGTATCCGGCGCGAACGCGGTGCCGTTGATTGCGCCCGCCAAGTCGATCCACTTTATGAACTATTTATGATAGCGTTTGAGGGACTTACCCAATTTTTTGCACCAAAATCGCGCTCGCTGCACCATGCGTCGAGCGCCGTTTCTTTGTCCGCGCCTCGGATTTTCTCCCCATGTGGCCGCTCGGACACAGCCAATACGCAGTGGATCGGGAATAATGGCTCGTCTGCTTGGCCTTAACAGCCATTCTATACCCATTGCTACACTTTGCATGAAGGTTACAAGCGGCGTCGGGTTCGTGCAGCAGTTTTGGTCAGCGATGACTTACGTGGCGCTCAGGGTGTTTGCTGCGAACGCCGCCCAATTGGCGGCTGTCATGATGCTGGCGAGCTGCGCGGTTGGGCCGGACTTCGCACCACCGGCAGCACCGGAAATCACGCGCTACACGCGGGAGCCGCTCGCGTCCGGCGATCAACGACTGGTCGAAGGCCGTGACATTCCGCAGGAATGGTGGAAGCTTTTCAAGTCGCCGGCGCTCAACGCGTTGATCGAGCAGGCGCTGCAAAATAATCCCAGCGTCCAATCCGCGTTGGCGACACTGCGCGCGGCAAGGCAGGCCGTGTACGCGCAGCAGGGCAAGTACTTTCCGCTCGTCCAGGCCAACTTTAATCCAACCCGGCAGCAGACATCAGCCGCCCTCGCGCCAGTGCCTTCTTCCGGGGCAAGCGTATTCAACCTCGATACGGCCCAGGTCATGGTGTCGTACACCTTCGATGTCTGGGGCCTGAACCGGCGCACGGTCGAATCGCTCGAAGCCTTGGCCGACACCCAGCGCTTTCAGGTCGAGGCCGCCTATCTCACTCTCACCGCGAATGTCGCTGTGGCAGCCATCACCGAAGCGTCGCTGTGGGGGCAGATCGAGGCAACAAATCGGCTCATCGCGGCCAATACCAAAATGCTCGCAACGCTGCGGCAGCAATTAAGCGCCGGTTACGCCAACCGCAACGAGGTAGCTGCGCAGGAAGCAGCCCTGGCGCAGGCCAAGGCCACGCTGCCGCCGCTTCGCAAGGCGCTTGCCCAGCAACGCGACCTGCTCGCGGCGCTCGCCGGCGGTTACCCCAGCGAAGGGCCGGGCGAGGTGTTCAGGCTCGCTAGCCTGCACCTGCCGATCGATCTCCCATTGAGTGTACCGTCGCAGCTCATCGAACAACGGCCGGACGTGCGCGCGGCGGAGGAGCAACTGCACTCCGCCAGCGCGCAAATAGGGATCGCCACCGCTAATATGCTACCGAGCTTTACGATCAATGCCGATGCCGGGTTCATGAACACCGCGTTGCAGGCTCTGCTCGCGCCGCAGAATGAGTTTTTTACACTTGCCGGCAACGCCACACAGACGATTTTCGACGCCGGCACGCTTTACCATCAGCTAAAAGAGGCGAGAGACACTTATCAGGCGGCGGCGTGGACCTACCGCGGCACGGTCGTTGCTGCCGTGCAGAACGTCGCCGACACATTGCATGCTCTGCAGAACGACGCCGATGTGCTGCGCGCTGCGATGGACTTCGAGCGGGCCGCGAAGATCAGCTACGACCTTGCGCGGCAGCAATTGCAGTCCGGCAATGCCAACATTCTGCTTCTGCTGACCGCGCAGCAGGGTTTTCTGCAGGCAAATATTCAGGTGGTGCAGGCGCGTGCCGCCCGGCTGGCCGACACGGTGGCGCTATACCAAGCCCTCGGCGGCGGTTGGTGGAATCGACTTGAACCGCCGGTGCAAAAGCGCCTTGATGTGAAAACGGGTGAGTCGAAACCGATTCGAGACGAGCGCGATGGCTTAGGACCACTGCACTGAAACCGCGAATTCGGGGAAACGCGCAGTAACCGTGCGATTCAAAACTGATAGTGCAGACGTGCGCTGAACACGGAAACCGGACCGCGATCCTCGTTATAACCGGGATTGACGACGAACTGATAATCGCCGGTGAGATGCGCCGAGTCGGAGAGTGCGTAGCTGTAATAAGTCTCGAGGATCTGCTCCGGCCCCGGATGCGGGAGCATGCCGTCACCGACGAGGATGCCGAGGCCGCCGTCATTGAGATACACTTCGTGCTCGGCGGAAATCCTGTTGACCACGCCGGCAATGCCGACGGTGTCGTCGGACCGGCCCCATTGCCGTCCAGAGACCGACGCGCCAACCGACACCGTGCGGTCGACATCGGTGAAATCCCAGGGCTCGATGTCGCCGTCGGCCCAGCCGGCGCGCGCGAACACACCCAAATCCTGCGACACCTGTTGCTGCAGGTTCACGCTCACGCCCGGCCTGCTGTCGTAAGTGCGCACCGCATTGATGTCGGCCGACCCTCCGGTGATGGCGGCGAGCGCGATGGCATCAGCGAAATATCCGGCGCGGCCGCGATTGAGGAAGCCGGTGACCTTGAGTGCGCCCGGCTCGCCCCACAGCTCATAGCGCCGCTCGACTTCGCCAACGAGCTCGAATTGATCGAATGTCGGATCGAGATTGACGCCGTTCGGACTGACTCCGCCGGTGGGCGTGGCTGATAGGTCGAACAGGCCCCCGCGCAGCGTCCAGTCGCCCTGATACCACTCGGCGGCGCCGCCCAAGGTGTAGGCCCAGCCGTCGGCGGCGTAGTCGAACGTGCCGGCATTGACCAGCGACCAATTGAGAAAATCGCTCTTCGGGTTATTGGCGTATTTGTTGGTGTCGAAAATATCGACGACGGAGAACCTGCCGAACGTCAGCACTAATCGATCGGCGGTCTGCGTGCCGGCGAACTGATTGACGTCGGCATCGACCTTGTCGCTTTTGCCGCCGAGATCGATGGTCTGGCGGATGAACGCGCGTTGCAACCGCGCGTAGGGATAATCCGCGCCAACCTTGTAAGCTTCCGCGCTGCTAAAGCCGGCAATTCCGTGCGTGTCCGCTAGTCCGAAGCCCTGGTCAAGCTCCGGATCAATCCACAATTGGGCGCCTTGCCACAACCGGACGCCGGCATAAAGCGTGGCATCGAACGTTTCGCGGCCTTGGCTGGTGCCGGGCAGGCTGTTGGGGCCCGCATAGGGCGAGCGGAACGAGGGATAACCCTGCCAAGTGAGCGTCGTTTGACCGTGGAAGTTGATATCGTCCATGTCCGGCGCGGCTGCGCCAGCCGCGGTTGCGCCGGCGGGCGCCGGATCGGTACCGAAATGATAATTCAAGCCGGCGCGCATCTCCTGCATCGACCAATTGGAATTAAACCGCTGACTGGTTCCGGCAAACAGCACGCTGGCGTCTGGGTAACCGGTGAACAGATATTCGAACTGCGCGGTCCAGTGCGGCAGCACCGGGAATTCCACGCCGGCGCCGGCGGCATAGCCGAAGCGCCAGAGAAACGGCGACTCGGTTGCGCCGCTTGCGAGTTGCGTCAGCGTTAGCTGGTCGTAGCTCCAGGCGAAACCACCGGTCGCATAGACGAGCCAATTGCCTGGCGCGTAACCGATGCGCCCGCGCAAGGTGCCGAAAGCGAGCGCGGTCTCGCTGTAGCTTTCTGTCCCAACCGCGGGCGAAACAAGCGTGGAAGTGCCGCCGATGGAAATGTCGGCGAGATTGGGAAAGGCCGGAAAGGATACATCGACCTCGCCGCCGATAACGAAGCGGTTCGGCAGCATGTAATTGTAGCCTGCCTGCACGCCGCCAAAATAGCTACCGTTGTCCGTGAATGCGTCGTACGGCTGAAACAGTGAAAACGAGCCGGAAAGCGACGGTGAGCCGGCGCCGATCCGTGTCTGCGACCAGTCGGACGTACCGCTAGCGTAACCGATATGCGGACCGAGATAGTATCCGGTCCAATCATAGGAGGCGAGGGGAGGCGGCGCTTTCGTCGGCAAGGATGTCGAGAGGTCGGCAGCGTTGGCGCCTACAACCAGCGCGCTAAGCCCGATCGCTGATATGAGGAGCGTCCGCATCGCCTCCGATCCTGCCCGCTACGCACTGAACAGCTTGCTGCCATTCCTATCACGACAACAGTGTGACACGAGATCGGCTGACAGTGTTCACCGCCGATCTTCTCCGAATCTCGTTATCACCATGTCCTGATCTGAGAAACGGTTACAGTGTTACATTTTGAAATATTGGCCACGGGTCGCGGAGGCGGTGGGACCGGCAAAACCACAGCCAAAATCTCTATGCTGCATTCAAATGTCGACGACTAGCTATTCGCAGTCAGGTGCAGGATCACTCCAATGATTGCGCTCGCGGATCGCGTAATGATTTGCGAAATGAAATTGAGATCGAGGCCGAATTGCTCGCCGAACAGCGGCAAGACGATGAGCAGGCCGATCAGCAGAACCAAACCGTAAGGTTCGAGCCGCGACAGCGGCCTGCCTAGCGCTTTCGGTAGCACGCCGACCAGAATGCGGCCGCCGTCGAGCGGCGGAATGGGTAGCAGGTTAAAGACCGCCAAAATGACATTGAGCACGAGCGCGTTTTTGAGATTATCAGCAATGAAACGGGCCACGATATCCGGCGCGTAGTCCAACAGGTGGAAGGCAGCCGCTGCCAGGGTTGCCAGCAGCAGATTCATCAACGGCCCGGCCGCCGCCACCAAAATCATGTCGCGGCGCGGGTGCCGTAGCGCGCGAAAATTCACCGGCACCGGCTTGGCGTAACCGAACAGGAATGGTGAACGCGCCAGCAGCAGCAGTGCCGGCAGCACGATGGTGCCGAAAGGATCGATGTGCTTGATCGGATTGAAGCTCACGCGGCCAAGACGCCATGCCGTATCGTCGCCGAGAAGCCGCGCCACGAATCCGTGGGCTGCTTCATGGAAGGTCACCGCAATCAGAATCGGTAACAGCCAGATCGAAATTTCGAATGCGATAAAATTCAAAGGTTGGTCCATAACCGACGCTGCGCTGCTTTCGCGATGTCCGGCTATCGCTTTATCAGGTGGGTCGAGTTCATGCCAGCGCGCACTCACCGGCGCGCGTCGCGAGGCCAACGCAGACCAGAATCGGATCAGTTGACCGCATGCGGCGACAAGGTGACCGCAGAGTCGTTGACGGTCGGGCGGGTTTTTTCCCGAAACTCGCGCAGTTGCGACTCGTCGAGCGTTTCCTTCTCCAAAAGCATTCTAGCCCCGTGCTCCAGAAGGTCGCGGTGATCTTCGAGAATTGAGACGGTCCGCTCGAACGAGGTCTCCACGATGTGCTGCACCGCTTGGTCGATGGCGTGCGCTGTTTCGTCGCTATAGCGCCGCTCGTGCCAACCTTCCGGCGAGGGTGCGCCGTGCATGAACGGCGAGCGCGGCGTTTCGTAGGACACCGGACCGAGCGACTCTTCCATTCCGAAACGCATCACCATGTCACGGGCGATGTCGGTGATCTTGGCGAGGTCGTCTGCCGCGCCGGTCGACAGATGGCCGAATACGATCCATTCCGCCGCGCGGCCGCCGAGCAGCACCGACATCCTGCCCTCCAACTCCTCGCGCGTCATCAGAAAACGATCCTCCGTCGGGCGTTGAATGGTATAGCCGAGCGCGCCGATGCCGCGCGGGATGATCGATACTTTGTGCACCGGATCGGCGCCCGGCAGCGACATGGCGGTCAGCGCATGGCCCATCTCGTGATAGGCGACAACCTCGCGTTCCTTGGGATTGAGCACGCGCTTGCGCTTCTCCAATCCCGCCACCAAGCGCTCCACCGCGCTGGTGAAATCGCTCATTGTGATCTCGGCGGCCTTGTGGCGGGTGGCGATCAGCGCCGCCTCGTTGACCAGATTGGCGAGGTCGGCGCCGGTAAAGCCGGGGGTCAAAGCTGCGATCTTTTCCGGATCGACATCGGGGCCGAGCCGATGGCCCTTGAGATGAATATTTAGAATGTCGATGCGGCCGGCTTTGTCGGGACGGTCGACCAGGACTTGACGGTCGAAGCGGCCGGCCCGCAGCAGTGCGGGGTCAAGAATTTCCGGGCGATTGGTGGCGGCGATCAGCACCAGGCCGGCGCGCGAGTCGAAGCCGTCGAGTTCGACGAGGAGCTGATTGAGTGTCTGCTCCTTTTCGTCGTGGCCGCCGTAAGGATAAGCGCCACGCGCCCGTCCCAGAGCGTCCAGCTCGTCGATGAAGATAATCGCCGGCGCTCTAGCGTGGGCCTGCTCGAACAAGTCACGCACGCGCGCGGCGCCGACGCCGACAAACATTTCGACGAATTCCGAGCCGTTGATGGAGAAGAACGGCACTCCGGCTTCACCGGCCACCGCCCGCGCCAACAGCGTCTTGCCGGTGCCGGGCGGCCCAACCAAAAGCACGCCCTTCGGAACCCGTGCGCCAAGCCGGCCGTATTGTTTCGGGTCTTTGAGGAACTGGACGATTTCGGCAAGCTCCTCCTTGCCTTCGTCGACGCCGGCGATGTCGTTGAAGGTGGTCTTGGTGTCAGTCTCGACGTAGATTTTCGCCTTGCTGCGGCCGATCGACATTAGCCCGCCAAAGCCTTGCTTCTGGGCAAGGCGCCGAAACCAGAATACCCAGATGCCGAAGAACAAAAGCGTCGGCACGACCCAGGACAGCAATGTGTTCAGGAAAGTGCTTTGCACCTCGCCGGAGAACTTCACGTTATATTTGGCGAGCTCGCCGGCGATATCCGGCGGAACGCGCGTGGTGAAGAAAGCAGTCTTGCCATTGATCGGCTGTTTTAGGTTGCCTTGGATGTAATCGCCCGAGACTCGGACCTGAGCAATCTTTCCACCCTTGAGATCATCGAGAAATTCGCTGTAGGGGATGACTTGAACCGCCTGCTTGGCCGACCAAATCTGCTGCAGGACGATAACCCCGAAGACGGCCGCGAGGAAGTACCACACGTGCCACATATGTTTCTTATCCATGGCAATCTCCTGCCTGGACGATCAATGCGAGCCGCAGCGGCTGAGTTCCACCAAAGGCCTGAACAGCGTAGACATGGGTGCTCTGCTTCTGGCTTATTTGCCCACCGTTCTGCGGTACGCAAAAAGCCTGATCTTCGCGGTACAAATGGCGCTCGGCAATACTTGGAAAATCGAAACGTCAGCCGACGTTGTGCTGGTTGAGTCTAAGTCGAAAGGGGGGCCCATGAACTACGGGAAGAAATTCAGAATCGAGCCCGGCTCGAAGGTGCGGCTCGGCAAGATCGATGCGGCCTATGCCGGAAAGCACGAATCGCGCGAGTCAGCGGTCGAGGAGACCGCCAAGGAGGTCGCGCGCATGGATCGGCTGCAATATCTTCTCTACGCCGATGCCAGCCAATCGCTGCTCATCGTGCTGCAAGGTCTCGACGCAGCCGGCAAGGACGGAGTGATTCGTCATCTCTTTACCGGCATGGACCCGCAAGGTACCTCCGTGTTCGGCTTTAAACAGCCGACCAAGGAACAACTTGCCCACGACTTTCTATGGCGGGTGCATTGGCGGGCGCCGGCCAACGGCGAAGTCGTGATCTACAATCGCTCGCATTACGAGGACGTTCTCGCCGTCCGCGTGCACAAGCTGGTGCCGCGTTCGGTCTGGTCGAAGCGCTACGACCTGATCAACGACTTTGAGAAAATGCTGAGTGAAAACCGTACGCGGATTCTTAAATTCTATCTGCACATTTCACCCGACGAGCAACTCGCCCGCTTCCGCCAGCGGCTCGACGATCCGGCGCGGCATTGGAAGATCAGCGACAGCGACTATTCCGAGCGCAAGCTGTGGCCGAAATATCTAGAGGCTTACGAGGACGCGATCGAGCGCACCAGCACCAAGCGGGCGCCGTGGCATATCATTCCCTCGGATCACAAATGGTTTCGCAACCTGGCGATCTCGCAAATCGTCGCGCAGACAATGGATGAGATGGGGCTGAAGCTGCCGGCGCCGCGCGTCGACATTGCCGCCATCCGGCGAAAATATCACGCCGCCAAGCGCGAGGCCGACGGTCACAAGGGCTGACTGCAAGCGAAAGAAAGCGGCCAGACTGCCAAGCAGCGTCTATAACAACTTCTCGATTCGAATCGGTAACTGGTGAATCCGTTTGCCGGTGGCATGGTAGACAGCGTTGGCGACCGCCGCCGCTGTGCCGACATTGGCGAGTTCGCCCAAACCTTTGACGCCGGCCGGGTTCACGTCGTGATCCACCTCCGGCACCAGAATGACTTGGACGTCTTTCACGTCGGCATTCACCGGCACCATGTAATCGGCCAGGTTGTCGTTGACGTAGCGCGCGTACCGCGTGTCGATCTCCGTGGCTTCGTGCAGCGCCGAGCTGATCCCCCAGATCATGCCGCCCATATATTGGCTGTGGACGGTGCGGGTGTTCATCAGCCGCCCAGCGGCAAACGCGCCGACAATGCGCGGCACGCGAATCTCGCAGGTCTGCGAATGGACATGGACTTCGACCAGTTCAGCGCCCATCGCGTACATCACCTTTTTGCCGTGCGGGCCGCCGGTCATGGTCAGCTTACCGGCGTAGAGGTCGGCAACGGCGTCGGGCTCGAGCCCATCGGGAACAAATTCGCTATATTCTTCGATCGTGCTCATGCCCAAACGCTTGAACACGTCGGCAAGATTTTCCCCCGTGCCGTCGCTGGCAGCGACTTTGCCATCTGTCAGCGTGAGTTCCTCGACGTTGCGGCCGGCGAGCGGCCCATCGTTCGCGGTCACCGAGGCGTGGAACAGCTTGGCGCGGATGGCGTCGCAGGTCTTTAACACCGCGCTGCACGAACTCGCAGTCGTGTTGGAGCCGCCGGCGACGGGTGCTGGCGGCAGCCGCGTATCGCCGACCTCGACTTTGACCGAGGACAAGCCGACACCGAGCCGCTCCGCCGCCATTTGCCCGAGCACCGTGTAGACGCCATTGCCGATTTCATGGGCGGCGATCTGAACGCGCACATCGCCGTTCGGCATCAGGCGAACGCGTGCGGCGGCGGGACCGATATGCGTGGGATAAACGGCGGTGGCGCAGCCGTAGCCGACGAGCCATTCACCATCGCGCATTGATCCGGGCAGCCTGTTGCGCCGCTTCCAGCCGAAGGCTTCGGCCGCCCGATCGTAACACGCCATCAACGAACGGCTTGAATACGGCTTGTTTTCGATCGGGCTCGTCATCGTGTCGTTGACTCGGCGAAACTCGATCGGATCCATGCCGAGTTTTTCCGCCATTTCGTCCATGGCGCTTTCCAGTGCAAAGATATAGGGCACGACTGGCGGCGAGCGCATGTAGCCGGGGGTGTTGCGGTCGGCGTGAACGACGTTGACCTTCGTCTTGACCGCGCCGAAGGCGTAAAGTTGTGCGCTGTCCTCGACGCCTGCCACAACGTAGGGATCCGACCGCGAACTGATTTCCCAACCCTCGTGAGCGTAACCGACGAGCTTGCCGTCACGACGGGCGCCAAGGCGGATGTGGTGCCGCGTTTCGGCTCGGTAGGTCGCAATAGTAAAACCCTGATCGCGTGTGGCGACGAGCTTGACCGGGCGATTGAGTCGCTTGGCCGCGAGCGCAATCATCGCCGTGCGCGGCGTCATCGTGCCTTTCGAGCCGAACGCGCCGCCGACATAATGGCTGGCGACGCGCACCTTCTCGGGCGCGATGCCGAGCCGCTGCGCCACGCCGTTCCTGAGCCCGTAGACGAATTGACTCGGCTCGTAGACCGTCAAGCGGTCGGCGGTCCATTCGCAGGTGGTAGCGAAAAGTTCGATCGGATTGTGATGCTGCGTGGGCGTGCCGTAGTGCCCGTCGATAGTGACGTCGGCGCCACCGATGGCGGTTTCGGCGTCACCGGCCTCCGGCAGATGTTCGTGCTGTTGCGATACTTTGGCCGCGTCTTCGCTATTGAGGCCTTGCGATCCGAACGTGGCGGAGGGCGCCTGCGCGGCATAGGTTGCTTTCACGCTTTGGGCGGCTTCGGTGGCGGCCTCGAACGTGTCGGCCAGCACGACGGCGATGATTTGACCATCCTGAAAAATGTCAGGACCGAGATCTTGAATCGAGGTTGAAGAGCCTTGGCCGAATTTCGCCGGCTTCAGTTCGCCGGTGTTTTCGTAAGTGAGAATATCGAGCACGCCGGGCACGGCGCGCGCTTGGTCGAGGTCGAGCCGTTCGATGCGCCCTTTGGCAATGGAGCTGGTCACCAGAACGGCAAAAGCCGGATTGGCAACCGCCACGTCGGCCGGATAGCGTGCTTCGCCGGTGACCTTCAACCGCGCGTCATAGCGGGGAGCCGGTGCTCCCATATTGGCCTTCGGGCTGGGCGCTGCTGCACTTGCCATGTCAAATCTCCAGAGCGGCCGCCTGTTGGAGCGCCCGGCTCAAGGTGCGCTTGCCAAGCTCGACCTTAAAATCGTTGTGTCCGTGACCCTTGGCGCCCACGAAAGCGGCATCCGCCGCGGCGGCGACGCTGTCTTCATCGATCGCTTTGCCGCGCAATACGGTTTCGGCCTCGACTGCGCGCCAGGGAACCGTTGAAATGCCGCCTAGTGCGATGCGCACGTCGCGCACCGTTCCGTCCTGCTGATCGAGGGCGATCGCTGCAGAGGCGAGGGCGAATTCGTAGGATTGGCGGTCGCGTACCTTCAAATAAAGCGAGCGGCGAGTCCACGGCGCTGCCGGGACAGTAAACGACACGATCAATTCGCCGGGCCGCAACGTCGTCTCTTGATCCGGCGTATCGCTGGGCAGGCGATGCAACTCGGCGAATGGGATTGTGCGCGTGCCGTCGGGGCCGACGAGGTCGATGCTGGCGTCGAGCGCGATCAGAGCGTGACCGAAATCCCCCGCATAGGTCGCGATGCAGTGGTCGCTCGTACCGAGCACGGCATGCATGCGATTGAAGCCATCAAGAGCTGCGCAGCCGGAGCCTGGATTGCGCTTATTGCAGGCTGCATAGGAGACATCGCGGAAATAGGTGCAGCGGGTTCGCTGCAACACATTGCCGCCCAAGCTCGCCATGTTGCGCAGCTGCTGGCTGGCGGCAAGCTGCAATGATTGGGCGATCACCGGGTATTGCTGTTGAATGTCCGGATGATCCGCCGCGTCGGCCATGCGCACCAGCGCGCCGAGGCGCAAGCCGTTCCGATCGAGCTCGATGCGCCCATGCACCGTGCGCTCGAGCGCGTTGATGTCGATGACGTGCTGGGGCCGCATGACATCGAGTTTCATCAGATCGAGCAGCGTGGTTCCACCGGCAAGATATGAGGCTTTCGTGTCGACAGCCGCCGTTACCGCCTGCATGGCGGCATTCCTGCTCGGCGCCCGCTCGTAGATGAAGGGCCGCATGGATCAGTCCCTGCTTGCTGTTTGCATCAGCGGCCTTGCCTGTTTGACCGCGGCGACGATGTTCGGGTAGGCCGCGCAGCGGCAGAGATTACCGCTCATATATTCGCGGATTTCGTCGTCAGTGTTGGCGTGATTTTCGTGGACGCACGCGACCGCCGACATGATTTGGCCTGGCGTGCAGTAACCGCATTGAAAGCCGTCGTTGTCGATGAAGGCCTGCTGCATCGGATGTAGTTGCCCGTTCGCTGCCAAACCTTCGATCGTGGTGATGTCGCGGCCTTGCGCGGCGATTGCAAGTGTCAGGCACGACAGAATTCGACGGCCGTCGAGCAGCACGGTGCACGCACCGCATTGGCCGTGATCGCAACCCTTTTTTGATCCCGTCAGTCCAAGATGCTCGCGCAACAAGTCGAGAAGCGACGTGCGTACATCGAAGGCGAGAACGTGGTCCCGACCGTTGATTGTGAGCGTGGCATCGACCGGCGCGCGCGGATTGCTGACCGTTTGTGATGCGCCGGCCTGCGCAGCGGCGGCGCGGGCGAATGCTGGGACGGCAGCAGTTGAAACCGTAGCCATCAAAAAGGACCTCCGATTTGTGCCCGGTTGCGGCCGGCTCCCTGCCGATTGAGCATGATCCTTGGGCATGATGAATCTCGGCATTCGCGCCAATTGGGCGCGCCGGGCGCACATCGCCGACGCGCATGGCCAACCTCAAAGGCTAACGGCGTTCGGGCAATGCGGTTTCCGGGAACCGCATTAATTTCCGTCGATGCCATGGCAGGCAAAATGGCAGGCAAAAATGGCGGCCTGCAAGACCGAGGCATTCGACAAATTCTTGAGGCCTCCGGTGTTCCGCGCTAACGTTCGTTTCAGCCAAAGTTTTTTGCCGAGAGGAATTCGATGCAGGACACGATCGATATCGCGGTCACGCCCAATATTGGCGTGAGGCCCTTATCGCTGGCGTGCGGCGCCGAAATCAGCGGGATCGATCTGTCAAAGCCGCTTTCCGATGATCAGGTGCGGGTGATCAAGCAGGCATGGAACAAGCACCTCGTCCTGGTGTTCCGCGGCCAGGACCTCTTGCAAGACGATCAGCTTCGCTTTGCTTCGTATTTCGGCGATCTCGGCATTCGCAAGAAAGCGCCGGAGGCGCTGCGTAGCCGCAACGAAGGCACGGTGCAGGAAGCCAACAAGGACGCTGATAAAGTGCTGCTGGTCACCAACATTAAGGTCGACGGCAAACCGATCGGCGCCTTCGGCGACGGCGAGTTCTGGTTCCACATCGATTCCGGCTATTCGGCGCGACCTTACAGATATACGTTCCTCTACGCGCTCGAACTGCCCTCGCGCGGCGGCAACACCATGTTCTCCAACATGTATAAGGCCTATGAGGCGGTGCCCGCTTCACTCAAGGAAAGGCTGAAAGGCAAAAAGGCGCTGCACATCCACGAGTACAATCGGGCCAAACAGGCCAATTCGTCAGGCGACATCAGCGGCATTCCGCATTGCTTCCACCCCGTCTTCATCACCCATCCCGACACCGGACGTAAAACGCTGTTCGTCGATCGACTGATGACCACGCGCATCGAAGGCATGAGCCAAGAGGATAGCGACGCCATCCTCGGCCAGCTTTACGAAATCGGCGAGCGGCGCGAATTCATCTTCGAGCATGAGTGGAAGCTCGGTGACTTTTTGATGTGGGACAATCGCTGCACCATCCATGCGCGTACGGATTTTCCCAAAGAAGAGCGGCGTCTCCTGCGTCGCTGCACGGTCGAAGGCGAACCGCTCTATGAATAAAGGACATTAAGTAATGCTGGCTTCCCGGCTGCCGGTCTTTGACAGATTCATAACCGACCTGCGTGCCATATGGTCAGCTGACGGCGACGATGGGCGCCGCATGGCCAACGCAAAGCCGCTTCTGGAAAAGCTGGTCATGGACCCGAAGCTGAAGGCGCGTTCGGCAAGCTGGCCTTCGACTGAGGGGCGCAAGAATCTGCTGCTCTACGTCGATCCGGACTATCACTTCGTCATCAACGCGGTGGTGCGCGTCCCGGGGCGTACAGGCAGCATCCACGATCATGCCGACGCCTGGGTACTCTACGGCGTGCTCGACGGCACCGAAAGCCTCGAACGTTTCGACCGCATCGACGACGGCAGCCGCCCGGGCTACGCCGAAGTCAAGCTTGCTTCGGTGACCACCGGCTCGCAAGGCAAAGTCGATTTGGTGCCGCCGCGCGCCATACACGCCGAGCAGGGCGGTCCGACTCGCTCGGTCGCAATCATCGTACGCAGCCAGAAACTTGGCGAGGGCACGGTATTGCAGCATCGCTACGACCGCGAGGCCAACACCGTCGTCGAACAATTCGGCCCGACGCAAATTCCCTACGAGTTGGCCTGAGCAATGGCGGCGAACATCGCGATCAGGACTAGCGCGGCCGGAACGGGTGATCGCGGGCTTGCCGCGGCTTTTGATCTTAAACGCCTCGATCGCGTCTTTCTCGACGACCCTTATCCGACCTACCGGGCGCTGCGGGAGCACGATCCGGTCCACCCGATGCCGGACGGCTCTTATTTTCTCACCCGGTACGACGATCTGGTCGAGGTCTATCGCGACGCCAAGACCTGGAGTTCCGACAAGAAGATCGATTTCAAGCCGAACTTCGGCGACAGTTTGCTGTACGAACATCATACGACAAGTTTGGTCTTCAATGATCCGCCGGTGCATACGCGGGTGCGAAAGCTCCTTGGCCCGACATTCACGCCGCGGGCGCTCATGGCACTGCAGCCGCGCATCGAAACGCTGGTGGACCGGCTGCTCGACGCGGCGGCGGCGCGCGGCAGCATCGATGTGATCGATGATTTCGCCGCGGCGATTCCCGTGCAGTTGATCGGCGATCTGCTCGGCATTCCGGACGACGAGCGCGGCCCGCTGCGTAGTTGGTCGCTCGCCATCCTCGGCGCGCTGGAGCCTGTCCTGTCCAAGGAGCAATTCGATATCGGCGTGCGGGCGGTCGCCGAATTCAAGGCCTATCTACGAGATTTGGTAGCGCGCCGCACGCGCGACTCTGCGCACGACGAGCGGGAGATCCTGTCAACGCTCGTTGCCGCCAGCGAACTTGGCGATGCAGCCGGCAGCCGTGACCGCCTCTCCGAGCTCGAACTTCTGCACAATTGCATTTTTCTGCTCAATGCCGGGCACGAGACCACGACCAATCTGATCGGCAACAGTGTTCATCTGTTGGTCGAGAATCCTGATGCCTGGCGTGATCTGGCGACGCATCCGGAGCTTATTGGTTCGGCGGCCGAAGAATTCCTGCGTATGGAGAGCTCCAACCAGCTCGGCAACCGGCGCGCGACCTGCGATACGAAAATCGGCGGAAGGAAATTGCCGGCGAACACTTACGTGCATCTAGGCATCGGTGCCGCCAACCGCGATCCGGCGCAATTTCCCGATCCCGATCGGCTCGACATTCGCCGGCACCCCAACCGACATCTCGCCTTCGGTAGCGGCATTCACACCTGTGCCGGCAATTCGCTGGCGCGGATGGAAGGGCAGGTGGCGCTGCACAAGTTGGTCACGCGCTTCAAATCGATCGAGCGTGTCGGCGAATTCGTCCGCGGCGGACGCGCGCGCTTTCGCGGCTTCCGGCATTACCCAGTGGCATTGCGGTGAATTAAGGCGCCAGCGCAGTGGCCTGCATCCTTCGAGGCGCGCTTTGGCGCGCACTTGGGTTTAAATCACTTCCTCGGTCTTATCGTCCGTCTCGCCGTAACGGCGCAGCGTAGCGGGTTGCGTGCCGGCATAAAGCTTTTCTAAGCCGGGCACGATCTTTTTGTTCTCGCGCTCGAACAGCGAATTGCCGTCAAGATCGCTCTCGACCAGGAACGGGCCGAAATTCTCTACGTCGAGGACCCAGACCGCCTGCGCTAGACCCAGTTCTTCCAGCCAATACACGCCGGCGACGCGCTTGATGCCGCGACCCAAGAGCGCGCCGGTACCGTAGCCGACCGTGGTGAGATAAATAGCGTTGTTGGGAACGAAGAATTGCCGGTACGTTTCCGACGTCATACCGCCCTTGCCGATGATGACGTTGCAGCCGGAGAGCTTGAAGAAGCCGCCGAGCCATTTGGCGAAGCGGAACGAGGCGGTGGCGGTGACGGCGCCGACCTTGTAGCTGCCATCGGGTGCGATGCTAGCGGCGGGCGAGCAATGGAAATTGGCGGTGCCAAGCGCGTCTTTGTCGGCCGGCATGCCGAGGCCGTCCTCGACCGCGCGTTTGTAAACGCCTTCGCGCCCGGTGAAGAGCCGCCCGGAAAGATAAGCGACCGAGCCGATTTCCAGTTGGCGCAGATCGGCGGTCGCGGCGGGGAGAGCGAGGTGGACGGTTTTTAGATCAGACATTTCACTCCGCGGCCTCCGCGGCTTGCCGTTCCCACTCGACGGTTTCGCGGCGCATGTAATCGGTAAACCACATCGGGTCGGTGCGGAACGCGGCCTTGCCGTCGGCTGAAATGCGCGCGCAGGCGCGGCGCGACGACAGACAGAACATGTGCACTGACATCGGCATGCCGCCGGTGTGGCAATAGCCGACCTCGATGTGACAATCGATCACCATCGAGGAGCCGACGAAGCCCATGGCGCCCATGCCGATCGAATTGCCGAGCTCTTTGAACTCTTCTTCCAGCGCGGCGATGCGCGGATCGGGATGGCGCGAGCCGACGACGCGCAGGCAGGAGGCCTGCTTGCCAAGCACCACCGAGGTGTCCTTCGAGCCGCCGAGCCCGATGCCGACAATCGCAGGCTGGCACGCAAGCCCGCGCTTGCCGAAGCCGATGAGCGTGTCGAGATAGAACCTCTTGATGCCATCGAGGCCGTCGCCGGGAAACAGCATGCGGTAGTCGGTGCCGAACAGGCCGCCTTTGTGCACCGTGGTCAGTTCGATCCAGTCGGCATCCGGATGGAACGCGTATTCGATTTCGGGCGCGCCGATGCCGACATTATTATTGTGGTCGGTGCGCCAGAGTGGGTGCACGCGGTTGGGGCGGAGCGGCACGTTGGCCGTCGCCCGCGCGGTGGCCCGCCGCAACGCCGCTTCCAGCGCCACCGGACCGCCATCGAGGCGTGCCTCATTGCCGATCTTGACGTACCAGCGCGGCAGGCCGGTATCGCCGCACATGGCACGGCGGTCTTCCTTGGCGGCCTCGTAGTTTTCCAGCATCGCCTTGATGACGAAGGCCGAGAGATCACCCTTCTCGGTATTGGCGCAGCGGCGCAGGCCGGCGAGATAATCCTCGGGGATTTCGATGGCGGCTTTCGCCATCAAATCCTCGGCAGTGTGCTGGATGGAGGAGAGCGGGATCATATTTCTCTTTCTCCCTATTCAGCCGCGACCGGATCGCGGATCAGTGTCTCGCCCGGCTTGACGTGCGTAAACGCGACCGGTCGTTCGCCGATCTCGATGCCGCCGGCCGTCTGACGCGCCACCGTAAAGGTCGACGTCGCAAGGTCGCCCGGTGCGGGGAAATCGGAACGAAAATGCGCACCGCGGGAATTTTCGCGCTTGAGCGCGGCGAGCGCAATCACCCGGCTGATCTCGCACAACGAGCGGAGATTGAGCCAGTCCTGCCAGGTCAAATTGAAGCGGCGATCAGTGTCGGCGAGGCCGGCCGTCAGCAACTCCGCTTCGATCTGGTCGACAGAGGCCAGGCCGCGTTCCAGCCCGGCGCGGTCGCGCACGACGCCGACATCGTCCCACATCGTGTCGAGCAGTTTTTCGCGCAGCGCGTTCAGATCGCCGGATTTCTGTCCGAATGGATGCAGCGCGCGCTCGATCTCGGCATCAAGTGCGTCCGCATCAGGAGCACGATGGCCCGGTCTGTTGTAGGCGATCCAGCGCGGCATCACATCGCCGGCGATGCCGCCGAACACGGTGGAGTTGGCAACGCCGTTGCCGCCGAGCCGGTTGGCGCCGTGCATGCCGCTGGCGTCCTCGCCGGCGACGAACAGCCCGGCTTTCTCAGTTGATGTATCCACGTCGCAGATCACTCCGCCCATGAAATAATGCGCGGTCGGCACCACTTCGACGAGCCCGCCGGCGAGATCGAAGCCGCAGTCGCGGCAGCGATCCACCATGCCCTTGAATTCCTTGGCCACGTGCGCCGGCCCGAGATGGCTCATCTTGATGTAGACGCCGCCGTTTGGCGTGGTGCGGCCAGCGCGCATCTCGGCGTCAATGGCGCGGCTGACCACGTCGCGGGTGGCGCGTTCGAGTTTTTGGTCATAATCGCCCATGAAGCGGTGCAGTGCGCCGTTGAGCAGGTGTCCGCCGGAGCCGCGCAACCCTTCCTCCAGCACCGTGCCGGTCATGCGCGTGTCCGGTCCAGCCAAGAGTCCGGTCGGATGGAATTGCACCATCTCCATGTCGCGCAGCGGCAGGCCAAAGCGCAGCGCTATCGCCAGACCGTCCATGCTCTTGTCGCCGGACGGGGTGTGATAGCGGTACATGGTCGGCCCGCCGCCGGTTGCCAACAGCACCGCTTGCGCGGCGATGAAGCGGAACTCGCCGGTGCGGATGTCGATCAGCAAGGCGCCGGAGATTCCGCCCGCGGGGGAGGGGATCAGCGCCACCGCGCGGTGTTCTTCGAGCCGGCGGATCGGCCGCGCCCACACCTGCTCCATCAGCCGGTTGATGATCTCGATGCCGGTGAGATCGCCCTTGTGCACGGTGCGGTCGAAAGTTTGGCCGGCGAACGCCTTGCCGTGCAGCGTGCCGTCAGGGTTGCGATCGAAGAAGCAGCCAATCTCGTTCTCCAGCTCATGGACACGCTCAATCGCCTTGGTGACGAGCGTCCAGGCCAATGCCTGGTGCGGCAGCCATTTGCCGCCCTCGATCGTGTCCATGAAATGCCGCTCGATCGAGTCGCCGAGATTAAGCGCGACGTTGTAGCCGCCCTGCACCATGCGGGTGCAGCCGCATTTGCCGAGCAGGCCCTTGCTGACGATGGTGACGTCGAGATTAGGGTCCGCCTTATGCGCGTGTAACGCCGCGAACAATCCAGCGCCGCCGGCGCCGAGGATCAGAATATCGGTTTTCAGATGCTCGACGTTCATTGATCAAAACACCCGCATCAGAAAATTGATCAAAACACCCGCATCAGAAAGATGAAGGCAGTCACCGCTGAAACGGCGGCGACCAGCATGGCGAGTCGCTTTTGGCCATCATGCCAGTCGAAATTCTCGATCACCAGCACGCGCAAGCCGCCGAGCAAATGCACCGTGAGCAAAAAGACCAGTCCTACCTCGGTGAATTTCACCAGCGGTTGATCGGCCCAGCGCAAGAATCCGTCAAGCCGCGCCCCACCGTGAAAGGCAAGCGAAAGAACAAAGAAATGCACCGGGAGAAAGATCGCCAGCGCCAGGCCGGAAAGCCGGTGGATAATCGCGGCGATCCATAGCGAGCTGCCGCGCGGGCCGAGCGTCTTCATGCCACGACTAAAGCAAAAACGGCGTGAAAGCCTAAGAGCGCCAGCGCGATGCCGAGAACCGCGGCAAATCGTCCCGCGCCTCGCTCCGAAAACGGCGACCATTCGACCAGAATATTGCGTACCCCGATCGAGGCATGGATCGACGCCGCGGCGACAAAGATGCCGTAGAAGGTCGCCCACGCGATGCTGTTATGCGTGCGCGAGAGAATATCGGCAGCCGACAGGCCCGCCCGCGTGGCATAGAGGATGACGGCGATGTGGACGAGGACGAGCGGCGCCATCAGCGCTGCCGTCGCCCGCTGCCAGACGTAGAGTCGCACATTCATGCTTTCAGCTCGCCGTTCAAATAGGCCGCGACGGTGCGCCGCTTGAGGCCGGCGATCGACTCGGTTGGATTGAGCGCGAGGGGGCAGTGCTCCTGACAGGATTGATGTGAGTGGCACGAGTGACAGCCGCCAGATGCTGCGACCGCGGTCAAACGCGCAGCATTGCCCGCATCGCGCTCGTCGTTGACGAGCGTCCAGGCGCGGTTGAGCGCCGCTGGGCCCAGATAGTTTGCGTTCCAGCGTACCGTGTCACAGGCGGCGTAGCAGACGCCGCAATTGATGCATTCGATCGCGGCGTCGGCGGCCATGCGCGCGCGAGAGTCCGGCTTGATGCGCGCCATCGGCTCGGCCCGCGTCAGCGACGGCGCGAACACGCCTTCGGCTTGCCGCCATTTCTCGAAAAAAGGTTGCATGTCGGTCGCGAGATCCTTGATCCGCGGTAGGTTCTCAAGCGGACCGATCTTAAGGCGGCCGTTAGCAGCCACCTTCGCAACATGGGTACGGCAGGTCCAGCGTGGACGGCCGTTGACCGTCATGGCACAGGAGCCGCACATGCCGACCCGGCAGGCGAAGCGATACGACAGCGTCGCATCGATATGCCGCTGCACGTAGGTCACGACATCCAGCACGGTCTGGCTCGCGCGACGCGGCACGCTGTAAGTCTCGTAGCAACCGTCGTCGCTGCCGCGCCACAGTGATACCGACAATTGCGCAGGCGCGGCCGAGCTCATGGCCCGATAAAGCGCGGACACTCGGCGGATGGCCGTCCGCAGGGGGTAAACTGACTGTCGCCGGGAAAGAAATGCTCCCGCTTGACCTGTTTCTGCGCGGCCGTCCGGGCGATCGAATAGATGGTTTCGATGGTGCCGGGATCGTCCATCCCCTGCAGGTGCGACAGTTCCTTGGCGCCGAGATTGAGTCCGAGGTTTTGCGACAGCCAAGCGTGTTCGAGACGCACATCGTAGCGGGCGAAGCGAAACCAGGGGCCGCCCGGAGGCGCATCGCCGCATAGCGTGCGCAACTCCGAATTCACCGTCCAGCACGTCATGCATTGGCCGAGCCACTGCATCTCCGCCAGCGCCAGATACTGGGTGTCGCCCATCATCGAAACCAGCGCGCCGAGCGCCAGCTTCAACGCACCGGCAAATCCGACATCGGCGAACGTCACCCTGGTCCGGTAAAGTCCGGTGCCGATCGAAATGATCGTGAGGTTCTCGGGTCCGAGCTGCCAGCAAATGCCCATCGGCTTGAGCACCGTCGTCATCAACAGCGCCACGACCGGACTGTTGTGCGGTGTCACTCCGCCGTCGACAAACAGCCCGTGGGTATCGCTGGTGGGACCGCTCTTCGACACCATGCCGTAGAGGGCGCGGACTTTGCTCAGGAGCACGCTGAGGATCGGCAGACCGGTCAGATTGGCCTTAACCGCGCCGAGCGGATCTTGCGGCGCATCTTCGGTGATCGGCAAAATCTCTGGATCGAAATAATGCGGTGCCGCCGTGCTCGCGCGCACGAGCGTGGAGAGGCGGTAAAACTTGTTGCTGTCCCAATACGGCGCCTTTTTGTTGTTGGCCAGGATCCACGGGCTGCCCGTATCCATGCGTTTGGCGATGACGGCAAGACCAGTGATCAGATCGGGGCTGTCGAGCCGGCGGTCCTTGACGATTGCGTTGATTTCGTCGGTCAGCGCGCGGGCGTCGAATTTCGACTGCAGGCCGGGGACCCGCCAGAACGGCCGCTTAAAGACGCGCGGAGCCAAGCGAAGATAAAACTCCTTGATTTCCGCGATGGTGTGGCCGAGCGCGAGCGCGCCGGCGATGATGGCGCCGGTGGAGGTGCCGCCGCAGAGATCGAACCAGTCGCCGAGTCGAACCGGTTTGGTCTTCCCGCGTTCGCTCCCCGCCGGTATCGCCGACTGTTTATCCGCTGTTGATCCGAGCTGCTTTTGTTGCTCTTCGGCGAGAATCCTTTCGATCTCTTCGAGGAATGCGACCGTGATGGCGCCGCGCACGCCGCCGCCGTCGAGCGCCAGCATCTTCTTTGGACCGGGGCCGAACAGATGCCGATCGCGCGAGCTTGCCTCCTCATCGGGCGGCTTCTCAACGGCCTGCGCCACATCATTCATCGCCATGGATCCGAACAGCACCGGTGCTTCAGCGTAGCATGGCGGCGGACTTCATGGCTAGAATCGCACCGATCGGCGATCGCGCAACGCTCGACCGGACGCCCGCATCTTCCCGGCGGCCAATGTTGCATTGTGTCTGCCGGGTCCCTACGCTTGGCGTCGGCGCGGGTGTAGCTCAATGGTAGAGCAGAAGCCTTCCAAGCTTATGACGAGGGTTCGATTCCCTTCACCCGCTCCAACCGAAGCTGCGAAGCAGCGTAGGTTGTCCGCCGAAGCCTTTGGCGAAGGCGGACGCTGCTTCGCAGCTTCGGTTGGCGAGCCAACCGTGATCCTGAAGGCTGGCTGAAATTTTCCGTTCATTGCCCCTGCACGTGCTGCAGAAAATGCAGCACGTCACCGTTGAACTGCGCCGGGTCCTGCAGAAACGAGAAGTGGCTGACCTGCGGCTGGATCAACAGCCCGCTGCCGGGAATGTTGTCGGCCATGAATAAAGTGTTCTCGCGCTTGATCGCCTCGTCGTGATCGGCATCGACGATCCAGGTCGGCACCTTGATGGTGTGCAGGTCGTCGGCGGTCCAGTGCGGTTCGCTGTCCCACATTTTTTCGATCTGTTTGAGGAAAGCGTCGTATTCCTTGGGCGTCGGCGAGAGCTGTTCGTATTCCTTGCGGGCGCGGGTGATGAAGGCGGAAAACACTGGATCGTGTTCCACGTCTTTCACGGCGCTCGGATCGGAATTGGCCGCAAAGGCGAACAACTTGGTCAGCCGTTCGGGGTGATGCAGCGCGATATCGAGGCCGATGATGGCGCCGTCGCTCCAGCCGACCAAGGCCGTCTTGTCGACTTTCAGATAATCCATCAGCGCCAGCACGTCGGAGGCCATGAGATCGTAACCGTAGGGGCGGGCGTCGCGCGACGAGCGGCCGTGGCCGCGGCTGTCCATGACGATGACGCGGTAATGCGGGGCGAGCGCCCGCACCAACAGTCCCCAGTAATTGGCATTGGCGAGCCCGCCATGGAGCAGGATCACCGGCGCACCATGGCCGAAGGTGGCGTACCAGATTTTGATGCCGTTGATCGGCGCCAGGCCGCTCTTGACGGCTGCCGGCAAGGTGGGCGTCGGCGGCAGCGTGAGCCATTGTGGCTCGGCGCGCGCGGCAGTCGTAAAGCCGAAGAGGAAAAGAGCAATGATGATGGCGAAGCGTCGCATGGCTAATCCTCGCGCGATTTAGTTTGACGGTCGCGCTGGATTTAAGGACACGATCGCTGATGCCGTCAATCGCTCGTCATGCCAGCACGCGTCGCGGGCATCCGCGAGTCACTTCGTGCCGTATGTGCGGTCGCCGGCGTCGCCGAGGCCGGGCACGATGAAGGCGTGCTCGTCCAGCGCTGGGTCGATGGCGGCGGTCCAGATCGGCACGTCGGGATGCAAGCCGCGCATGTGCTCGATGCCTGGCGGTGCGCAAATGAGGCAGACCAAGCGGATGTCCTTGGCGCCACGCTCCTTCAAGCGGTCGACTGCGGCGACGGCGGTGTTGCCGGTGGCAAGCACCGGCGCGACAACGATGACCAGGCGCTCGGCAATGTCGGTCGGCGCCTTGAAGAAATATTCGACCGCCGCGAAGGTTTCGGGCTCGCGATAGAGCCCGATATGGGCGACGCGCGCCGCCGGCACGAGATCGAGCATACCCTCGGCGAAGGTGATGCCGGAGCGCAGGATCGGCGCGAACACCAGCTTTTTGCCGGCGATGCGCGGCGCCATCATGGTGGCGAGCGGCGTCTCGATCTCGACATTGGTCAGCGGCAGGTCGCGGGTGACCTCGTAGCACAGCAGCATGCCGATTTCCTTGACCAGCTCGCGGAACGATTTAGTCGAGCGGGCTTTTTCGCGGATGAGCGTGAGCTTGTGCTGCACCAGCGGATGGTCGACCACTTTTACGCCTTGCATATTGGCTCTCCCCGGCACGTTTTTCGTTGTTTGCTCAAAAAACCGTGCCGTCACTGATGATCTTGATCGGCGCGCTGCCGTCGGCGCGGCGCGCGACCGCAAGCTCGCGGCCGGCCGCCCAGCTACCGCCTTGGAGAATTTTCGCAAGCGGCAAAGCGGCGGCGCTCTTGTTCAACTTGGCGCGAACGGCGAGCGCGAGCCGGTCGAGCAGCGCCACGGTGAGCGCGCGCCATTCAACGACGAGCGGCGAACCGACGTCGTGCTCGCACGCGGCTTGCCTCGGATCGCGCAGCGTCAGCACGCCGGTATCCACGAATAGCCCGCCGTTGCGATATTCGGCAAGTCCGGTCAGCCCGTCGATGTCGGTGACTTTGAAACCCGCCTGTTGCAGCGGTTCGATCAGCGAATAGGCGAGCCATTGCGACAGCTTGTGCAACGGCACCAGTTCGCTCGTCGCGTCGTCGGTGGCCATCGATGGATGCTTCCAGCAATCGCCGAGCGGCGCGCCGCCAATCGACAGCCGCGATGGCCAGATCGGCCCGAACTGCTGCAGAATCTCGGACAAGATCAGCGGCGCCGGGATCGCGCCGTTTTCGGCCTTCGCAGCAAGATGATCGAAGAAGCCGCCGGGGCGGGGGATATCGTGGCGCGCAAAGATTTCCGGGCGCGCGACGACCAGCCGTCCAAGTGCGCGCAGCAATTCTGTGCGGCCGTGCAGACCGACGAGCGCGTTACCAGATCCGATCTGAAAACCGTTCGACAGCGTAGCGGCATGCAGTTCCACTAAGGCGGACGCATCGACGCGCAGTGGATACTTCTTCCGCTCGAAAGAGAAATCACCTCGCGCGAACATGTCGAGGCTGGCAAGCGCGAGCCCTTCAGACCGGCCAATGCGCTTGCCTGTCACCGTGTCCCGATAGTGCCAATGCGGGCCGGCGCCGGCGTCAAGGAGCACGCTCACAATGACCAGATCGAATGCGGCTCGCGCGCATTCGGCGGGGTCGGCGGCGCGGATACGGTCGGTGGCGAGTATTACGGAACGGTTCACGCCGTCGATCGTGAAATGCCGCCAACGGGAGTGGAACGGCACGTCGAGCGAGGGATAATTCCTGTGCGTGGCGGTGGCGACGAGACCGGCCGCGTCATCGAGCCGATCAAGATCGACGCGGAAATGCGGCAGCGCGTCATTCAGCCCGAGCGCCAGCATGCGCTTGGCGCGGGTGCGTACGGCCGCGGCGTTCAACAGCGAAAGGGCGGCAGCGGGATCGTCGGTCATCACAGCGTGCCGCTTTCGGACTCTGATAGCTTAAGAGCGATTCGAGAATGGACGGCGCTTGTTTCACCCTCTCCCTTGCGGGGACACGGAGCGCGTTGTGCCGACCATAGCCGCTTCAACGTAAACTCATCCGCTTTTAGTACTTGTCCAACGGCCGCCCTGTCGTATCGGCGATTTCGGCCGGTTGCGGCGGCTCGGGCGAAAAATATCCGGCGGCCTTTTTGGCGGCCATTTCCACATGCGCGTCGGCCGGCACCAATTGATCGGGCAGCGCCACGCGTTCGACCACCTCGACGCCCTGGCCGACCAGCGCGTCGTATTTCATGTCGCTCATCGATACGAAACGGTCGATGCGCCGCAGGCC
>JASHRW010000242.1 GCA_030037065.1 Xanthobacteraceae bacterium
AGCCAGTCGGGGGACGGACCGTTCTTCACGCCGCGAACGAGGCGCAGCGCAAAGGCTGGACAAAGCTCGGGCGTTTCGATCTTGACCGCAACCGGGCAAGCGAATTCGCCCGTGATCGGCTTGATCGCCGGGTCCTTGAACTTTCCCATGTCGGCGGCGGCAAGATCGCGGGCGATGCCGTGCACACCGGTGCAGTCGGAGCGGTTCGGCGTCAGGTTGATCTCGATCAGCGGATCGTCGAGGCCTGCCCATTGCGCGTAATTGGCGCCGACCGGTGCATCGTCGGGCAGGTCGATGATGCCTTCGTGGTTGTCGGAGATTTGCAGCTCGAACTAGGACACCAGCATGCCGCGGCTCTCGACGCCGCGGATGGTGCCGACCGACAGCGTCATATCCTTGCCGGGAATGTAGGCGCCGGGCGGCACGAACACGCCCTTCATGCCGGCGCGGGCGTTCGGCGCGCCGCACACAACCTGGATCGGCGCACCCTCGCCGGTGTCGACCATGCAGACGCGCAGCCGGTCGGCGTTCGGATGCTGCTTGGCTTCGACCACGCGGGCGATGACGAATGGCGCAAGCTGTTTGGCTTTGTCCTCGATGCGCTCGACCTCGAGTCCGATCATGGTCAGCTTGTCGGCGATTTCTTCGAGCGGCCGATCGGTCTCCAGATGCTCCTTGAGCCAAGCGAAGGTGAATTTCATCATGGGCGTTCCCCGCGCTCCGTGCGTGAAACCCCTCCCCCGCTTGCGGGGGAGGGTAGGGAGGGGGTGACGGCCTCGCCGACTGCGTCGGCAATAACGGTCCATACTCCTTCAAGATTCGTCATCACGTCGTAATTGCTGAATCGCAATACACGATATCCTTTTGAACGGAGGAATCTGTCTCGCTTCGCATCACGTGCTTCGTGCGCATCGTCGTAATGCTGTCCGCCATCCAACTCGATAACGAGTTTCGCCGGGTGAGAAACGAAATCGACGATATAGGGGCCAATAGGGGTTTGGCGGCGGAAGCCGACGTTATTCAATCGGTGAGCCCTCACTGCGCGCCACACAATTTGCTCGGCTTTGGTGGAATCTCTGCGCAATGCGCGAGCACGGCTCCGCGCCAGCGGCTTCACATGCCACGTTGGCGTCTTTCTTTTCACTTCGTCGGTCACGGGTTGCGATGAGGCCGCGGGCCCCCTCCCTACCCTCCCCCGCAAGCGGGGGGAGGGGAATTAATTAAGGGCTTAATCCGCCCGCCAGCGTCGGAAAATCGAGCGGGCGGAAGCCGTAATGGGAGAGCCAGCGCACGTCGGCATCGAAGAAGGCGCGCAGGTCGCTCATGCCGTATTTGAGCATGGCGAGGCGGTCGATGCCCATGCCCCAGGCGAAGCCTTGGTACTCGTCGGGATCGAGACCGCAATTTCGCATCACGTTCGGATGCACCATGCCGCAGCCGAGAATCTCCATCCAATCGCTGCCTTCACCGAAACGGATTTCGCCTTTGTCGCGCCGGCACTGGATGTCGACTTCGAGCGAGGGCTCGGTGAATGGAAAGAACGACGGCCGGAAACGCATACCGACAGGATCGACTTCGAAGAAGGCTTTGAAGAATTCCTGCAGAATCCATTTCAGGTGACCGAGATGCGAGACCTTGTCGATGACCAAGCCCTCGACCTGGTGGAACATCGGCGTATGCGTCTGGTCGGAGTCGCAGCGATAGGTACGGCCGGGGATGATCACGCGAATCGGCGGCTTTTGCGTCAGCATGGTGCGCACCTGCACCGGCGAGGTGTGCGTGCGAAGGAGCAGCCGCGTGCCGTCCGGCTTCGGATTGAAGAAAAACGTGTCGTGCATGTCGCGCGCCGGATGGTTTTCCGGAAAATTGAGCTTGCCGAAATTGTAATCGTCGGTCTCGATGTCCGGGCCTTCGGCGATGGCAAAGCCCATATCGGCGAAGATCGCGGTCAATTCATCGGTCACTTGGGTGATCGGATGCACGCGGCCGATCTCGAACGGCGCCTCGCGCACTGGCAGCGTCACGTCGATGCTCTCGGTGTTGAGCCGTTCCTGTAAGGCGGCGTTCTTGAACACCTCGCGGCGTGCGGCGAGCGCGGCGTTGACCCGATCCTTCAGCCCGTTGATCAGCGGCCCCTGAGTTTTGCGCTCCTCGGGCGGCAGCGTGCCGAGCGTCTTGAGCAGGGCAGTGATCGAGCCGTTGCGGCCGAGCGCTGCCACGCGCACCGCCTCGAGCGCCGCTTCATCGCTCGCGGTGGCGGCCTCGGCGAGAAACCGCTGTTCGAGCTGCGCGATGTCCGTCATGGATTTTTCCGTCAATCCGGCATGAACGGTAAATCGGTATCGCTCGGTCGGCCGCCGGCCTGGGTCAGCATCGAATGCACCTGGCCGCGGTGGTGGGTCTGGTGATTGAACATGTGGGTGACCAGAACCCAGCGGGGCCGCGTCCATTCGCGCTTGGTTGCGCCTGAATAATACGTCTGATCGGCGGCAAGCCAGGCATCATCGATGCCGTCGGCCCAATTGAGGATCGTCTTGTCGAACGCCGTCCGCTCAGCCTTCAGGTCTTCCCAGTCCGGATAGAGGCCCACCGAATCCGGGATGCCGACCGTCGGTCGCGGCAGGTCGGTGAACCGGCTCATCCAGCTCTTGTCGCCCCACAAGATATGATTCAGCGTCTTATGGATGGAGCCGAACCAGGCGCCGCGCTCCCGGCGGCGATCGGCGTCCGACAGATGATCGGCGACGCCGTACAGATTTTCATTCTGCCAGCGATTGTAGCGCGCCATGCGCTGCACATAGGCTTTGTCGATCATGACACGTTTCCATACGCGTCATGGCCGGGCTTGTCCCGGCCATCCACGTCTTGCTCGCCGCGAAGGAAGGCGTGGATGCCCGGCACAAGGCCGGGCATGACGAAAAGTATTTACGCGAGTGCCGTTTTCGCTTGTCCAACGATGGCTTCAAAGGCTGCGGGCTCTCTGATCGCCAGGTCCGAAAGCACCTTGCGGTCGACCACGATGCCGGCCTTGCTCAAGCCGGCGATGAAGCGGCTGTAGTTCAGGCCGAACGGGCGCACCGCGGCATTGAGCCGCTGGATCCACAAGGCGCGGAAGCTGCGCTTTCGTCGCTTGCGATCGCGGTAGGCATATTGCTGCGCTTTTTCCACCGCCTGCTTGGCGACGCGGATCGTGTTCTTGCGCCGGCCGTAATAACCCTTCGCGGCCTTGAGCACCTTCTTGTGTTTGGCATGGGCGGTGACGCCGCGTTTGACGCGTGCCATGACGAATCTCCTCTTAAGAAGCGACTAGAAACGGGTAGCGGCCGCGTCTGACGCTGCCGCTCTGGTGGTCAGCCGTTGGGCAAAAAGTATTTCTTGATGTTGTCGCCATCGGTTTTGAACAGCACATTAGTACCGCGAAGTTGGCGAATCTGCTTTTTGGTGCGCTTGATCATGCCGTGGCGCTTTCGCGACTGCTGATAGAGGACTTTGCCCCCGCCCGTCACCTTGAAGCGCTTCTTGGCGCCCGACTTGGTCTTGATCTTGGGCATTTGGCTCTCCTTTGGCGGATGCGATCGGGCGCCGCCCGGCCCCGCCGATGTGCTCGAAATTGAGCTGATTGTGCGTGAGCACGCCGCCGCCACGGCAGCCCTTGATCAGCCGGGCGGCGGGAGGGCGGGGTTATGGCAGAGCCGCCCCGAATTGGCAAATACCGCAACGCGGGGGGAGACGAGTTTCGTCGATGGGTTCGAGCGGTTTGGTCGGAGGCGAGCTACCGCGGCGCCAGCACCATGACGACTTGGCGGCCCTCGAAGCGCGGCTCTTGCTCAATCTTGGCGATCTTCAACGTGTCGCCCTTGACGCGGTCCAACAGCTTGTAGCCGAGTTCCTGATGCGCCATCTCGCGGCCGCGAAAGCGCAGCGTGACCTTGACCTTGTCGCCTTCCTCGAAAAAGCGCTGCATCGATCGCATTTTCACGTCGTAGTCGTGATCGTCGATCATCGGCCTCAGCTTGATCTCTTTGATCTCGACGACCTTCTGCTTCTTGCGCGCCTCGGCGGCCTTTTTCTGCGCCTGGTATTTATATTTGCCGTAATCGAGGATTTTGGCGACCGGCGGGACCGAATTCGGGGCGATCTCCACAAGATCGAGCCCGGCCTCCTGCGCCATGGCCAGAGCGGTGGTGATTTCAGTAACGCCTTTGTTGGCGCCGTCTTTGTCGATGAGTTGGACCTCGCGGACGCGGATCTCCTCGTTGATGCGCGGCCCCTCCTTGGGAGCGGGCTGCGCGGTTCTGATCGGGCGACGAATGGGCCTTGCCTCCTTTAGCTGTTGCGATGCGCCGTTGGCATCCGGCTGCGGGACCACGGCGAATCCCGTCGGCGCAGCGCCGTTCGGCAACCGCAGAAGATCGGTAGTTTCCGCCGATAAGTCAACGACGATGCAGCGTTAAACGCATTAACCAAGCATTGTTCCGTCACAATAGGCGCTCGCCATGACGCGCCAGCCGCACCGATAATGCCCAGGCGAATGGTTGCGCCCGCCTTGCGCACCAGCAAGATTTGCTGCGAAACATCCCTCGATATCCCTCGATCCAGCCGCCGCAGCCGGGCCAATGAACGATAAGAGTCTGAAATTTCTGCAAATTGGCGAAGGGCCGGAACGCCGCGCCATCGCCGTGCGCCAGCAGGACGGCGCTCTGCCCGGACTATTCTTCTTGTCCGGCTACAAATCCGACATGAAGGGCACCAAGGCCGAGGCGCTCGCCCATTGGGCGGAGCGTGCCGACCGCGCCTGCGTGCGCTTCGATTACTCCGGTCACGGCGAATCGGAGGGCAAATTCACCGACGGCACGATCGGCCGCTGGCTTGCCGACAGTCTCGCGGTGTTCGAGCAATGCTGCCGCGGTCCGCACATCCTGATCGGCTCCTCCATGGGAGGCTGGCTGGCGCTGCTTCTGGTTCGCGCCTTGCGTGAGCGCCGGAAAGATGAGTCGGCATCGGTCGCCGGCCTGGTGCTGATCGCGCCGGCCATCGATTTTACCGAGGAATTGATGTGGAAGCGCTTTACGCCGGCCATCAAGCGCGAGCTTGCGGAAAAGGGCGTGTGGGAACGGCCGTCCGCCTATTCGCCGGAGCCATATTTGGTCACCCGGCAACTGATCGAGGAGGGGCGCAAGCATCTCTTGCTCGGCGGCATGATCGAGACCGGCTGTCCGGTACGCATTCTGCAGGGCGCCGAGGACCCGGACGTGCCGTGGCAGCACGCGGTCGAGCTGACGTCGCGGCTCGCTTGCGACGACGTCGTTCTAACCCTCGTCAAGGACGGCGATCACCGCCTGTCGCGGTCGGAAGACATCGAGCGGCTGATCGCCGCTGTCGCCGAATTTTAGGGCCCATTACGCAGGCCGAACTTGGATCAGGACAAGAAGCGCTGCACCGCGTCGACGGCTTCGCGTTTCTCATCAAGCACCAGGTGGCCGGCGCCCTTGAAGATCGCAACCTCCGTCTTGGGAATCAGCCGCCGCCAAGTCTCCGCCATCTGCACCGGAATGAGGCGATCGTCCTCGCCCCATACGAGAAGCGTCGGCATCGTCAGGCGGTGCAGGTAGCGCGGCAGCTTCTTGTCCCAGGGGTGCTCCCAGAGCAGACGCGCCAGCGTCGTGCCTTCGCGGTAGCGCGCCCCCATGAAGTCGAGATCGGGCGTTTCCGGCAAATACGGTTTGATGACGTCGAAATTCGTCACCAGCATGCGCGTAATCTGATCGGGCGGCACTTTGAACAGATCGGGGCCCGGATGCGCCTTGTCGTGCAGGCCTGCCGGGCCGACCAGCACCAGCCGGCTGACGCGATGGCCGTGCGCAACGGCGAACTTCGCCGCCAATAAGCCGCCGAGCGAGAAGCCGACCAAGCGCACCTTGTCGAGGCCGAGCGCATCGAACAGTTCGACATAGTGCATGACGTAATCATGCATCTCGGTCATAGCCGGATCGTCGCCGGATTCGGCAAATCCCGGATGAAACGGGACGATGACGCGAAACTTCTCGGCCCAGGGCAAGGCGAATCCGAGCCCATGCCAGATTCCGGCGCCGTGCAGGAATACGAGCGGTTCGCCGCGCCCGGCGGTAAGGATTACCGTCTTCACGCCGTTGATGGTGTGCGTCTCGCGTTGGAATTGGGCGAAGGGGTCTATCATGTCGTTGCCTATTCGGCGGCAGCGCGGCTGTCGTGGCTGGCGCGGGCGCGCATCCGCGGCATCACGTCCTGCGCGAACAGATTCAGGTTTTTCACCACCTTCCAGTGCGGCATGTTGCCGATCGCGCCGAGAACGTTGAAGTGGTTGGTGCCCATCTCTTCGCTCCATTGTTCGAGCTGTTCGACAACCTGGTCGGCGGTGCCGATGGCGATGAAGCGTGCGTCGCTTAATTCGTCGAGATCGAATTTGCCGTGCATCTTGTCGGCCATCGCCGCGCGCGCCTTCAACTGATCGACCGAGAGATAGCCAGGCGGCGCGAGGAAGCGGGGCGTGGTGCGCAGCGCGTCCTCGAAGAAATAGCGGATGTGCTCGATGGCCTCCTGCTCGGCCTTTTCCTTGGTCTCCGCGACGTAGGCGATGACGCCGAGCGGAAGCTGTTCCGGCCGGATGTGGTGGCCGTGCTCTGCGGCGCGCCGGCGAATGATCTCGTTGAGCTCGCGCGCCCGCTTCTTGGTAACGAAGGTTGCCGAGTAGCCGAAGCCGAGCTTGGCCGCGAGCTCGACGGTTTCCGGGCTGCCGGTGCCGACGATGTAGCAGGGCGGATGCGGCTTCTGATACGGCCGCGGCCAAGGATTGAGATAACGGTAGGTGTAGAAGTCGCCGTAATAGGAGGTCGGACCGTCCTGGGTCCACGCTTGCAAAATGATATCGATCGATTCGCGCAACCGCTCGCGTGCGGTCGCCGGATTGACCGGGTTGGCCCAGTATTCCATGCCGGTGCCGAGCGGAAACGCCACTTCGAGGCGGCCTTGGGAGAGCACGTCAAGCATGGCATATTCTTCCGCCAGCCGATTGGGATATTCCAGATTCGGCGGTGTGCCCCAGACGCAGATCTTCGCGCGCCTGATCTGCGGAATGACCGCGGCCGCGATCAGGTTCGGCGCCGCCATCATGCTGTAGGCCGTGTTGTGATGCTCGTTGACGTTGACGGCGTCAAAGCCGAGCCGGTCGGCCAGAACCAGTTCCGATAGGTAGCGCTGATAAAGCTGATGGCCGCGTTCGGGATCGTAGAATTTGTTTGGGAAATCCACCCACAGCGAGGAAAATTCTTTCTGATTCTCCGGCAGGGGCACGTAGGGCATGAAGTGCATGAAATTGAAACGGACAGTGCCGTTCATCGCGGCCTCCTCGGGTTCGGCGCATCATTCCGAAGCGGAAGGTGCGGCGCAAGCAGGGCGTGTTATAGATGCGATGTCATCACCGACTTAAATTGATGGAACGGGCCACTACGTCGCGCTCCGATTCCCATCATTGTTCTGGCCATTGGCTCAATTGGATGGTTAAGGTGCCTCCGCTTCGGATTGCGGGGCACATCGCGACCGAATTGCTATCGGGAGGAAAGCCATGATCAAGCCGATTAAGTCCGTCAACCGTCGCAAGGTACTCAAAGGCGCCGCCGCGACCGGTCTCGCTGCGGCCACGCTGCCAAGCCTGTTTCGTCCTGCCATCGCCGTGCCTGAAACGGTGAAGATTGGCCTCGTCGGACCGAAGACCGGTCCGTTGGCGCTGTTCTACGAGGAAATGTCCTGGGCCATCGAGCACACCAAGAAGGCGACCAATAATTCGATTACCATCAACGGCACCAAGCATCCGCTGGAGATCGTGGCCAAGGACAGCCAGTCCAATCCGAACCGGGCATCCTCGGTGACGCAGGAGCTGATCCTCAACGATAAGGTGCACATCGTCACCGCGTTCGCTACGCCCGAAACGGTCAACCCGGTGTCCGACCAGTGCGAGATCAACGGCATGCCGTGCGTCAGCAACGACGATCCGCTCGAATCCTATTTCTTCGGCCGCAAGGGCGACCCGAAGAAGCCATTCGACTGGACTTATAACTTCTTTTTCAACGGTGATGAGGCAATCCACGCCCCGATGGCGGCGTGGGCCCGCGTCAACACCAACAAGAAGCTCGGCGTGCTGTGGGCCAATGACGACGACGGACGCACCTTCGCGCGGGTGATGCCGAAGCCGATCCAGGAGGCCGGTTTCACCATCGTCGATCCCGGCCGTTTCGACCTGCCGTCCAGCGACTACACGCCCGAGATTTCCAAGTTTAAAGCGGAAAACGCCGAGGTCGTCTTTACCGTCATCCCCGGGCCTGATTTCACCATCTTCTGGAATCAGTGCGCGCAACAAGGCTACAAGCCGAAAATCGTCACTGCCGGCAAGGTGGGCGAGTTCCCGCAGGGCGTCTATCCGTATGGCGCCCGCGCCATCAACTTCGTGGTTGAGGTCTGGTGGTCGCGTTATCATCCGTTTTCGTCGAGCCTCACCGGGCAAAGCTCGGCGGAACTCGCCGACGCTTACGAGAAGGACACGCACCAACAGGCTTCCATGGGCCTCGGCTTCCGTCACTCGCTGTTGGAGGTCCCGATCGCGGCACTGAAGGCGACGCAGAAGCTGGATGACCCCGCCTCGATCCGCAACGCGGTGCGCGACGGCAGCTTCAAGACCATTGTCGGACCGGTCGATTTCAAAAAGGGTCCGCTGCCCAATACCAGCGTTACGCCGCTCGTTGCCGGGCAATGGCGCAAGGGCAAGAAATGGCCGCTGGAGCTGGTCATTGTCGACCATAAACTGGCGCCGGAGATTCCGGTGAACGGCGAGCCCGAACCGATGCCTTACGCCTAACCCGGCGCCGGCCGGGTGCGGGCGCGTGAGAGACGCTGGCGATGCTTGAACTCGCTTCGCTCTCGCGCGCCTTCGGCGGCTTGGTCGTGATCAACCGGGTGGACTTCAAGGTCGACGCCGGCGAGATCGTCGGCATTCTGGGGCCGAACGGTGCCGGCAAGACCACGCTGTTCAACCTGATTGGTGGCGTGCTGCCGCCGAGCAGCGGCCGCATTCTGTTCGAGGGCAAGGACATCACGGCGATGCGGCCGTGGCATCGCTGCCGGCTCGGCATCGGCCGCACCTATCAAATCCCGAAACCCTTCACCCACATGAGCGTGTTCGAGAACGTGCTGGCGGCGGCAATGCACGGCGGCAACATGACGTTGACAAGCGCCAAGGCCGAAGCCGAGAGGGTGCTGGCGCGGGTCGGCCTTGCCCATCGCGCGCGGCTGCCGGCGGGCCGCCTGGGACTGCTCGACATGAAGCAGCTTGAACTCGCAAAAGCCGTGGCGCTTCGTCCGCGGCTTCTTCTGCTCGACGAAATTGCCGGCGGCCTGACCGAAGCCGAATGCGATGTGCTCCTCGGCACGATCCGCGAGTTGCACGGCAGTGGCATCACCATCGTCTGGATCGAGCATGTTATCCAGGCGCTGCGCCGCGTCGTGACGCGGCTGGCGGTGCTGTCGGGCGGCAGCTTCATCGCCGCCGGGAGGCCCGACCAGGTGCTCGCCGACCGGCGCGTCAAGGAAGCCTATATCGGAACCTGATCCGCCATGAGCACGACCGCAGCAAGCCCGCTCCTGGCGATCGAGGGAGTGTCCGTGTTCTACGGCAATTTCCGCGCCATCGATCACGTCGACATCACGGTGGGCGCCGGCGAGATCGTTTCCATCATCGGCGCCAACGGCGCCGGCAAATCGACTTTGCTCAAGGCGATCATCGGCCAGGCGGAGCGCGTCGAAGGCGATATTTCCTTCGCCGGCGACAGCATTGTGGGCCGGCGTACCGAGGCGATTGTTCACTCCGGCATCATGCTGGTGCCCGAGGGGCGGCGGCTGTTCGCCTCGCTCACGGTGGAGGAGAATCTGCGGCTCGGCTGGCAAGTCGGGCGCAAGGCCGAGATCGGCTTCGACGATATCTGGCGCCAGTTTCCGATGCTCAAGGACAAACGGCGGCAGAAGGCCGGCTTGTTGTCGGGCGGTCAGCAGCAAATGGTGGCGCTGGGCCGGGCGCTGCTCGCCAATCCGCGCCTTCTGCTGTGCGACGAAATCAGCCTCGGCTTGGCGCCGCTCGTCGTCAACGAGCTTTATGCGCTCGTTCCCGACATCAAGCGTCGTGGCATCGGCGTCCTCATCGTCGAGCAGGACATCGAGCGGTCGCTCGCCGTCGCCGACCGGTTTTATTGCCTGCTCGAGGGTAGGGTGACGCTCGCCGGCCGTCCCGGCGATGTCACACGCGACCTTGTCATGCAGCACTATTTCGGCTTGTGAGCGGCTACCATGCTGGCCGTCTGGATCAACGAGCTCCTGCAAGGCGTCCTGCTCGGCGGGCTTTACACGCTGTTCGCCATGGGCCTTTCGCTGTCGGCCGGCGTCATGCGCTTTGTCAACATCGCCCACGGCGATTTCATTGTGCTGGCCTGTTATGCGCTGCTCCTTCTCACCACCGCGCTCGGCCTCAATCCCGTTATC
The DNA here is from genome assembly GCA_030037065.1 of Xanthobacteraceae bacterium. GTDB lineage: Bacteria > Pseudomonadota > Alphaproteobacteria > Rhizobiales > Xanthobacteraceae > BOG-931. The sequence goes on from JASHRW010000242.1 coordinate 10,561, forward strand.
GCCACGCTCATCGTGCTGCCGATTGCCTTCCTGTTCGGGTTTGTCCTGCAGCGATTCCTGCTGCAACGCGTCGTCGGCGAGAACGTGCTGCTAGTCATTCTCGTTACCTTCGCGCTGTCGATCATCATCGAAAACGGGCTGCTCGAGGGCTTCGGCGCCGATCCGGAGAAGATTTCCGGCGGCTGGATGGAGACGGCGACCGTCGCTTTAGGTGACGGCATCAATTTCGGCGTCTTCCAAGGCATCACCTTCGTTGCCGCCGTCGTCCTGGTCGCCGTGCTCGACCTCTTGCTCTATCGCACCGGCATCGGTGCCAAGATCCGCGCGGTGTCCGACGATGTCGCCGCAGCCGATCTCATCGGCTTGTCTTCGGTGCGCATTTACGCGATCGCTATGGGCATATCCTTCGTCACCATTGCCATCGCGGCGGGCTTCGTATCGATCTGGACCAACTTCGATCCCGCCGCCGGTCCGACGCGGCTCCTGATCGCCTTCGAGGTGATCGTGCTGGGTGGGCTCGGCAGCCTATGGGGTTCGCTCGCCGGTGGCATCGTGCTCGGCATCGCGCAAGCGATCGGTGGTCAATTCGACATCGCTTGGCAGATCATGGCCGGCCACATCGTCTTCCTCGTCGTATTGGCACTGCGGCCCCAGGGCCTGTTCCCGAAATACTGAATCATGGCGTCGCCGGCAAACCTCATCCTCAATGGCGGCCGTGCCGCACTGGTCGCGGCCGTAGTGGTGATGGCCGCGACGCCTTGGCTGTTCAGCGCGACGCATGTCGTGCTGCTGACCGAATTCATGTCGATGCTGGTGCTGGCGATCATGTGGAATCTGCTCGCCGGCTATGCCGACATCGTCACCGTCGGCCAGCATGCCTACGTCGGCGTCGGTGCCTACGCGTTTTTTGGTTTCGCGGCGCTGTGGGGGGTGAACCCCTATCTGTCGATCCTGCTGGCCGGCATCGTCGCGTTCGCAATCGCTGTGCCGACCATGTTGCTGGTGTTCCGACTGCGCACGGCGTATCTGGCGATCGGCACCTGGGTGGTTGCCGAATTGCTGATGCTGGCGGCCGGCAAGCTCAGTGCATGGGGCGGCGGCTCCGGCACCAGCGTGCCGATCTCGATCATCCTATACTTCGGCCGAGCGCGCGACGTCCGGCTGGCGACGATCTATTGGCTCGCCTTCGGGCTGGCGGCCTCGGCCATGTCGGTAACCTACTTTCTGCTACGCTCGCGTATCGGCATCGGACTCACCGCCATGCGTGACAACGAGGAAGGCGCCGCCGCCATCGGCGTTAACATCACTTTCGCCCGTATTCTATGTTTCCTGGGCACTGCGCCGTTTCTTGGCATGGCCGGCGCCATCATCACCCTGCAAAAGCTGCGCGTCGCGCCGCCGGCGTCGTTCAGCATTACCGACTGGACGGTGCTGATCATTTTCAACGTGGTCATCGGCGGCATCGGCAGTTTCGAGGGGCCGATCATCGGTACCATTGTCTACTTTGTCTTGCGGCAATATCTCGCCGACCTCGGCGCCTGGCATCTCATCATTCTGGGAACAGTGTCGATCGCCGTCATCCTCATCGAGAAGCGCGGCCTCTGGGGCCTCGTCCGCCGTCTGCTGGGCGATGATCTCATCCCGATCGCGCACAAGCCGTCGGCGATGTTGACGAAGCAGCACACGGGCTGAGCATGTCATTTCCGTAAAAAAAGCGGGAGGCCGAAGCCTCCCGCCCATTCAATCTATCAGTTGAGTCAATGTCGCTTAGCTGCGGGTTCTTCCCACCACAGTCAGCGTGACGTGAGCGAGGCCGGAAAAACCGAGCGCATGCGCGGCTGCGGGCGTCACATCAATGACGCGGCCGCGGACGAACGGTCCGCGATCGTTGATGCGCACCACGACGGAACGGCCGTTGCGCTTGTTGGTGACTCGCACCAGCGTGCCGAACGGCAGCGACCGGTGCGCGGCGGTCAGGCCCGAAGCGCGGGCGTGTTCACCGTCGGCGGTCCTTCCGCCCGAATAGACCGAAGCTATGCCGGTCTGCGCCAATGCAGCTACTGGTATTGCAATAATAGAAGCAGCAAGAGTTGAGACACACACAAGTTTCTTCAGGCTACAACCAGCCATGATTTACCTTTGTTGTTGTGGATGGGAAGGATGAATCGGCTCATTGATCTAGAGCCAGTCGGCCTAGAACAGGCCGAATGTGACCATTGTGCGACGCAATATGAGCGTCTATTCTTTGGGCAGATGGTTAATGCTGATCAGATCGTGTGCGTTTGATAAATTATTGAAACTACAAGCTAAATCCTCGTAACGAATTCGGCGATGTTGCGGCATGCAACATGCGAATTCAGCGTATGCGCTAACGGAAGCGCGACAACGCCGGAAACGCGCTGCGCGCAACAATCAGCGCGCAGCGAAGACGCCGCTATTTTGAGGAAGCAGTCGAATTGAAGCGGCTCTCTACCGAGCGTCTGCCGACGACATTAAGCGTCACGCGAGCAACACCGGAAAAGCCGAGGCTGCGCGCCGCGGCCGGCGTCACGTCGATGATGCGGCCGCGGACGAACGGTCCCCGATCGATAATGCGGACCACGACCGAGCGCCCATTGGCGTCGTTGGTAACTCGGACCAGCGTTCCGAATGGCAGAGACCGATGCGCCGCCGTGAGCTCGTTCGCTGATGCGCGCTGGCCGCTTGCCGTTCGCGCGCCGGAATAGCCATAGACCGAGGCAAGTCCAGTCTGTGCCGATGCTGCGATTGCTCCGCCGCTGCAACAAACAAAAAAAGCTGCGGTGCATGCTGCTCTGGCGAAAGCAACCTGCCGCGCAAACGCTCGTGTTTGTTGTCCTGATTTTTTTGCCGAATTGCAATGGCAATGCGGATTAATTTGCAAATACGCGGTCGTGCGAGAGCACCGCATGACGGGGAACTCCTCTCAACAAATTCGTTTTGAAATTATTTTTGGAACGGGATGCGTCGCGATCACGCATCCGATCGAATTCCTAAATACCTGCCTCTGGGATTCGTTCCCGTCACGGAAGCAGAAAAATCCAGATATGTCGGGTGGATAACTTTGGAACTCGATTGAGTTCAAATCAGACAGACGGATTGCCGCGATTCGGCGAAATTTGCAGCATTATAGCGAGAGGTTTTTGATCCTGACTCACGCGCTCGTTGTGAGCGCGAGGGCACCCACTATTTTATTGGTGTGCGACTGCTGGGAATGCATAATCCTTGAATCGCTCGCGCAGCGCGGTCTTCTGGATCTTGCCCGTGGCGGTGTGCGGTATCTCATCGACGAAGGCGACGTCGTCCGGCGTCCACCATTTGGCAATCTTGCCGTCGAAAAAGCCGAGCAGTTCGTCCTTGGTGGCTGACTGCCCTTCCTTGAGCACGATCACCAAAAGCGGCCGCTCGCCCCATTTGGGTTGGCGCACGCCGATCACCGCGGCTTCCGCCACCTTGGGATGGCCGACGGCGAGGTTTTCCAGATCGATCGACGAAATCCATTCGCCGCCCGATTTGATGACGTCCTTGGAGCGATCGGTGATCTGCATGTAGCCGTGGCGGTCGAGCGTGGCGACATCGCCGGTATCGAAGAAACCTCCATCGTCGAGGACGTTCCTATCTTCTTTGAAGTAGGCGCGGGCGACCGACGGCCCGCGCACCTTCAGCCGGCCGAAGGTCTTGCCGTCGCGCGGCAGTTCGCGATCGCTGTCGTCGACGATCTTCATGTCGACGCCGAACGGCGGATGACCCTGCTTCATCTGCACGTCGAGCCTGGCTTCACCGGTCAGGCTCGCATATTCAGGCTTAAGCGAACCCAATGTGCCCAGCGGGCTCATCTCGGTCATACCCCAGGCATGACAAACATTGACGCCATACACGTCCTGGAATTTCTGTATCATAGCGCGTGGGCAGGCCGAGCCGCCGATCACGACGTTCTTCAGGTACGGAAGCTTCAGATTGTTGGCTTCGAGATGCTGCAGCAGCATCAGCCACACCGTCGGCACCGCGGCGGTGAAGCTGACGCGGTAGGTGTCGAGCAGTTGGTAGATGGACGGTCCGTCGAGCTTGGCGCCGGGCATCACCATCGCCGCGCCGATCATCGGCGATGTCAAAGCCAACCCCCAGCAATTGGCGTGGAACATCGGCACCACCGGCAAGATGATGTCGCGCGAGCAAACGCTCATCGCGTCGGCCTGCGCCGCCATCATCGAATGCAGCACGTTGGAACGGTGCGAATAGACGACGCCCTTCGGATTACCGGTGGTGCCCGAAGTGTAGCACATGCCAGCGGCGGTATTTTCGTCGAAGTATTTCCAGGCAAAATCGCCGTCGGCTTCGCTGATCCAATCCTCGTAGGGCACGGCGTTGCGCAAGGTCGTGGCCGGCATGTGAGCGGCGTCGGTCAGCACGATGGTGCGCTCGATTGGTTTGAGCCGGTCGGCGAGTTTTTCGACGATCGGCAGGAAGCTGGTGTCGATCATCATCACGCGATCCTCGGCGTGGTTGATGATCCACGAAATCTGATCGGGAAACAGCCGTGGATTGACGGTGTGATACACCGCGCCAATGCCCATGATGCCGTACCAGGCTTCGAGATGCCGCCAAGTATTCCAGGCGAGCGTGGCGACGCGGTCGCCGAGCCTGATGCCGTCGCGCTCCAGCCGCTGCGCTACGCGCAGCGCGCGGGCGCGGACTTCGACATAATTGGTGGTGTGGATCGGCCCTTCGATCGAGCGGGTAATCACCGGCCGCTCGGCATGATAGAGCGCTGCGTGATCGATGATGCGATGGCACAAGAGCTGCCAATCCTGCATAAGGCCAAGCATGATGGTCCTCCTATGAAACGCTTTGTTGGGCCGCAGCCGGTGCGGGGCGGACGGCCGCTCCGAAATTACCCGCGCTCGGCGCCAAGTGGCAATGATCACGAATATTTGCCGCATTTTGGCGCGCAGTTGCAGCATGCGTAGTCGCGTGAAAGCTCTCGCCGCCCTCGCCGCGTTGCTTTGCGCCTGCCAGATCGCTGCGGCGCAACAGGCCGCAATCCGCTCGGCGAAGCGCCCCAAAGCCGCACACGGCTATGGGAGCGTCGCCCGCCCGATTGCGATTCCGCACGAGATTGCGCCTCCCCAGGAGGCTTTTGCCTCCTTGCCGGAGAAGACGCCCGCGATGCCGGTCACGCCGTCGGACTGCGACTTGCAGCTGGCCAAGATCGCGATGGTGCAGCCGCTCGGCGAACTGATTGCGCCGGGTGAGTGTGGCGCGCGGGATGCGGTGCGGTTGGACAGCGTGATTCTGCCCGACAAGACCAAAGTCGCGGTTGCGCCGCCGGCGACCCTGCGCTGCACGATGGCGACGGAGGTCGCGAATTGGATCCGCGACGACGTGGCGCCGGCGACCGCGAAACAGCTCGGCGCGCCGTTGCGCGGACTGGAAAATCTGGGCTCGTATGAGTGCCGGGGCCGCGACCGGGTGCGCGGCGCAACCTTGAGCGAACACGGCCGCGCCAATGCGCTCGATGTGCGCTCGTTCAAACTCGCCAACGGCGAACTGGTCGTGCTCGCCGATCCGAAAGCGTCGAAGGATTTTCGCGACGTGGTGCGCGCGAGCGCTTGCGCTCGCTTTGCCACCGTGCTCGGCCCCGGCTCGGACGAAGATCACGCCGAGCACGTCCACATCGACCTCGCTCCGCGGCGCAACAATTATAAAGTATGCGAATGGGACGTGCGTGAGCCGATCGTGCAGGCGGAAGGTACGCCGATTCCGATCGACGAAGTGCCGCTGCCGCGCCCGCGGCCCGTTGTGGCGAACACTTCAAGCCGCTGACCGGCCCGCAAAGCTGCAGCTCCCGTATCGTTTTCGCCAATCTTGTGATGTCCGCTCCTGGCAAATTCGGACATTCAGATCAGGCCGCGACGGTCGCGTTTGACCCATTTCGCTCGTCCCGAAGCTAGATTTGCTGTGCTGCACACGCGGCCTTCAGATGTGCTAGCTTGAGCTTGTCCGCCAAGGGAGGGTTCGGTGAAACGGCGTACCGGCAGCCGTAGGCCAGCGAAAGCGCGGCGCACTATGAAGCCGACGCAGGCCAGCGCGGCAGCGGAGCGCCGACCTAGTTCGGCCGTTGCCGATCTCCTAGACCAGATTGAGCGCCAAGCGCGCGAACTCAACGAGGCGCGAGGGCGGGAGATCGCTACCCTCGCCGTCCTGCGTGTCATCAGTTCGTCGTCCGGCGAGTTGGGGCCGGTCTTTAAGGCAGTGCTCGAAAATGCAGTGCGTATCTGCGAAGCCAAGTTCGGCACAATGTTCCGGTTCGATGGGGAGGCGTATTATCTAGTGGCTCAGTTTGGTACGCCGCCTGAGCTTGCGGAAATGCAACGGAAGCGTGGGCCATTTCGACCGCCGCCGGAACACCCGCTTGGGCGCTTAGTGCTTAGTAAGCAAGTAAGCCACTCAGCTGACGATACTGCCGAACCTGTCCCGGGTCACGCAGCCAAGCTGGGACGGGCGCGATCTATCGTGCGCGTACCCTTGCTTAAGGACAACGCGGTGATTGGTGCTCTAGTCATTTACCGTCAAGAGGTCTGTGCTTTCAATAATATCCAGATTGAATTGCTAAAAGACTTCGCCGCCCAAGCGGTCATCGCCATCGAGAACGCGCGGTTGCTCAATGACCTGCGTGAGAGAACCGCCGAACTGGAGAAATCCTATGGAACTGTGCGCGAGCAGGCGAGCCAGCTCGAAGCGCAATCGCAGGAACTGAAGCAACTGAACCAGCAGCTCGAACGGCGCGTCGCCGATCAGGTCGGCGAAATCGAGCGCATGGGCCGGCTGCGGCGTTTTCTGCCTCCACAAGTCGCTGACCTGATCGTTGCCTCGGGAGCGGAAAAGCAGCTCGAGAGCCATCGCCGGGAGATCACCGCCCTGTACTGTGATCTGCGAGGCTTTACAGGTTTCTCCGAAAGCTCAGATCCTGAAGACGTGATGGCATTGTTGCGTGAGTACCACGCGGCAATCGGCGAGATCATCGTCAAATACAGCGGTACGCTTGAGCGTTACGCCGGCGACGGGGTCATGGCGGTGTTCAACGATCCTGTCCCGGTAGACAACCCGGCACTTCAAGCCGTGCGCATGGGACTCGATATGCGAGTAGCGATCGGCGCCTTGATTGAAAAGTGGCGTAGATTTGGTCACGACCTCGGCTTTGGCATCGGCATCGCACACGGATATGCCACGCTCGGCACTATCGGATTCGAGGGACGCTTCGACTACGCCGCCATCGGGACGGTATCCAATGTCGCTTCCCGCCTTTGCGACGAAGCCAAGCCAGGTCAGATCTTGATTAGTCCCCGCGTCCTGGTGGCAGTCGAAGACGCGGTGACCGTGGAGCCCATCGGCGAATTTACACTCAAAGGCATCCGCCGACCCTTGGCGGCTTACAATGTCCTCTGCGTCAAGTCGGCAAATTAGCCCAAGTGAGCCAAGGTCGGTGCTTGCGTTTGTTCAAAAGAGCAAGCTTAAGCGGGGGTTTCGTCCAGGAGGAGTGACACGTGATCGTCCATGTCGCGGAAGCCGCAGGATACCTTGCAGCCTTACTCGTGTTTCTCACCTTCTACATGAAGACGATGATTCCGCTGCGGATTGTTGGGATTTGCAGCAACTTCGCATTCATAGCGTATGGATTTCTCGGCGCATTGTATCCGGTGTTGATCCTCCATCTTATACTCTTGCCGCTTAATGGTCTCCGCCTGCGGGAAATGCTCCGACTCACGAAACAGGTGCGTAAGGCAGCGCAGACCGATCTTAGGATGGATTGGCTCAAGCCATTTACCTCGACGCGTCGCATAAGTGCCGGCGACATCCTGTTCCGAAAAGGTGACGCTGCCAGCGCAATGTATTTCATCGTCTCAGGACGCTGCCATTTGACTGAACTCGGAATCGACATTCTGCCGGGACAAGTGGTCGGAGAGCTAGCTCTGTTGGCGCCGGATAAAACGCGCACGCAAACGGTGGAATGCGTCGAGAATGGGGAGGCGTTGCAAATCACCTATGAACAAGTACGGCAACTATACTACCAGAACCCTCAATTCGGATTTTATTTTCTCCAGCTTATTGCGCAACGGCTGTTTCAGAATATTGCACTGCTTGAGAACGAATTGGCCACGTGCAAGGCTGCACCCGCCCCGGCCGCGACCGGATAATTGCTGCGGCGCGAAACAACACAAATGGCACCGCGCGTCAGTTTGGCGTTGCGCCGAGACGATCGCTTCCGTGCGTTCGTGCACCGATCCATCTAACTCGCCGAAGGTGGTGCAGGCGCTGTCGCTGATGTGCAAAATTCGTCCGCCGGCGTCTCGCGTGCGACCCGGATATTCCTGAATGCGACCGTTGGGCTCTCTCGACAAGCCAGCTTGGCGGAGGTCGCTGGTATTGGCCGGTTCTTTCGGGGTCAGGTTCGCGGCCATATCGGCATGACCTGCGAACATGATTGCCCGGCTATTTCCCTTCGACTTTCACATCCGGCACGGGTTCGATTGTCGCGTCATGTGCGACCTTTGGCGCGCCAGCGAACGGCGCATAATTGTTGTGTGCTTCATGCGTCGGCGTAAAGGTCGTTGAATGGCTCAGCAGGGAGGGTAAGAGATGAAAATCGCTGGTCTGTTTGCGCTGGCTCTCGGTCCGTTAATGACGGTCCTTCCGCCGCACGCCCATGCGACTGAACTTCACGTTTTCAGTTCGGAGGCATTGAAAGGCGTGTTCAATGCTCTCGCCCCACAATTCGAAAAATCTACTGGCAACACACTGGAGATCACCTTAGGGCCATCCGGCACGATCAAATCCAAGGTCGTCCAGGGCGCGGCGTTCGATGTTGTCGTCGTTACGCCACCGCTGCTGAAAGTGCTTGCGGCATCGGGGAAAGTGGACGCTAACACGCAGGCTGTGATTGCGCGCTCTGCGCTGGGCGTTTCGGTTCCTAAAGGCGCGCCGAGGCCCGACGTCTCCACGCCGGACGCTCTCAAACGCGCGCTGCTGAATGCAAAGTCGGTCGGCTTCAATGGCAAGGGCGCAAGCCGAACAGCCATCGAGGCAATCTTGGCCAAGCTCGGCATTGCAGATGCTCTCAAACCCAAGATCAAGCTCCTGACGGTCGACGCACCGGACGCCGTCGCCAAACACGAGGTCGAGTTGGCGCTGTCTCCGATCAGCCTGATTATTGCCGTTCCTGGAGCGCAATTCGCCGGAGCGCTGCCGGCGGAGGACCAATGGTATCTGACCCTTTCGGCAGCGGTCTCCGCGGCAAGCAAGGCGCCGTCTCAATCCAAGGCGCTGATTAAATTTCTGACGGGACCATCTGCGGTCCCAGTGCTGAAAGCTAATGGTATGGAGCCTGGACAGAGCTGAGGTGAGTGCTCAGTCGGTCGCCTTCTGCGCGCTGAGCGGCGAGGAACGCAAAGCGTGCGCCGAGCGCTGCGACGATTAGGCCTCGAGCCTACAACCCGCAGGTTGGCTGGTGAAGATTTGGGAGCGTTTTGGGATAGTTGGCAGGCCTTGATTGCTGCGGTGCCGTTCGTCGCTTAATGGCACCTCGCGTCGCTTTCGCCAATTTGCCCATGTCTGCTTGTGGTGAAAGCGGGACATGGCCGTCGGTCACTCTGCCGCGGCTTTCTTGAGGATTTCGTCCGGCGTCGAGGATACCACCTCGACGTATTTGGGCACGAACCTGCGGCCTTCGATGTATTTGATGAATTCCGGCTTGACGTCGTTGGCGAGGATTTTGCGGATGCGTGCGTGCTCCTCGATATCGGACCATTCGGCGATGAGGAAAAAGCGCTGCGGATCCTCGGTATCGCGGCAGAGCACGCCGTCTTTCACCTGCGCCCACGATTTGTGCATCGGATTGCCGTCCGAATAATCGAAGGTTTCGAACAGCCGGATGAACTCGTCCTCTTTGCCTTTCTCCACGCGAAAATCATAGATGTGCAGATAGTTGCCCTTGGTGGCGAGCGGTTCTTGCGCCATGGACCATCTCCTCGATCAGTTCCTGCGAGCGTACGCCGACAAGTTGGCAGCGGCAAATCGATTGCAACGATAAGCCGCTCGGATATGCTGACTCGGCATTGATGTTCGAAGGACGATACACATGACCCTGGCAAACGCGGATTTCGCGCAGGATCACTACGTGTGGCCCCATGACGATCTCACCGTCATTCCGGATTGGGTCTATACTGACCAAGCGATCTACGAGCGCGAGATCGAGCGCATCTTCCACGGCCACACCTGGAACTATGTGGCGCTGGAAGCCGAGGTGCCGAAACCCGGCGATTTCATTCGCTCCAATGTCGGGCCGACGCCAGTCGTGGTGGCACGCGCCGCCGACGGCTCCATCAACGTGTTCGAGAACCGCTGCGCACACCGGGCATCGGAATTCTGCCGCGAACTGAGCGGCAACACGCGGGCGTTCATTTGCCCGTATCATCAGTGGACTTATGATCTCAAAGGCAATCTGGTCGGCATCCCGTTCCGCCGCGGCGCCGCCGGCAAGGGCGGCATGCCGGCCGATTTCGAAACCGCCGAGCACGGACTGCGCAAGCTCGCTGTCACCAGCCATCGCGGCGTGGTGTTTGCCTCTTATGCGCGCGACATGGAATCGCTTGCAGACTACCTTGGGCCGGACGTGTTGCGCGAGTTTGAAGCCACCTTCGACGGCCGCAAGCTGAAGGTTCTCGGCCATTACCGGCACTCGCTGCCGGGCAATTGGAAGCTTTATCACGAGAACCTCAAGGACCCGTATCATGCCACCTTGCTGCACACCTTCCTGGTGACGTTCGGGCTTCTGGTGGTG
>JASHRW010000243.1 GCA_030037065.1 Xanthobacteraceae bacterium
ACCCAGGAATTCCCCGGCGGAATGTTTGCGGCCTACCTGACGGCGAAGGAATTCAATCCGCTGCTTAGCGAGGTGTCCGGCGGCTGCAAGTCATCGCAGGGTTCGCAGACCCAACCCGCGCAACCGCAAGCCCCCAAGGGCGGGCAAATCGTTCCGAATTCACAGTAAGCCGTCTAATTTGCCTGCTTCCACGTCAACCTGATCGGACCGGGGCCGCCGGACGGCGTTTCGTTCGTCACCGTCAATTCGTTGTCGTTCAGGCTCAGCAGCCGTTTGAAATCGTGCCCCGCTTGATTGGCGTCGCCGCCGCCGCTGGCCACAATATGCATCGCCATCGACTTAGTGGCTTCGTCAACCGTGTAAGTGCCGAAATAGGAAAGGCTTCGCGCGTTGCCGGCGCTGATGACGATAACCGAAATATGACCACTGGCGTCGAGGAACATCGAGCCTTGCGGATTTTCGCCGAACGGCATTGTGCCGTTCACGCTGACTGAGACGAGCTGCCAGTGTCCGAGCAGCTGCTGTTTGAGCGATTTAGTCTGCGCCGCCGCCGGCACCGCAAGCCCCGCCAGCCCCAAGCTCATAAGCAGCGGCAGGCAGAGCCTAACACCGCGCGCAGTGATTTTCATGTCGCGCCCCCTTTCCACGAACCCTCGTTATAATCGCCGCCTGCGGTTTCGTCGAGCCGCCGCCACGCGGCGCGCCAATTTCGCCTCTTTGCACGTCGCTTGCGCCGCGTATTATCATCCTTTGGGTCCATCCGGCCGGATGCAATGACACGACAATAGATGGGCACGAGGGATCAACTTGAACCAATAGAAACGGCCAGTCGCGACACGCTCGCGGCGTTGCAGATCGAGCGCTTGAAAAAGACGCTGCACACGGCCTACGAGCGGGTCCCGCACTACCGCAAGAAATTCGCCGCCGCCGGCGTCCATCCTTCCGATTTGAAAGAGCTTTCGGATCTCGCCAGATTTCCGTTCACCGGCAAGGACGACCTGCGGCAGAATTATCCGTTCGGCATGTTTGCGGTGCCGATGGACGACATCGTGCGCGTGCACGCCTCCAGCGGCACCACTGGCAAACCGACCGTGGTCGGCTACACGCAAGGCGACATAGACACTTGGTCGTCGCTCATGGCGCGTTCGATCCGCGCCGCAGGCGGGCGCTCCAGCGACAAAATCCATGTCGCTTACGGCTACGGCCTGTTCACCGGCGGTCTCGGCGCCCATTATGGCGGCGAATATTTGGGCGCGACGGTGATCCCGGTCAGCGGCGGTTTCACCGAGCGCCAAGTGCAGCTCATCGTCGATTTTCGTCCCGATGTCATCATGGTGACGCCGTCCTACATGCTCGCCATCGCCGACGAATTCGAGCGCCAAGGCTTTGCCGCAAGCGATTGCAGCCTGCGCATCGGCATTTTCGGCGCCGAGCCGTGGACCGAAAGCATGCGCGCGGAAATCGAACGGCGCATGGGGCTGCAAGCGCTCAACCACTACGGCCTCTCGGAGCTCATCGGTCCCGGCGTCGCCCAGGAATGCCCCGAGAGCAGGGACGGGATGACGCTCTGGGAAGATCATTTTTTCCCGGAAATTGTCGATCCCGATAGCGGCCGCGTCGTGCCGGACGGCAAATCGGGCGAATTGGTGCTCACCTCGCTCACCAAGGAAGCCATGCCGGTAATCCGCTACCGTACGCGCGACCTCACCCGGCTCCTGCCGCCTGCCGCGCGCCCCATGCGCCGCATCGCGCGCATCACCGGACGCTCCGACGACATGCTGATCATCCGCGGCGTCAACGTTTTTCCCTCTCAGATCGAAGCGGTACTCGGCCGCGAGCCACAACTCGCGCCGCACTACCTTCTCGAAGTGCGCCGCCCACATACCCTCGACGAGCTTGAAGTCCTGGTCGAGATGCGTCCCGAACTGTCAGGCAAATTGAATGCCGAGCAAATTGTGGCGCTGGCGCAAAAGGCGGAGCACCTGATAAAGGGCTATGTCGGCATCACCGCGACGGTGCGGGTGCTGGAACCGGGGACGGTGGAGCGGTCGCAGGGAAAGGCCAAGCGCGTCGTCGACCGGAGACCCAAGACTTGAAGGCACTGAACGGCCATCCAGGGAAAGGACCGGCGCGATGATGATCGATGCGGCTGCGGCCACGCCCAACCTGCAAGCGGCCGGCCTCGATGCGAAAGTCGTTGCCGAGTGGGCCGCCGCTGCGCCGCGCGATACCACCGATTTTGCGCATGATCGAAGCCGCTACCCGCATTACTGGAAACAGTGCGACGATCTGATCGGGCGCTTGCCGCGCAAACCCAAGCGCAATCCCGCCGAGGCCGATGCCGCCCACTTTATCCTTTCGGCCGCGCGCGAACAGCGCGAGCGCTTTCTCGCCGCCCACGCGCAGGCGCTTTACGACGAGCTGACACGCAACCGCACGCGATTTATTCGCCTGGAGGATTTGGTGTTTGCCGCTGCGACGGCCGTGCCCGGGCTGACGCCGACCGCGGCGCAGATCGCCGCCGAAGCGGAGTTGCTGCAACGCGACAAGGACGGCGTCGAGATCGATCAAGGCATTTTTCTCGCCCATGTGCTCGCCAGCGAAACTGCCGGCCGCCATTTATGCCACGCCATGCTGCTGCCGCGGCCGGAGACAGCGGAGCATTTGCATCGGCTGCAGATTATCCGCAGCGCGGGGCCGATAGCCGACGTTGTCGATCTCGGCAAGGTTACCGTTGAGCGGCGTGGCCGCGCGTCGTTTGTTACGGCAAAAAACCCGCGCTTTCTCAATGCCGAAGACAACACCACGATCGACGCCATGGAGATCGCGGTCGACATCGCGATACTCGATCCAGCATCCGACGTCGCAGTGCTGCGCGGCGGCGCGGTGGATCATCCAAAATATGCCGGCCG
>JASHRW010000244.1 GCA_030037065.1 Xanthobacteraceae bacterium
TGCCACCGCGCCATCAGCCGCGGTCAGCAAACGACATTGCACTCCGTTTTGCCCGAAGTTGCTACGATCACCTGGCTGGCCAGGTAGGAGTCGCTGTGACCGACGCACTTGTTGCTATGGGGCACGTCGTGCTCACCGATGAAGGCGGTGAGGTCACGTCTTCGGGCGAGCGTTTCCTTTCCGCGTTCGGCGCTGATCTGCGGCCACGAACACGGCGGATTTTCTGCCAGCCTTGTCTCGACTGGAGCGAGCGTCGTTACCACATCAAGGGACTCGTCGCGGCTCGGATTCTGGATCGTCTATTGGAGCTCGGATGGTTGAAATGTGTTTCGAACAGCCGTGCGCTCCAACTGACATCGTCTGGAAGGGCGGGCTTGTCCAAAATTTTCCAGATCGAAATCAGCAACGAGGGTGTGCCAACCAGTCGAATATGTGACCCGGCGGCTGACAGCTTAGGCTGCGCGAAGCGTCATCTCGTGCAAATGCTGTAGGTCACCGGTTCCACTTCTCGACGCTTCTGGGTTGGTCGTCGTGTTTGCTTCTGGCTCCGTCGCGTCATTTCGCGGTCGCTCTTGGCGGCGGACATCGGGTCGGGCTTTTATTAAGTACACGGCCTAAATCCCCTCCCCGAAGCGATCGGGAAGCGCGGAGAGGGTGCCTAGGCGGCCAAATGGCCGCCGTATTAAAGGACGCGCCGACGCGACGCGTCGGGTATTGCGAAGCGAAGGCGCGTGCGATTAGCGATGGGGGCGACCATGCCGATTGCGTCGGCGGGATCGCTTGTCGGCTTTCTGGCCTCTGGTCCAATCCTCGGGGAGACTAAAACGCTTGGACGCGCGGCACACTCCCGGCTGCCGCCGGAGTTTTGCCTTTATCAACAATATTCAAATTGTTCGAGCGCTGCTTCGGCCGGATAAGGCGTCGTGGCTCACCAAGTGTGCGTCACCAGCCGCACGATGACCGGCAGCAGGATCACCACGAACAGCGTCGGAAAGATGCACACCATCATCGGCACGGTGAGCTTGGCCGGCAGCGCGTAGGCCTTCTCCTCGGCGCGCGACAGCCGCTTGTGGCGCATGTCCTCGGAATAGACGCGCAACGCGTCGCCGATCGACGAGCCGAGCTCATCGGATTGCTGGATGAGCGTGGCGAACGAACGCGACTCCTCGAGGCCGAGGCGGTCGCCCAGATGCTCGAGCGCTTCGGTCATGGTGCGGCCGGCGCGGATTTCCAGGTTCGCCATGTGGATGTTGGCGGAAAGCGACGGGTAGGAATCGCCGAGCTCGCGGGCGACGCGGTCGAGCGAAGCCTCCATTGCCAGCCCGGCGTCGGCGCAGACGACCAAGAGGTCCATGAAATCGGGAAAGCCGGATCGATGCTCGACTTTTTTTGCGCCGACGAGCCTGTCCAGATAGAAACTCGGCGCCAGATATCCCAGCATCGCGCCGAGCAATACCAGCACCCAGAACGACGCCTTGCCGTGAAAGTTCAGCATCGGCATGACGAAGAACGCGGCAAAGCCGAAAGCCGCGGCGAGCACGACGCGGGTGAGAAAGAAAACGGCCGGAGCGCGCGGATCGTAAATGCCGGCGCGCACGAGGCGCTGGCGCAGCACTTTCACGTCCTTGCTTTCGACCGACGTATAGTGCTTGGCCGTATAGTCGACGAGCTTCTGTGCCGCGCGCAGGCCGGAATAGCGCAGCGAGCGGCGGCCGACGTCCTCGTTCTCGTCGATGGTCGCGCGCACGGCGCGGCGGCGCACCGCCTCGCGGGCGCGAACGCCGACCATCACCGCAAAGGCGAGCGTGCCCACGGCGAGGAAGATCAGGACGCTCAGCATCGTCGGCGCGCCGAATGTGCCTGTCGGGTCCATGGATCAAAAAACCTCGATTAGCCGACTCATGGTTCCGAAAGACCGGAAGAAAATCGCGCCGCGGAAACAAAATGATTTCCCCTCCCGCCGCGAAGCGGCGGGGAGGGTCGGCGAATATCGCGGCAGCGATATGAGCCGGGGTGGGGGGAACAACATCAAAGAAGCCCCCCAATCCCGACCCCTCCCCGCCACTCGCTGCGCTCGCGGGGGGAGGGGAAATGCCAGTCCCATGTGCCACCTATCAAATCTTGAAGTTCACCATCTTGAACATGACGAGATTGCCGACCACCATCCAGAATGAGGCGCCGGCCACCAGTTCCTTGGTCAACGGGATGCCCCAGACCGAACCATAGAAGTCGGGGACCAGCCACAGGATGACGAAGAACATGCCGATCGGCAGCGCCGAGAGGATCATCGCCGAGGCGCGTCCTTCGGCGGCGAGTGCGCGGATCTTGCGCCGCATCTTGAAGCGATTGCGGATGACGCCCGACAGGTTCTGCAGGATTTCGCCGAGATTGCCGCCGGTCGAACCCTGGATGGCAACGGCGGTGACGAACAGCGGCAGGTCATCGGAGCCGATGCGGGCGTAAAGGTTGCGCATCGCCGTTTCAAGGTCGGCGCCATAGGTGATCTCGTCGCTGACAATGCCGAACTCGCTGCCGATCGGATCGCCCATCTCGCGCCCCACCATGTTGATGGCGATCGGGACCGGGTGGCCGGCGCGCAGGCTGCGCACGATGATGTCGAGCGCGTCGGGAAATTGCGCGGCGAATTTGCCTTGCCGGCGCGAGCGCAGCATGCGCAGCGCCAGAAGCGGCAGCACGGTCGTGCTGACCAAAGCGGCCACGCCGGCTTCGACGATATCGCCGCGGAATACCATGACGGCGCCGAACGCCAGCACACCGCCGAGGCCGACGATGACGGCAAGCCG
>JASHRW010000245.1 GCA_030037065.1 Xanthobacteraceae bacterium
GCCGCGGCCGCTAGCGGGTGATCCGGCGACAGCGCCATGAACTTGGCGCCGAACAAGGTGTCGGAGCGCGTGGTGAAAATCTCAAGATCCGATTCGCCGTTCGGCGTTGTCTTCGCATCGAGCGCGAAGCGGACCAAAAGCCCTTCCGAGCGGCCGATCCAGTTCTTCTGCATCAGCCGCACTTTTTCCGGCCAGCGATCGAGCGTTTCCAGCGCTTCCAGCAGCGGCTGTGCGAATTTGGTGATGACGAAGAACCATTGCGTCAGCTCGCGCTGTTCGACCAACGCGCCCGAGCGCCAGCCGCGGCCGTCGATCACCTGCTCGTTGGCGAGCACGGTGTTGTCGACCGGGTCCCAATTCACCTTCGACTTCTTGCGCTCGACCAGGCCGGCGCGCAGAAAATCGAGGAACATTTTCTGCTGGTGCTTGTAATAGGCCGGATCGCAGGTGGCGACCTCGCGGCTCCAGTCGAGCGACAGCCCCATCGACTTGAGCTGCTTCTTCATCGCCGCGATGTTGTCATAGGTCCATTGCTTGGGATGGACCTTGCGCTCCATGGCGGCGTTCTCGGCCGGCATGCCGAAGGCGTCCCAGCCCATCGGATGCAGCACCGAGAAGCCCATCGCCCGCTTCACCCGCGCCACCACGTCGCCCATCGTATAGTTGCGCACGTGCCCCATATGGATGCGCCCCGACGGATAGGGAAACATCTCCAGCACGTAGTATTTCCTGCCGAGGTCCTTGTTCGGCGTAGCGAAGATGCCGCGCTCGTCCCAGACTTTCTGCCAGCGGGCCTCGGCCTCGGCGGCGTTGTAGCGTTCGGTGGGCATCGGATTCGAAGTTGTTTTCCGGGTATTCCCTAAAGTGGCGCGTCGTGGCACGAAAGCCGGCTTTGGGTCAACGGCGGGCTATAAAATCAAGGGCGCAATGCAATACACCACCCTCGGCAAAACCGGCCTGCGCGTCAGCGTCGCCGGGCTCGGTACCGGCGGCTTTTCCCGCATGGGGCTGAAATCCGGCAAGAGCGAGGATGAGTCGGCGCGGCTCGTGCGCGAAGCGGTCGAGCTGGGCGTCAACTTCATCGACACCGCGCCCCCCTACGGCACCGAGGGCGTGGTAGGCCGGGCGCTCAAATCGATCCCGCGTGAAGCCGTTATCATCGCGACAAAATCCACCGTTCACCGCAACGGCGAATGGTGGACCCCCGAGCGCGTGGTCAAAAGCCTCGACAATTCGCTGCGCGCGATGGGCACCGATTATATCGACGTGTTCAATCTGCACGCGGTGGAAGCGCACCAATACGATTATGTGCTCAACACGCTCGCCCCCGCGCTCGTCAAGCAAAAGGAGAAGGGTAAGATCAGGCACATCGGGCTGACCGAGAACCCGATCGTCGATTTCACTAACGAGGCGCTCAAACGCGCGCTGCACGATCCGGTGTGGGAAGTCTACATGGTGGGCTTTCACATGATGCACCAGGGCGCTCGCGCCAACGTGTTTCCGGCAACACGCGAAAAAGGCATCGGCACGCTGATCATGTTCGCGGTGCGCAGCATTTTCGCCGATCCGCCGCGTGTTGCCCGCGAGATGAAGGAACTAGCCGCCAAGGGATTGGTCGAGAAATGGCTCGGCGAGACCGGCGATCCGCTCGGCTTTCTCGTTCACCCTGGCGGCGCCGACAACATGATCGAGGCGGCCTACCGCTTCGCGCGCCACGAGCCGGGCGTCGACGTCGTTCTGTTCGGCACCGGCGACGCCACGCACCTGCGCACCAACGTCGAGTCGCTGCTCAAACCGCCATTGCCGGAGGCCGACCGCAAAAAACTTGCGGCCTTGTTCGGCCATCTCAAGGGCGTCGGCCTCGACGGTCACGAGGGCCGCACGCGCTAGCCGCCAGAGTGTTTCCCGATAGAGGCGGCACTTTGCGCTCATTCCCGCGCAGGCGGGAATCCAGTGGCCCGCTCGATTGAGCGGCAAAGCCTACAGGTCCCGCCTTCGCGACACTTCGTAATTTGCCCGGTCGTCCAATCGGGTTATGCTCACCCTTCAATTCCTCTGGGGGTGGAAGCATGTCCCGGTTCTGTTGGGCTTTCATTCTTGTTTGCACGGCTTGTTCGGCTGCCGCGGCGGCAAACGATATCTATCTCACCGACGCGATAAAGAACCCGTCGTATTTGCGGGCGCTGACGAGTTTGCTCAAGAACGCGCACAACCTGCCGAGCTGGACCAAACAGATCCTGAAAACGTCGGGCAATTACGTCGGCGATCCCGTCACCTATTCGACCATCGACGGAGCGCGCTATGAGCTGTTCAGCTCCTGCAAGCCGCACGATTGCGCCAACGACCAACTGGAAATAATGTTCGCTCCGGGCGGCGCGAAAGCATGGGGCGCCTATCTGCAAAACGGAAAAACAATTTCCTATCTTGGCGCGCCCGCTCCGGCGCAGCAAGAATCACTGAAAGCAGCCTTGCAGCAGTAAATCTGCTGCTTTTGCGCCGACAACGCCTTCTCTAACCGTAAATCTGGCCGACCTTGATGGACGCATTCTTCGAACGATTGATCGTTCGCACCGCGACTATCGATGAACTGCTGTCAGGTGATTTCGAACCGCTGCCCGGCCAGAAAGGCGATACCGACATGGCAGCGCGGCGGCTTGCCGCATGGTGCCGCGCCGCCGCCAGCGGCGACTGGTCGCTGTTTGCTCGGCGGCTGGAGCGCGACGGATTGTCGTTCGCCGAGGTGCTAACGCGGCTCGCCACGGTTCGCCGCAGCGCTGGCGCGCCGCGGCCGGCGTGGATCGACGACGCGATATGGATCGAGGCGGCGCTGCGCACTTCCGCCGGAACAGCGCCTGCGCCCGCCGAAGGCGAGCGGTTCGAGCCGCGTGCCTTCGAGGCGGTGTTGGCGCCGGCCGTCGAGCAAGCCGAAGCGCGGCTTTGGTCGGGCATCAATGCCAACGCGGCCGCCAATTTCAGCGAAACCGCGCGTGCCGGTCTGCGCCACGCGCTCCTCACTGCCCTGTCGAACCTAAGCGCTCCGGCGCTCTACGAGCGCTTCGCCAAAGTGCGCAAGGACGCCGCACTACCCGGCCCGGCCGACCAACACCAAACAAACAGCGCCACCCTTTACGAGGACTTCATCGCCGGGCTGAAGACCGGCGGGCTTCGGCAATTGTTCGAAGACAAGCCGGTGCTGCTGCGCCTGATCGCCGCAACTACGCGGCAATGGATCGACACGACCCGCGAATTGCTGCGGCGGCTTGACGCCGATCTCGACGATATCCGCCGCGACATTTTGCACACGAAAGCGCCAAGCCGGATCGCGGCGATCGAAGGCGATCTGTCCGACCCGCATAATGGCGGCCACTCGGTGCAGATCGTCCGCTTCGAGGACGGCACGCGGGTCGTGTACAAGCCGAAGGATCTGCGCCTTGATGCCGCCTGGCACACTCTGGTCGAGCGATTGAACCGTGCCGATCCGCCGGTCGCGCTCAAGGCCGTGCGCGCAATCGCACGCGACGGCTATGGCTGGACCGAGTTCATCGAACATACGGGATGCGCCGACGCAGAAGGCGTCAAGCGATTCTTCCGGCGCGGCGGCGCTTGGCTCGC
Source organism: Xanthobacteraceae bacterium (assembly GCA_030037065.1). GTDB lineage: Bacteria > Pseudomonadota > Alphaproteobacteria > Rhizobiales > Xanthobacteraceae > BOG-931. The sequence goes on from JASHRW010000245.1 coordinate 3,613, forward strand.
GTTGTTTCACCTGTTCGCCGGCAGCGACATGCACCAGGAGAACATGATCGCCACCAGCGATCACCCGGTGCCGATCGATCTGGAAATGGTTCTGCAGGCCGCCGCCGAGGAAAACAAGTCGCACGAGGCTGAAGCGGAGGCCTTCGAGGCCGCCATGGAAACCGTGGCCAACTCGGTGATGATGGTCGGCCTGCTTCCAGCCTACGGAAAATCGCCCGACAACAAAGTCTTTGCCGTCGGCGGAATGACATCGGGCTGGACGGCCACGATGAATCTGACCTGGAACCATATCAATTCCGACAAGATGCGGCCGGTGAAGGCGAAGGGCAGCGGCGAAACGGTGCCGAACCTGCCGCATATCGATGGCCGCTACGCAAAGTTCGGCGACCATATCGACGACTTCGTCGCCGGCTTCGAGGCTTACGCGACGTTCCTGCTGCGGCTCACGCGCGATGCGGCGCAGGGCGGCCTATTCGAAGGCTTTGCCGCGCTGCCGGTGCGCAAGGTCGTGCGCCCCACGCGCTTCTACTACATGCTGCTGCAGCGGCTGAAAAATCATAAGGCCATGGACGACGGCGTCATCTGGTCGACGCAAGCGGATTTTTTGGCCAGATTGGCGGATTGGGAGCAGGATTCCGATTTGCTTTGGCCGTTGCAGCAATCCGAACGCTTGGCGCTGGTGCAGCTCAACGTGCCGCATTTTGTTTCGCCTGGCGATGGCTGTGAAATTTCCGATATGGCGGACGTTTCGGTTCGCACCAATGCGATTTCGGGTCTTGCCCGCGCCCGCGCCCGCGTGAAGAACTTCGATGAGCGCGATCTTGCCTGGCAGATCGCAGTCATTCGTCAGAACACCAGTACGGTGTCGCGATCCGACGGGCAGGCTGCCGCCGTCGAGCCTCGCCGGACGCTCATACATGCAACGGCGGATGCCGCGCCAACACTCGATGTCTTCATCGCCGAAGCCCAAGCCATCGTGGACGAACTAGCCCGCCGCGCCGTCCGCCGCGGATCGAGCGCGGCGTGGATCGGCCTCGACTGGCTCGGCGATTCGGAAGTGGCCCAATTGGTCACGCTCGGTCCTGATCTTTACAATGGGACGTCCGGGATCGCTGTGTTTCTCGCTGCACACGCCGCGGTGTCCGGACGCGGCTCTTCGAAAGAGTTGGCGCTCGCGGCCGTCACCCATCTGCGCAAGAACCTGAAAAGCCGCAACGCCGCGCGCGTCGCCCGCTCGCTGGGCCTTGGCGGCGGCTCCGGTCTGGGCTCGATCGTCTACGCGCTCGCGTTGATGGCGAAATTCCTTGCCGATGACGATCTTATGGCCGACGCGCATTCGGCCGCCGCTTTGTTCACCGACGATCTGATCGCAGCGGATAAGCTCTTGGACGTCCTTGCCGGCAGCGCCGGCGGCATCCTCGCGCTGCTGCGCCTTTATCGCGACAGCCAGTCCGCCGACGCGCTCAAGCGCGCGATCAAATGCGGCGAACACCTTTTGGCGCAGCCGCGCGTCGGCGCGGACGGGAGCCGCAGCTGGATTCCGCAAGGAACGGGTGACCGGCCGCTCAACGGCATGTCGCATGGCGCCGCAGGCTTTGCCTATGCGCTGGCTTGCCTCGCTGCCGTCACGGGACGCGAGGACTTCGCGGCTGCGGCCGCGGAATGTATTGCGCTGGAGGATTCCCGTTACGATACCGAGCACAGCAACTGGCCGGATTTGCGCGGCGACGGCGAAACCACCTTTCCCTGCCAATGGTGCCATGGCGCGCCTGGCATCGGCCTTGCGCGCATCGCCATGGGCAAGCGAGGCGTGTGGGACCGCTATCCGGCAAAGCTCGGTGAGAAATTCTTGATGACCGACGTTCGCAACGCGCTTGTCGGTGTGGAGCGCGGCTGGCCCAATCATGTCGATACGATGTGCTGCGGCACACTCGGCAGCATCGAATTCTTCTGCGAGGCCGCAGGCGCGCTCGGGCGCGACGATCTTTCCGACATCGCGGCGCGGCGCATGCTCGCGGTCATCGAATCCGCAGTCGCCACCGGCGACTATCGTTTCAACGTCGGCAAGCGCCAATTCAATCTCGGACTGTTCCGCGGCCTTGCCGGCGTCGGCTACACCTGCCTGCGTCGAGCCGATCCTTCGTTGCCCGACATTTTGATTTGGGAATAGTGCGGGCCAAGAAAGGGATCGGGTTTGCTTCTCGTGCGCGCTGGAGCAGCTTCCACTTTCTGGATCGAGCGGGCTTAGAAACGACCTACCGCGGGGCGGCAGGGCTAAAGGCGGGACTGCTGGAGTTTGATCAATATCTTCTCGCGCTGGATTTCGTAGACGAGCAAGGTCCGCTATAAGCGTCAAGCAACATCAGCGCTTGAGTTTTATCAGGGTCATCGCGCCCTATCGAAGCAATAAACGCCTGTTTCCTGTTCACATGTTCCTTCGCGCGTGCAATGTGATTCTCGACCTCACGCAGCGTCTCGGAATTGTACCCGAGCTTATCTTCTTCTTGAACCAAAAGCCTCCGCAACCGCGAGCGGGCAATCGGGTCGGCCTCTTTTTCGAGCCGATCGCGGAGCTATCGAACGTTCGCCATCAACAAACCTCGGGCGCGAAACAAAACCGCGCCGCGAGAACAATAATGTTCGCTATCGCTTGTTTGTCAGCATCGTCATCGCATGTTTGAGACTTTCGCGCATGCGATTGAACGACACCGACAGCGAAGAAATCTCGTCCTTGCCGGGCTTGACGTAGGGTTCGACGCCCTCATCGCCCATGCTGACCGCGTCCGCCATCGCCGTCACGTGTCTCACCGGAGCGATGACCAGATAGTGCAGCAGAAGATTCAGGATCACGAAGATGATGGCGAAGATAATGACCAGGGTGATCAGGAACGTGATATAGGCCCGGCTGGCGACTGCCAGCGGCACCGCCATGGGCACCGAGACGACTTGCGCACCGATGGTCTGGTTGAGCCTCCAGCCGAAGCCGTTGGCCGACCCATAGGTTTGGATCAATACCGCGGGCGCTGCAGAAGCGGTGGTGTGGCAGGCCAGACAGGCCGGGTCGGTGATGGTGACCGGCCGCGCCAGGTTGAGCGTCTCGCCGAGCGGCGTATTGCGTTGCGTCACCACCTCGGTCAGCTTCGGGTTATTGATGAAACCGTGGATGATATCTGCCTCCCAATCCTGGGCGCGGTCGGCTGGATTGGTCGGATCGAGCGCCGGCTCGTAATAGGTGTAGCCAGGGAATGCCGCCGCTACGTCCTTGAAATTGGTCTGCGCGGCAAACGCCGGCACCGTCTCGGCGACGAATTTGCCGTTGTGCTCCATCGGCAGCAACGGCCCGAGATCGTCGGCGGTGTATTTGCGGATCGCATTCGCCGCGGTCATCATGATGCGGGCGTTTTGCAGCACCTGATCACGCGCGCTGTCGATAAAGACGCTGTGGAGAACCGCGGCGGCGATGCCGAAGCCGATCAGGAAGGCGACCAAAATGGAAAGATTGAATTTGGCCCGCAGACCCATGATTCCGCACTCCCGAATTCCGCTGCTTGGCGATCTTTAGACCACTATAAGCGCACCGCCGCAATTGCAGCAAAGGGCGGCAAAGTTCCGCGTTGCCAGGGGCACATAACGTTGGTAGCGTCGTCAACACAAATCAAGCTTTTTTAGCTTGCGATTACGGAACCGCCTGTGCCCGCGTCCCACATTTTCATCTGCTTTTCATCCAAGGACGAGGCAGTGGCCCGCGAAGTCGTCGAGGCGCTGGAGGCCGACGGTCTCAAATGCTGGATCTCCCTTCGCGACGTATTGCCCGGACAGAATTACCAGGAGGCCATCGTTAAGGCGCTTGAGGCGGCGAGCGGCATCGTCTTCCTGTTTTCGGAGAACTCGAACAAATCGCTGGAAATTAATAAAGAGCTGTCGATCGGCGGCAGCCTCAGCGTGCCGGTGTTTCCGTTGCGGCTGTCGCCAATCGCTCCAAGCGGCGCATTGCGCTACGAGCTGGCGATCCGCCAATGGATCGATCTCTTTCCGCATCGGCGCTACGCGCTCGCCAAGCTTGGGCAAACGATCAAGAGGGCCATCGGCGGTTTTGAGCTAAACGAGAGCGACGTGCCGTT
>JASHRW010000246.1 GCA_030037065.1 Xanthobacteraceae bacterium
CGGCGCCGGTGCCGCCCAACACGCCGATGCTCGTTCAAGCTGATGAGATCAAATACGATTACGCCAACGACACTGTCGCCGCTGTGGGTCACGTCCAGATTTACTATGGCGGATCGACGATTGAGGCGAATCAGGTGATTTACGACCAAAAGACCAAACGCCTGCGCGCCGAAGGCAACGCCAGGCTGACCGAGGCGAACGGCCGGATTACCTATGGTCAGGTCATCAATCTGTCCGACGATTACCGCGACGGCTTTGTCGATTCGCTTCACGTCGAGGCGCCCGACGAGACACGTTACGCCGCGGCGCGGGCCGATCGCTCGCAAGGCAATTACACGGTGATGCAAAATGGTGTGTATACCGCCTGCGAACCTTGCAAGGACAATCCGCAGAAACCGCCCGAGTGGCAGGTCAAGGCGGAGCGCATCATTCATTCCGACAGCGAGAAGATGATCTATTTCGAAAATGCCACGGTGGACCTTTTTGGATTGCCGGTGGCCTATTTTCCGTTTCTTTCGACGCCTGATACAACGGTCAAGCGCAAAAGCGGCTTTCTTTACCCGACGCTCTCCTCAAGCACCGCATACGGATACAGCATTGAGACCCCGTATTACTTCAATCTCGCGCCCGACTACGACCTTACGCTCTATCCAAGATACATGACGCAACAAGGATTCATGTTGGGAGCCGAATGGGATCAGCGGCTAGCCAACGGCTCCTACAACATCAAGGCCTCCGGCGTCTTTCAACAGGACCCGGGATACTTCGCTTCCGAATACGGTCCCGACTCGCCGGAAACGAAGACCTTCCGCGGCACTGTCTTGACCGCGGGACAATTCGACATCACGCCCCAGTGGGTGTGGGGCTGGACCGGCGTTCTGGTGACCGATCCGACATTCATCACCGATTACTCGCTGGGCCAATACAACGGAACCAATCTCGATCCGTTTCACACCGGTACCAGCGAGTCCTCCGAAGGAATCTCGCAGCTTTACCTTGTAGGCGCTGGCGCTCGCAGCTATTTCAATCTCCGCTCGATCTATTACACCGGCTATTCGGAACTCGATCAACAAAAGCAGCTTCCGATCATCGCTCCGGTGCTGGACTATGCCAGAACGCTGCCTGAGCAGGTGATGGGCGGCGAGTTGAGCTATAAGATCAACATCACGAGCCTGACGCGCCAGGAGGCAAGCTACGATCCGATCACCGAGGCCGCCATTGCCGACGGCATTTGCGCCAATGGCACGCCGGAAACGACAAATCCGGCACTACTCAACAAGTCCAACTGTCTGCTGCGCGGCATACCGGGGGAATACACCAGGGCCTCCGCCGAGGTCGACTGGCGACGGACGGTCGTCACCGACAATGGCCAGATGCTTACACCATTCTTTCAGTTGCGCGGCGATGTGGCCTCGCTCGACGTCGACAACCAACCGGGCGTGTCGAACTACATCGCGCCCGGCGAGCACGAACTTGCCCGTGTCATGCCGGTTGCCGGCCTCGAATATCGCTATCCGCTGATCGACGTTGAGCCGTGGGGCACGCAGACCATCGAGCCGATCGCCCAGCTCATTCTACGCCCGAACGAGACCAGCATCGGCCAGTTTCCCAACGAGGATTCGCAAAGCTTGGTCTTTGATGACACGACCCTGTTTTCGGTCGATAAGTTCTCCGGCTGGGACCGTGTCGAAGGCGGTGGGCGCCTCAACGCCGGAATGCAATATACGGCTCAGTTCAATGGTGCCGGCTCGCTGAACGCGCTATTCGGGCAATCGTATCAGCTTTACGGACTCAATTCGTACAGCGTCGGCGACATGGCCAATACCGGCCTGGATAGCGGCCTCGATACCAATATTTCGGATTATGTCGGTCGCATCTCCTATCAGCCGAATTCGACGTATATGTTCCTGGCGCGAGCGCGCTTTGACGAGCAGACGTTTGCAATGGAACGGCTTGAGTTAGAGACACGCGCCAATTTCGATCGCTGGGGTCTGTACTTTCTCTACGGCGATTATGCGGCTCAGCCGGATCTCGGATTCCTCACGCGGCGGGAGGGTTTTCTCGCCGGAGCCTCGTACAAACTTACAGGCAATTGGGTGGTTTTGGGCTCGGCGGGCTACGATCTTGTGGCGCACCAGTTCAACCAAACGCGGCTTGGCATCGGTTATGTCGACGATTGCCTGATGCTGGCAGTCAACTACATCACGGGTTATGCGTACAATGGCACGGCCACTCCAGTGCAGAATTCGGGTGTTACCTTTCAATTAAGTCTGCGCACCTTGGGGCCGGATACGCTGCAAGCGGGTACCTACTAATCGTCCGAAACGCGGGCGAGCCGTACAATGGCGGGGGCAGTCACGACGTCATTCGCCAAGCCCACACGGCTGCTCTATAGTGCCGGCAATGGGGGTGAGAGGTTCGTTTGATGCACGGGCCGGATGATATGGTCGCGACACATTTTCGCCGCTCATGCGACACGCTCGAACGCGCCGCTTCGGATGTCCGGCTGCTGACCGCCATCCGCGCCATCGCCGATACCATCACCGCTGCCTTCCGCGGCGGCGGTAAGCTGATGATCGCCGGCAACGGCGGCAGTGCGGCCGACGCCCAGCACATCGCTGGCGAGTTTCTGTCGCGGCTCAATTTCGATCGCAGCCCGCTCCCCGCTATCGCACTGACGACCGACACGTCGGTGTTGACGGCGATCGGCAACGATTACGGGTTCGATCGCGCCTTCGAGCGCCAGGTGCGCGGCCTGGGCCGGCGGGGCGACGTGCTCATTGCAATCTCGACGTCCGGCCGTTCGCCCAACGTGTTAGCCGCCCTGCAGGCTGCGCGAAACATCGGGGTGGTCACCGTCGGTTTCAGCGGCGACGGCGATCGCGAGATGGCGGTGCATTGCGATCATTATCTCGCTGCGCCCGCTGCCGATACGCCGCTGATCCAGCAGATTCATATTGTGGCCGCGCATGCTATTTGCGGGCTTGTCGAACGGGATCTATTTGAAGCCGGGACGGCGGTTGCCGGGGCGTGATACAGGGCGGCTGTCGGTTATCTGTCGCATTCGCGGTGCTGCGGAAATTGGCAGTTCGATGATTGCAACGAAATGATTTGTTTGCTTCCCCTGCCGTCTGAGTCTGGACGATTTGGAATTGCGCAATGGCGATCGACGACATTGGTCTGTGGTGTGAGCTTGGCAAGGCGGATGCGGTTTTACGCCCTGCGCTTTTTCTCGACCGCGATGGGGTCATCCTCGCCGATACGAACTACGTCGGCCGGGCAGAGGACGTGCGTATGATCGATGGCGTCGCTACGGCAATCGCGCGCTGCAACGCTTTGCGAATTCCCATCGTAGTAGTGACGAACCAGTCGGGGATCGCGCGCGGCCTTTACGACTGGAACGGCTTTGCCGCCGTGCAAGCAGCGATGACAGCCGCATTGGCCGCTGCCGGCGCCCATCTCGACGGTGTGCTGGCCTGCGCCTATCACGGCGAGGGATCGGAGCCGTTGCGGATTGCCGATCACGCGTGGCGCAAGCCCAATCCAGGGATGATTCTGGCGGCGGCCAAAGGCATGAACCTCGACCTGACGCGCTCCTGGATCGTCGGCGACAAGGCGCGCGATCTTGCCGCGGGCGCGGCGGCCGGTCTCGCCGGCGGCACGCTGGTGACAGCGGACGAACGCGAGCGGCGCGAGGCAGGCCGGCTCGCCGGCGCGCGCTTCCCCGTGGAGACGGCGGCAAATCCGGTCGCTGCGCTCGCCGCGCTCGTCGAAAGCGGGCGATTGGCGCGGCAGATGTAAAGCTGAGGGGACATGCCTGAAACTATTCTCGTTACTGGCGCGGCCGGATTCATCGGCTTCCATCTGGCCCGCCGACTCGCTACCGACGGCTGGAACGTGTTCGGTATCGATAATCTCAACGACTATTATGATCCGAGCCTGAAGCAGGCGCGGCTGGCTGAACTTCGCAACGTTCCGAATTTTCGTTTCGAGCAATGCGATATCGCCGACCGCGTCGCCTTGGCGAAACTCTTCGCAGCCGAAGAGTTCGCCTATGTGGCGCATCTGGCGGCACAAGCCGGCGTCGCTTACTCGGCCCTCAATCCCGCCGCCTACGTGGACGCCAATCTGGTCGGCTTTGCCAACATTCTCGAAGGCTGCCGACAGGCACGGTGTCGGCACCTCGTTTATGCCTCTTCATCCTCGGTCTATGGCGCCAATACGCGCATGCCCTTGCGCACGACCGATCGCGTTGACGAACCATTGAGCCTGTATGGCGCAACCAAAAAGTCCAACGAACTGATGGCGTACGCCTATGGGCATCTTTTTGCCCTGCCGGCGACCGGTCTGCGCTTTTTCACGGTCTATGGGCCGTGGGGCCGTCCCGACATGGCCGTCTGGCTGTTTACACAGGCGATCCTCGACGGCCAACCGCTGCGGCTGTTTAACTTCGGGCGCATGCGCCGCGACTTCACCTACATCGATGATGTCGTTGAGGCCGCGGTGCGGCTCATTCAGTCGCCGGCTGATGCCGCGGCCGCGCCCGCCGCCGGCGCACCGCCTTCGCCGCCTTTGTCCCAGCCGGCGCCGTATCGCATCTACAACGTGGGCAACAGTCAGCCCATTGAAATTCTTGAACTGGTCGACCACCTTGAAAAAATTATTGGCCGGCGCGCCAAGCGCGAACTGCTGCCCATGCGCCCGATCGACGTTTTGGAAACGTTCGCCGACAGTTCAGATTTGGCGCGGGCTACTTCCTTCACGCCGCGCACACCGATTGAGGACGGCTTGCGCTCTTTTGTGGACTGGTTCCGCAAATACCGGCAGGGCAACGCCGCGGCGATAGGTGGCGACCCACACTCCGTTACCTGAAAAATGACCTGGAAGCCTGCGGCCGCGAGCTACTGTAACGACTCTGCCTTGACTGATGGCGCCTGCTGCAATTCATTCAACGTTGTAGGCTAAGTTGAGGTCAAGTTCGGCGCGCGCTGCGCGGTCAACAAATCCATGGTGCCGTAATGGTCACTCCCATCGTTCCTCTGATCATGTGCGGTGGTGCTGGAACCCGGTTATGGCCGGCCTCGCGCGAGAACAGGCCCAAGCAGTTTCTGCCGCTGTTCGGTCCTTATTCAACCTTTCAGGAGACCGTGCGGCGCGTTTCCAGCCCAGCGCTATTCGGCCGGCCGATCGTCGTGACCAACAACCAGTATCGATTTCTCGTCACTGAAGAGCTTGCCGCCATCGGTGCGCAGGCCGACATCCTGCTCGAGCCGCTGCGGCGCGATTCCGGTCCGGCAATCGTTGCCGGCACCCTATTTGCCCGCAATCGCGACCAGGACTGCATCGTGGTCGCGCTCGCTGCCGATCACGTCGTCACCGACGCGGCAGCGTTCGCGGCCGCTTGCGAAGCGGCCTCCCGCGCCGCCACTGGAAATCGCATCATCACGTTCGGGGTACGTCCGAGCCGGCCGGCGACCGAATACGGCTATATCCGCGCCGGCGCCGCAATCGACGCCGATATTTTCGCCATCGAGCAGTTCGTGGAAAAGCCGGATACGGCCACGGCACAGCGCTATATCACCGAAGGCTATCTGTGGAATTCGGGCAATTTTCTGTTCCATGCCGAATTGCTGCTGGAAGAGTATCGCACTTTCGAGCCGGACAGCGCCGCCGCGATCGGCAAGGCGGTCGAGGCGGCCGGACGGGATCTCGGTTTTGTCACGCTCGATCGGGAAGCGTTCGCGGGTGCTGCGGCGAAATCGATTGATTACGCAGTGATGGAGCGCACCAAGCACGCTGCCGTGCTGCCGGTTGCCTATGGATGGTCCGATGTCGGTTCATGGCAGGCCGTGTGGGAATTATCCGCGCGCGACTCGGCTGGCAATGCGGCTCACGGCCCGGCGTATTTTGTCGATGCGAACGGTTGCTATGCCGCTTCCGATAAGCAGCTCGTGACGTTGTACGGCTTGCAAAATGTGGTCGTGGTGGCGAGCGCCGATGCCGTCCTGGTGGCGCGGCGCGAAAATGCCGACGGCCTGCGCGGCGTTGTCGCGAAGCTCAAGGACGTGGTTCCCGCGGTGACCGAAGATCACCTCAAAGTACATCGCCCTTGGGGTTCGTACCAATCGCTCGACCAAGGCGAGCGCTTTCAGGTCAAGCGCATCGTGGTCAAACAGGGCGGGCGGTTGTCGCTGCAGATGCACCATCACCGCGCCGAACACTGGGTGATCGTCCGCGGCACGGCGCGGGTGACGATTGGCGAAGAGCTCAAGATCCTGCACGAGAATGAATCCGTCTATGTTCCTATTGGCGCCCGCCACCGGCTGGAAAACCCCGGCAAGATCGATCTCGAACTGATCGAGGTGCAGACCGGCTCTTACCTCGGCGAAGACGATATCGTGCGCGTCGAGGATGACTATCACCGCCGCTGAAAGGTCCAGTCGCTTGCTGCTCAGCGCAGCGCGGAAGCGGCCTTGGCGAAGCCGGAGTGGCGGTACTGGACGCCGTCATCTCCTATAGGGTCTGCAAAGCCCTGTAAGCCCCGGAAGCAAAATGTGTTCGAGTTCCGTGTCGCCAGCCGCTGCGGGGCGTGCTAGGTGAGAGCCCGGGGTGGCGCGGGTCTGGGCCCCTTTGGGCTAGGGTGAGGGTGTGGCTGTGGCGGGCAACGGCAGCTTGCGGATCGGGGTTGTGGGTGTCGGCGTCATGGGATCGAACCATGCGCGGGTGCTCTCGGACATGGCCGGCGTCGAATTGGTGGCGGTCGCCGATCCGGATCGTACGCAGCGCGATTATGTCGCCGGCACGCTCGGCTGCGAAGCGGTTAGCGATGTCGACGAGCTTCTTCGCCTGGGCGTGGACGCCGCCACTATCGCGGCACCGACTCATTTGCATCAAGATATCGCGCTCAAATGCATCGCCAACGGCGTCAATGTCATGGTCGAAAAGCCAATTGCCTCGACGGTCGAGGAGGGCGGCGCCATTGTCGCTGCGGCCAGACGCGCCGGCGTCACGCTGATGGTGGGTCACGTCGAGCGTTTCAATCCGGCGGTCGAGTCGATCAAGCGGGCGATCAAAGACCAGGACATCCTCTCGATCGCCATTACGCGCGTCGGACCGTTTCCGCCGCGCATGTCGAATGTCGGCGTCGTCATCGACCTCGGTGTTCACGATATCGACCTTATTCGCTGGTTCACCGAATCCGAGATCGTGGAAATCCAGCCGCAAATGTCGAGCGCGGTCGCCGAGCGCGAGGACATTGCGCTCTTGCAGTTCCGTACCGCCTCGGGCGTGCTCGCCCACATCAACACCAACTGGCTTACGCCCTTTAAGGCACGCAACATCCACATCGCCACGCGCGACAAGTATCTGATCGCTGACCTGTTGACGCTGCAGGTGACAGAATGCTTCGGCTTCCAACCCGACGGCAGCTACTCGATGCGGCATCTGTCGGTCGGCTACGCCGAGCCGCTACGCGCCGAGCTTGTCGCCTTCGTCAATGCCATCCGCAGCGGTGAACGGCCGGCGGTGACCGGCGAAGAAGCGGTCGCCAGCCTGGAAATCGCGATCCGCTGCCTGGAGGCGCGTGCGCCGCAGGTGAGCGTGCCCCAGCGCAAAGGGCCGCGTCGCGTCGCCGGCTAGCTATGAACCGACACGCGCGTCTGGATACGAGTCCGATTCCGTTCATTGACGTGGCGGCACAGCGCCGGCGGCTCGGCGGCGCCATCGACGAGGCAGTCGCGCGGGTGATGGCGCACTGCCAGTTCATCCAGGGTCCGGAGGTGCGCGCGCTCGAAACCGAGCTTGCCGCCTACTGCGGCGCGCGTCACGTCATCGCCTGCGCGAGCGGAACAGACGCGCTTCTGCTCGTGCTGATGGCTTGGGAAATCGGGCCGGGCGATGCGGTGATCTGCCCCTCGTTTACATTCTGTGCTACGGCGGAAATGGTGGCGCTGTTGCGTGCGACGCCGATCATGGCGGACGTGCAGGTAGACACTTTCAATCTCGATCCCGACAGCTTGCAGCGGGCCGTGGCGACGGCGAAGCGCCTTGGGCTCAAGCCGAAAGCCGTCATTCCGGTCGATCTGTTCGGGCTGCCGGCCGACCACGATGCGATCGCCGCCGTTGCCGCCGAGCACGGCCTTTTCGTGCTTGATGACGCGGCGCAGGCCTTTGGCGCGGCCTACCGGGGCAAGAAGCTCGGCGCGTTGGGGGCGGCAGCGATTACCAGTTTCTTCCCGGCGAAACCGCTCGGCTGTTACGGCGATGGCGGCGCTGTCTTTACCGACGACGATGCGCTGGCAGCGCGGATCAAGAGCCTGCGCGTTCACGGCGAGGGCGTCGACAAATACGATGCGGTGGGCATCGGCATTACCGGACGGCTCGATTCCATTCAGGCCGCGGTCCTGCTGGAAAAGCTCAAGATTTTTCCCGAGGAAATAGTCGCGCGCGATCGGGCGGCGGCGCGCTACAGCGATGGTCTCGCCGGTGTTGCCACGGTGCCGCGCGTCGGCAACGAATCGAGCTCGGTGTGGGCGCAATACACGATCCGGCTCGCACCTGGAAGGCGCGACGGCCTCGCTGCGGCGCTCAAAGCTCAAGGCATCCCCACGGCAATCTATTACCGCAAGCCGCTGCATCGCCAGCGCGCCTATTGCAGCTTTCCAGTCGTCGATGGCGGCGCGCCGGTGAGCGAGCGATTGGCCGAGGAAGTGATTAGCCTGCCGATGCACGCCTATCTCGATCCACCGGTGCAGGATCGCATCATTGCTGCGGTTCGGGGTACCCTCGCGAACTGAGGGCCCAGCGAACATAACTACAAATGCGCTGGCCGCCTTTGCGCGCCGGATGGAACGGCTTAGCGTTTGCCCCAGGGCACGAGAGCCCATATCCGTTCGTGAAAATAGTAGATCATAATTTTGGTGAACACTTCCGTGAGCGCGACTGATCCGGCGATTTT
>JASHRW010000033.1 GCA_030037065.1 Xanthobacteraceae bacterium
TACGACGGCTTGCTCATCTCGCCGTCGCTGACGATGTCGATGCCACAACTGACCTGCCGGGCGACCACATCGTCCACCGCCTTGGCGGCCTCGGCTCCGAATTTTGTGTCATCGACCGCCCCGCTTCTTTCGCGACCGAGAATGAGATCAATGAGCGGCTTCGGCCGCGGTAGGCTCCCGGTATGGGTGGTGAGAATGCGATCGGTCGAGGTTTTCATGCAGGCTCCCGGCGCTGGCCGAATGCCGCCGCGAAGCGCGGCAACACTGGAATGGCGGACTGGCCCATGATCGACTATTGAGGCATAATCCGGCAATGACTTTGACGCGTATCACCATTGATCCGGCGGTCTGTACAGGGAAACCCTGTATTCGTGGCCTGCGATTCCCGGTTGCGCGCCTGCTCGGTCTCCTGGCCGCCGGCGAAACACGAGAGCAGATTTTGCGCGATTATCCATACCTCGAATCCGCCGATATCGATGAAGCATTGCGTTACGCGGCATCTCTTGCCGAAGACGAAACAGTCGAATTGATCCCGCTAGCTGAGCCGTGAGGTTTCTGGTCGACATGCCGCTGTCGCAAGGTTTGGCGGCATGGTTGCGGGACCGGGGGCACGATGCGGTTCATGCCGCAGACACTGATCTCGCCGCGGTACCGGATGCGACCATCATCGCCCGTGCGAAGGACGAAGATCGCACAATCGTCACTGCCGATCTGGACTACCCGCGGCTGCTTGCCCTTGCACAGGAGCAAGATGCGAGTTTAATCCTGTTTCGCGATGGCAACTGGAGCGAGACCGCCGTCATCGACCGGATGACAGAAGTCTTGGAGCAGATTGCGGAAAACGACTTGGTCCGGAGTATCGTCGTGATTGATCGATTCCGCATTCGAAGACGTCGGTTGCCGCTCTATCCCGGTCAGACTAACGATTGACGGCGCTCTACAGTGACTCGATTGAGGAATGCAAGAGAACAGGAAGAACGCAATGCGGATCGTCGATCTCAGCCGAGAGCTCTACCATCGGACGCCGTCCTATCCGGGACAGCCGCCGATCATCCACGGTATCTGGAAGACCCACGAGGAGGCGTTCGCCGAGTCGGGCAACGTCCAGGGCAACAGCGTGATGTTCTTCTCCATGCCCGACCATGGCGGCACGCACATCGATGCCCCGCGTCATTTCGGCAAGAGCGGCACGCCGATCAATGAGTACCCCTTGGAGAACTGTATCGTGCAGGGCATCTGCATCGATCTGCGCCACGTACCCGCGCGCGCTGAAATCACGCCGTCCGATCTCGAAGCCGCGGCGAAAAAGGCCGGCGTGCCAATTCCCAAGAAGGGCACCGTGCTCTTGTGCACCGGTCATCACACGCGCACTTTCCCCACCGCGGCCTATTCGACCGACAATCCCGGCGTCAACGTCGCCGCCACCGAATGGCTGGCGCGCCAGGGCATCGTGCATTTCGGCATCGACTCGATGCGGCCGGGACCGGAGGGCAAGATCAACTCGCTGGTGCACAAGGCCTGCCTCGAACTCGGCATCACGCATCTGGAAAGCTTGTGCAATCTCGAAACGCTGCTCGGCCAGGGCGAATTCCAGTTCATCTGCCTGCCGCTGAAATGGCGCGAAGGCACCGGCTCGCCGGTGCGCGCGGTCGCGGTGTTCAAGGACTGAATTTCATCAAACAAATTAAACGAGAAACGGAACGCTCTATGCAGCTCGGCCACAATCGCAGAATGACCGGGGCGCAATGCCTCGCCGACATGCTCAAGGGCTACGGCGTCACCCACGTGTTTCACGTGCCGGCCGTGCTGCGCACCACCTATGCCGAGATGGAGCGGCGCGACACCGGCATCAAGCGGCTGCATGTGCACGGCGAGAAGGCCGCCGCCTACATGGCGGACGGCTATGCGCGCGCCTCGGGCAAGCCGGGCATCTGCATGGCGCAGGTGATCGGCGCGCTCAATCTCGCCGCCGGCCTGCGCGACGCCTGGCTCGCCCATTCGCCGGTGATCGCCATGACCGGCGGGCGCGAGCCGAAGACCAAATTCCGCCAAGTCTATCAGGAAGTCGACGACGTGCCGGCGTTCGAGCCGGTGACCAAGTTCAACGCCACGGTCGACGACGTGGCGCGCTTTCCCGACATGGTGCGGCAGGCATTCCGCGTCGCCACCAGCGGCATGCCCGGCCCGGTGCATTTGCAGTTCCGCGGCAACGAGGGCCAGGTGGACGCCGACGAGGCGGAGATGGAGCCACTCGTCGAGCCGCAATTCGCCCGCGTTCCGGCCTTTCGTCCCGCGCCCGACGCAGCGAGCGTGCGCGCGGCACTCAAATGTCTCGAAGATGCGGCGCGGCCGGTGATCGTCGCCGGCGGCGGCGTGCGTGCTTCGGGCGCGCAGGCCGAACTCCTTGCGTTGGCCGATGCGCTGCAAATCCCGGTCGCCACCTCGCTCAACGGCAAGGATTCGATTCTCGGCAATCATCCGCTTTCCGTCGGCGTCGTTGGCACCTATTCGCGCGAGAGCGCCAACCGCGTCGTCAATTCCGCTGACCTCGTTTGCTTCATCGGCACCGAAACCGGCGGCATGACCACGCATTTCTGGGCGGTGCCGAAGATCGGCACACCGACGGTGCAGATCAACATCGATGCCGAAGCGCTCGGTCGCAACTATCCATTCGAGGCAGCGGTCAACGGTGACGCCAGGGTGACGCTCGCCGCGATGCTCAAAATGGCGAACCGCGCCAGCGCCGATCAGCGCAAGGCGTGGGTGGCGGAGGCGCAAAAATTCTGCGGCGAGTGGCGCAGCAAATACAGATCGGCGCTCGAATCCGACGCAGTACCGATCAGGCCGGAGCGGCTGTGCCACGAATTGTCTCAGCACGTGCCGGACGATGCTATCGTCGTCGTCGACACCGGCCATGCCGGCATGTGGATGGGCGGCATGTTCGATCTGAAAAGCCCGCGGCAAAGCTATATACGCAGTGCCGGCCATCTTGGCTGGGCGTTCCCGGCGGGGCTTGGCGCCAAGTGCGGCTGTCCCGAACGCCCCGTCGTCACCTTCACCGGCGATGCCGGCTTCTGGTACCACATCGCTGAAGTGGAAACGGCGGCGCGCTGGAACATCCCCGCCGTGACCGTCGTCAACAACAACGGCGGCGGCAACCAGAGCAAACGCGGCTTCGATCGCGTCTATGGCGGCAAGCAGACCGACGAGGCGCGCAGATTGTGGACCTTCAGCAAGGTCAATTTCGCCCGCCTCGCCGAGGACATGGGCGCGCTCGGCATCCGCGTCGAGCAG
>JASHRW010000247.1 GCA_030037065.1 Xanthobacteraceae bacterium
CGCCTCGATCAGCGCGTCCTTCTCCTTCTCGCGTTGCTTGAGCAGCGAATAGAGCAGTCCCTCGCGCACACCGAGCGCAGAGAAAACGACCTGTCGCGGCTTGCCGATGCGTAAAATGTATTCGAGCACCAAGGCCGCATACGGCAACAGCGGCCGCCGCGCGCCGGCGACGACGTCAATATTGGACAAGGTCTCGACGTCGACGCGATGAACGAGCTTGACGAATTCGAGCGCTTCGTCGGCGGGGATGGCGTAGCCGTGCATGACATGCAGCGGATAGCCGGTCTGCCACATGTGCAGCCTCGCCAGCGAGCGCCAGGTACCGCCCACCGCGTAGAAGCTGCGGTCGGCACACTCCTTGAGCATGGGGAGCGCGGCCAGCGTCTTCTTGACGTATTTTTCCGCCTTCTTCAGCGATTTCGCCGAAATATCGGCAAGCGCGAGGCCGCCGAGCGGGCGCGTGAGACCGTGGCGGGCGCGCGTGCCGTGCACATCGACGAGTTCGAGCGAACCGCCGCCGAGATCGCCAACCACGCCGTCGGCGCGATACACGCCGGAGATGACGCCGAGCGCGGTAAGCTCGGCCTCGCGCGTGCCCGACAGCACATCGATCTCGGCGCCGATGATGCGCGCAGCGCGATTGACGAAGGCACGGCCGTTTTTGGCGTCGCGGCAGGCCGCCGTGGCAATGGCGAGAACCTTTTTCGCCCCCATGGTCTTGCACAGCGCGCTGTAACGCTTGAGCGTCGACAGCGCGTGCTCGACCGAATCGGCGGCGAGCAGCCCGGTCGATTGCACTTCGCGGCCAAGCCCGCACAGCGCCTTCTCGTTGAACAGCGGCGTCGGGCTGCGGGTCAGCCCCTCGTAGACGACGAGACGCACCGAATTCGAGCCGATATCGACGACGGCAACCGGCGGGCCGTTGTCGAGGCGGCCTTGCGCGTCATCTTTGGCGCTGGTCATCCTGTGCAATTCCCGCACGAACGGAGCGCGGCAGCCTTATCCGATTCGCCTGGACAGCGCGTCACTTCCGCTCCGGGCGCCGCAGCCGCGGCACCTGGTCCCGCGATTTGCCGCGTCCCGACAAGCTCGGATTGGTCATAAAATAAGTGGTGGCGTTGAAGACCTCTTCGCCGGAGGCCGGCTTGATACGCGCGGTCGTACCGTCGGAGAGGAACTGCCAGCTCTGCTGGTTGTCCTTGAGGTTGGCTACCATGATCTGATCGAGCACCTGCTCGTGCACGGTGGGATTGAGGATTGGGCAAAGCGCCTCGACGCGGCGGTCGAGGTTGCGCGGCATCATATCGGCCGACGATATATAGACCGCCGCCTTCGGATGCGGCAGGCCGTGACCGCCGCCGAAACAATAGATACGGCCGTGTTCGAGGAAACGGCCGACGATCGATTTGACGCGAATATTGTCGGACAGCCCCGGCAACCCCGGCCGCAGGCAACAGATGCCGCGAACGACGAGCTCGATCGAAACGCCGGCGGCTGAAGCGCGATAGAGCGCATCGATGATGTCTGGATCGACCAGCGCATTCATTTTCATCCAAATGGCGGCCGGACGCCCGGCCTTGGCGTGCGCGATCTCCTCGTCGATATGAGCGTGGATACGTTTGCGCAAATTGAACGGCGATACCGCCATGCGCTCGAGCCCGGCCGGATCGGCATATCCGGTGATGTAATTGAAGACGTGCGCGACGTCGCGGCCGATCGCCGGATCGGAGGTAAAGAACGACAGGTCGGTATAGATACGCGCCGTCACCGGATGATAATTGCCGGTGCCGACGTGGATGTAGGAGACGAGAGCCGCGCCCTCGCGGCGCACGACCAGCGAAAGCTTGGCATGAGTTTTCAATTCGATGAAGCCGTAGACGACCTGCACGCCGGCGCGTTCGAGATCGCGCGCCCAGCGGATATTGGCCTCTTCGTCGAAGCGCGCTTTCAGCTCGACGACGGCAGTGACCGATTTGCCCGACTCGGCGGCTTCGGCCAGCGCCCGCACGATCGGCGAATCGGCCGAGGTGCGGTACAGCGTCTGCTTGATGGCCACCACGTCCGGATCGCGCGCCGCCTGTTGCAGGAAGTTCACCACCACGTCGAATGACTCGTAGGGGTGATGAACGATGAAATCCTTCTGCCGGATGGCCGCGAAGCAGTCGCCGCCATGGTCGCGGACGCGTTCCGGATAACGCGGCGTGTAAGGCACGAATTCGAGATCGGGCCGATTGAGCGACGATAGCTGCGCCATTTCGTTGAGCGCCAGAACGCCGTCGACCTTGAATACGCTTTCGTCGGTGACCCCGAGCGCGCGCTGCACGAAGCTTTGCAGTTCGGCCGGCATCGGCGCCTCGATGTCGAGCCTGATCACGGTGCCGCGACGGCGGCGCTTGAGCGCCGTTTCGAACAGCCGCACCAGATCCTCGGCTTCCTCGAGAATTTCCACTTCCGAGTCGCGGATGACGCGAAACGCGCCGACTCCTTTGACGGCATAGCCGGGGAACAGCCTGCCGATGAACAGGCTTGTCGCGCCCTCGATCGAGATCAACCGCGCTTGCGCGCCCTCGCCGCTATGCGGCAAGCGGACGAAACGGTCGATCCGCAGCGGCATGCGGATGAGCGCATTCATCGCCTTGCCGTCCTTGGCGCGCGAAAGCTGCAGTGCGATGGTAAAGCCGAGATTGGGAATGAACGGGAACGGGTGCGCCGGGTCGATGGCCAACGGCGTGAGCAGCGGAAACACGTGCGCCAGGAAATAATCTTCCAGCCACGCCTTCTCAGATTTGGTCACGTCAGGTCCATCGACCAGGACGATGCCGGCTTCGGCAAGAAGCGCGCGCAGTTCACGCCACTGCGACTGCTGATCGGCGACCAGCAGCGATACGGCTTCGGCAATGCGGGCAAGCTGCTCGGCCGGCGTCAGGCCTTCCGGGCTTTTCTCGGCGATGCCGGCCCGCACCTGGGCGCCGAGGCCCGCGACGCGCACCATGAAAAATTCGTCGAGGTTATTGGCGGAGATCGAAAGGAACTTGAGCCGTTCGAGCAGCGGATGGCCGCGATTGGCCGATTCCTCAAGCACGCGGCGGTTGAAATTAAGCCAAGACAGCTCACGGTTGATGAAACGCTCGGAACTCGCCGCAAGCGCCGGTTCGGATTGACGCGCAACCTCTTCCAGCCGCCGGACAGTGCCGGATTCTATTGCAAGAACAGTAGCTTGACCGCGGTCCGCCATATCCGGTCTGGTCTCCTCCAGCGCGATGATCGCCCCCCTTGGTAACAATTCGATGACCGCAGCTCCTTCAATAAGGAGGCGGTGCCATCCTCCGTCAAGCCTTCCCGCCGCTTGGTTTATGTCGGGTCGCGGAACAGCTCGGCGGCGAGCGCGCGGGTCGGCGCCCGGCCCTGCCGCAACGCTTCGTTGTCGAGCGTGATCACCGCCGCGCGTGCTGCCGAGAATGATCGCTCGATATGACTTGAGAGATAGCGCACGACGCTGTCATCGAGCGCAAGCTGACGATCCGCCGCGAGTTTGATGATTACACCGTTGAGCATGGCGTCGTCCGGCGGCTGCAGCGTGATGACGGGCAGCGCCCGCAGCCGCGAGCCGAGATCGGCGATGGCGACGGACCAGATCGACGGCGCCGAGCGGGCGGTGAACAGCAGGTACGCCTCCTCTTCCCGGGCAAGATTGATCAGATGAAACAGCGCGCGCTCGTCCGCCCCTGCGGCTTCCTCGACAACCAGCGCCCCGGTCGCCAGCGCGGCGAGCAGCCCGTTCTGACTTAGCGCCCGGCCCGCAATCAACCGCGCGCCCGCCGCCGCAGCCCAGATGGAGGCCAAGTGCGACTTGCCCGATCCTTCCGGCCCGACCAGCACGACGGCGGTTGCCGGCCAATCGGGCCAGCTTTCGATCAGCTTGAGCGCAGCTTCATTACCCGGTCCGGGAAGAAAATCTTCCCGCGCATAGCTTTCAGCATGATCGAGCGCGAGCGCGAGCTGACGCGGACGGGAGGTCATGGCGCACTCTTAAGCGCTGGCGATCAGTGCCCGGCCGCGAACGCGTTCATGTGCCGGAACCACGCGGCGAGATAGAAGCTGATCGACAACAAGGTCAAGACGGCGACCAGGACGATGCCGGTGACCTCCAGCCATCCCAGGATGAAGCCGAAGCTTCGCTCAGCGAGCACCAGCGCCGCCAGCAGGATTTGCATCAGCGTGTTGAGCTTCGAGACCGGGTGCGGCCGCACGCGCATCGGCTTATTCACCAGCCAGGCGAGCATGAATCCGCTGATAATCATGATGTCGCGCGAAACGACGAGAATGACCAGCGAGATCGGCAGCGCCCTGGCGATGCCGAGCGCAACGTAGATCGACATCAGCAACGCCTTGTCGGCGAGCGGATCGAGATACGCGCCAAGCTCGCTCGCCATGTGAAAGCGCTTGGCAAGGAAACCGTCGACCGCATCACTGGCCCCCGCGACCAGGAACAGAGAAAAGGAAACGAGCATCTCTCCCGAAATGATCGACCAGACCACCACAGGCACCAGAAGAATGCGTCCTAAGGTAATGAGATTAGGAATACTCAAACTCAGCCCCGGCTCCGTGCGCGCCGGCGCCTGCTCCGCTTCGCCAGCTTTGGCCGAATTCGGCACGAAAGCGCTGTTCTCGAGCAGACGAGAATCCACGACGCGCCCTCCTTTTGCCGATTATATAGGGCGGCACACGCTTGCACACCCGGCGATTCCGCCGTAGGAGGCGCCAAGCAACTCCTCCTCTGCCGGGGAGGAAACATTATCTGTCCGAAATGGTGGCTTCCGTGGACGAGGCACGCTACGCGGCCGCCGGCGTTGATATCGATGCCGGCAACCGCATGGTGGAGTTGATCAAGCCGCTCGTGCGCGG
>JASHRW010000248.1 GCA_030037065.1 Xanthobacteraceae bacterium
TGTTCGCCTCGTCGAGCACGGCGCGCACTTTCACCACCATCGCCGGCGCGACCGGCTCGTAGGCGAATTCCTCCTGCCGGCGCCAGCGCACCCGAATCGGCCGGCCCGGCCTGCGCAATGCGATCACCGCGGCGTCGGTCGCGGCATCATCGGCGCCGTTATGGCCATAGCAACCCGGCCCCTGGATGTGCCGGACCATAATATTCGCGGGATCGAGCTTGAGCGTGCGCGCCAGCGCGGCGCGCAGCGGATAGACGCCTTGGCAGTGCGTCCACACCGTCAGATGGCCGTCACGGTACAGCGCAAGGCCACACGACGGGCCGATCGAGGCGTGCGCGATATGCGGCCGCGAATAGGCCGCTTCACGGATTTGGCCGCGGCGCGTCGGCGTAGCGGGCTCCGGCGCGCCGATGACGCGATCGAGCGACGGCCGTTGCAGAAGCCAGTTCGCCTCCTGCTGCAACGGCCGCGGCGCCTCGACCCCGTTCCAGACGGCATGATTGACGGCTGCCGCCGCTGCGGCTTCGACCGCCGTTTCATTGTCGCCGACGATCGCCAGATAATTGCCGTCGCGGACGAAGTCGATCGGCCCGCGCGCGGCGCGTCGTACCGCGTCTTCGTCGAACGACGCAAGCATCGCACCGCGGTTGGGTTGGCGCACCACACGCGCATGCAGCATGCCGTCGAGAACCATGTCGTGAATGAAAGCGGATCGACCGAAGAGCTTTGCCGGCAAGTCGATCCGCGCCTGATCGCGACCGACGATGGCATAATCCGACGCCGCCTTGCGCGCCACGGCGCCGGTCGCCTCTTTGGCCAAGCTGACCGTACCGGCAAGCGTCCAATAATCGTACGCGGTCGGCGCGCCGTTGCGCACAATACGTCCGTCGCGCACGGTCAGTTCGTCGCGCTTGCAGGACAGAGCGCCGGCGGCATGATCAATGAATAGCGCGCGCACCTCGGCGCAGGCCGCACGCAACGCCACGCCGCCCGCCTGCATCGACTGACTGCCGGCGGTATAGCCTTCGTTCGGCGTCATGTCGGTGTCGCCCGACCGGATCGCGATTCGCTCGATGGCGACATCGAGCTCTTCCGCGGCGATCTGCATCATGGCGGTGAGCACGCCCTGCCCGAGCTCGACCCGGCCGGTGCAAATCGCCACCTTGCCGGGCACGGCAAAGCCGACCCAGCGATCGAGCCGCGGATTGCTGGCGAGCATGCCGGGAAGCGGAGACATCACGCGTGTCTCGCCTCACGCATCCGCGCGGCGGCCTTTTCGACCGCGCGGATGATCCGGTTGTGCGTGCCGCAGCGGCATAGATTGTCGTCGAGAGCGCGCGCTATCTCCGGCCGCGTCGGCGCGGGATTGCGGTCGAGCAGGGCCTTGGCCGAGATCAGGATGCCGCTGAGGCAGTAGCCGCACTGGCCGGCTTGCTCTTCGAGAAATGCCTGCTGCAGCGGATGGGGATGCTCCGGCGTGCCCAATCCCTCGACGGTCGTGACGCTGCGGCCGGCCACGGACGAAACCGGCCGCGTGCAGGATTTCTCCGGCTTGCCGTCGATCAGCACCGTGCAACAGCCGCATTGTTCGAGCCCGCAGCCGAAGCGCGTCCCCGTCAGCCGCAACTCATTGCGCAGCACGTCGAGCAGCGGCGTATCGTCATGTGCCACCGCGACGTTGACCGCGCGGCCATTGACTGTAAGCGCGACGTTTCCAGCCATGGGAAGGTTCAGGGCATGTCAGGCGAACGTGCACGCATCGTGATAGCCGCCCCGCACACTGAAAGACAAACCCTTGCCGACCATCAGCGGTGTAGAGCCGGACAAGCGTCCGCGGATGCCATTGGCAGCGCTCTGATCAACGCTGCGAGCCAAATTATAAGTCCCCGGGTCAATGTGTCTACCCGTTTGATGATATCCACGGTTTCCGCCCAAAGTGGTCACCACTTTCTGAAGCTGGTCGCGGAAAAACGGCGGCCGAAAATATGAGGACTCGTTCAATGTCCGCCAAGGCCGCTATCAACCGGCGTCAAAATTGAAGTCTCATCCTTCTTGAGGGTCGAGGGCGTGTTCATGGCCAGCAACGTGCTTCGCCGCATCGGCAAACACGACTCTTGGTTTCACCGCAGTCTATTCAGCCGCCCAAACGTTTAGCCGCGGCCGTGGAAAAGCGACTCCGACATTATACGGAGCACCGCGCTGCGTTCCCTCATCAGGCATGTTCAGGTCATGAAAAAGGAGCGGCGAGCCGCTTCGGCGGAACAGCGAGAGAAGCCGCGCTCGCCAACTGGCTCGGAATGGGGAACCCGCCGAACTGCATGCATCGCGGGCCGGTCGCCACTCCGGCTGGCCACTTTGTCGCTACCTACGCACCGTGAGGTAGTGGCCGCTGCGTTTCGGATTTCCGCTTTGAGCGCCCCTCACCCCAAGAAGGCCCCGGCTCCCGTGCGTGCCTTGCTGCGTGTCTGCGTTTCCACGCCGCCGCGACTATGCGAATCAGATTCTAAATCACGTGCGACGCGATTCGCAAGCTGCATGCGCCAAGCAACTCGTGATGTTGCACAGCAACGTCATCATCTTCGCAGTTGCGAAATTTGGCTTACTACAGGCGCGTCATCAGCAGCGCTACAGGCATGTCGGCAAGAATATGCATCACGGCGAAATTAGTCCCGCCGGCATTCCTCTGTTTGCCGCTTATCACGTCGAAAAATTCCGCCTCGCGAATTTCCGGCGGAAGCAGGATGCAGGTTCCCTGCCAGCGCTCTTTCGGAATCGCGATGCTTTGCTGAGAATCTAAAAGCCGAGCCGGATGCCGGCAGATTACCGTCACTGCCGCCGCTCCTTGCAAGACGCGCGCGAAGGCAAAGACGTGATCGGCAAGCAATCCCTGTGCCTGCAGGGGCAAGTAATCGCCGTCCGCAAACAGCGCGGACGCGGCTTTCCGCGCTGCGAGAACGCGCGAAATGACAAATTGTTTGATGCGGCCGTCAGTCCATTCTTCGGCGGCCGGAGCGGCACCCGCAGTCAACGATCCCTGCCGAGCGGCAAAATCGACCGGTGTACGGTTGTCGGGATCGACCAGACTCAAGTCCCAGTATTCGGTGCCCTGATAAATGTCCGGCACGCCGGGGGCGGTCAGCTTCGTCAAGACCTGTCCCAGGCTGTTCACCGCGCCAGCGGGTGAGATCCGCCGCGCAAAGTCGGCGACTTCCATCAACAGGGAGGGAGATGCAGCGAACAGCCACACGACAAACTCGTTGGCCGCGCGCTCATAAGCTTCATTCGGCGCCAACCAATCGGTGTGCAATTTCGCTTCGCGCAGCGCTTTCCAGAGCCATGCGGCGATGCGTTTGGCCAAATCGTTCAGGCTCGCATGGTCCGTGACCGTGAGCGTCGGGGGCCAGGCGCCGACCAGCGTTTGCAACAATATCGCGCGATCTGCCGCGTCGGGCATGGGTGGGTCCTCGCCCGGCCGGAATTGCGCGGCGCTGAGCGCGAGCCAGCGTTCGAGCACGGTGCTCCACTCGTCGGCGAGTTCGCTCAACACGGCAAGCCGCGCGCGCACGTCTTCGCCGCGCTTATGATCGTGAGTGGCGGTAGCGAGCAATGCGTGAGGGAAGCGTCGTCGCCGCGTCTGCATGCGGGCGTGGAACTCGTCCGCCGAGCAGGCCAAGCGGGCGGGATCGAAGCCGACATCGTTGCGCGACAACAGCCGGCCGTAGCGGTAGAACGCGGTATCCTCGACCGCCTTGGCTGAAAGCGGCGCACTCAATTGTTGAAAACGCGTGAGCGCAATGCCTTGCAGGGCATCGGCATCCGGGCGGATTCGCTCTCCGCTCAGCCAATGTCCGAGCAAATCGATGATCCATCGATCGCTTGGCAGGCAGGACTGTTTTGCTTGCGCGATAGCCCGTGACAAGAAGGCGGCATCGCTCTGCGTGCTGTGGCCGACTTGAGCGTAGGTCCGATAAACGGAAAACTGAGCGAGAATCTCAGTAAGGCCGCGCCGCAATGCGGAGCGCGAAATATCTCTGGTCTTTAGATCGCCTTCCGCGATTCTGAAGAGGCTGTCGATTGCGGCCTCAAGCTGAGAGGAAAAGCTGCGCTGCAGAATCTCTCTGCGGGACTTTTCCTCTTCAATCTTGAAGTCCGCTGCCCGGCCGCTGATTTTTTTCCAAAGCGCGGCCAGAGGCCGCTCGCCGGCGCCGTCGTGCTGCAGCGCGCTGATCTCGTCCATAAAGTCGTAGCCGGTCGTGCCGTCGGTTTGCCAAGACCGTGGCAGCTCTTCCTCATGCGCGAGGATTTTCTCGACGATCAGATAGGCCGGCCCCGGCGGACAGCCGGCGGGCCGCTCCTTCTCCAACTCACGCAGGCGGGCGCGTAAATGCCGGCAATACCTTTCGGGCAGCGAAAGACCGTCGATGTGATCGATCCGCACGCCGTCGACAAGGCCTCCGGCGTAGAGGCGGAAGAGCGCGGCATGCGTGGCCTCGAAGACTTGGTCGTCCTCGGCCCGAACGGCCGCGAGCTCGTTGATATCGAAGAACCGCCGCCAATTGATCTCGTCGTTGGCGCAGCGCCACCAGGCCAGCCGGTAATGCTGTCGCTCCAAGAGTGCGTGCAAGCGCTCGCGTCCGCCGAGGGCATTCGCGGCAAATGATTCGAGCGAGCTGCTACGCACGCTGTTGGCGCATTCGATGGCCAACGGAAATTCATGATCGAAATAGCGGAAAACCGGCGTGCCGGCCGCATTGAAGCGCAGCGTAATCTCTCCAGCCGCCAAAGCCTCGCCATACGGCCGCCCCAGGATCGGCAGCAACACCTTGCCGTGCAGATG
>JASHRW010000249.1 GCA_030037065.1 Xanthobacteraceae bacterium
CTTGGGAAAAACCTCGACGTCGGCAAAATCGTAGAACCGACCCTTGAAGTCGAACGGCTCTCTTTCGGTCCAGCAGCGCATCAACAGTTCGACGCCTTCGCTGAACTGCTCGGCGGAGGCGTCGAAATCGGCACCGAACGGCGCGAACTCGTGACGGTCGTAGCCGCGCCCGGCGGCAAAATCGACGCGGCCGCCGGATAACTGATCGAGCGTCGCCCATTCCTCCGCGACATGGATCGGATGATGGATCGGCAGCACGACGACGGCCGGTCCGAGCCGCAGGCGCGTCGTGGCGGCGGCGACGTTGGCCAGCACGATTGCTGGCACCGACACGCAGCCCCGCCGGTTGAAGTGGTGTTCGCCGATCCAGGCCGAGTTGAGCCCGAGCGTCTCCGCTAACACCGCCTGGTCGCGTATCTCGAGCAGGAATTGCTCAGCCGAACGCGGATTGTCGGGGTAGCGGTTGTCGCTCAATGTGAAATAGCCGAATTTCATGGCGGCGATCAGCTCCTTCAGCCGGCGCAATATCCATGCGAAAGAGAAGAGCTTAAAGGAAAAATATTGCAAGAAGCCCTTCGGTTGAAATCGGCATTTGCGACCATGGATCGCATCGACGCCCCGATCGCTTTAAACCACGATACCTCCCGGACGGCATTACGGGACTGGCCGGGGGGCCCCTGTGACCGACGCAGCAACTTCAATCCGCGCGTTGCGGCCATCGCCGAGATTGGCACGGGCTCGCTGGAAAGCTTCGCCGTTTGGACACTTCCGGCAACCGCGGCGAATGCGAAGGTCGATCTCTCACGCCGACGTCCTGGACCGGCGTAACGTTCTAAAGTTGGCCACCGTCGGCCTGATCGAAATAGTTTCCGGACCGGCTTACTCGGCAAACGCGGTCAGCGTGCGAACCTTCGGCGCGACCGGCGAGCCTCACGACATCCAGACGGCTGCAGTCAATCGCGCTATCGATGCCGTTTCCGGCACAGGCGGGGGTACGGTTAGTTTCCCGCCTGGAATCTATCCCTGCCACACCATTCATTTGAAAAGCGGGACGAGACTCTATCTTGAGTCGGGATCGGTTATTTTGGCTGCACCGCAGGGCGGCTACGATGCGGCCGAATCCAACCCGTGGAGTCGATACCAGGATTTCGGGCACAGCCATTTCGACAATAGCCTGATCGTGGGAAAGAATCTGCGCCGCATAGGCATTGAAGGTCCCGGGTTGATATGCGGCAAGGGGCTTAGCCGGGGCGTCGATGAATGGTGGGGAATGGACGGCCGGTTGCCGCCGGCCGATCGACGCGGAGTCGCCAATAAAGCGATCGCGTTAAAAAACTGTACCGATGTGACATTGAAGGATTTCTCGCTTCTGGAAGGCGGCCATTTCGGCATTCTGGCCACCGGGATCGACGGAATGTTGGTCGACGGACTCGTCATCGATACAAACCGCGACGGTATCGACGTCGATTGCTGCCGCAATATCCGTATCCGGAATACCAGAGTTAATTCACCGTACGACGACGGCATCGTTATCAAGAGCTCTTTTGCGCTCGGCGAAGCACGCCTCTCGGAAAATATCACCGTCGAGCACTGCTATATCACCGGCGGCTACGCGGTCGGTGCTTTGCACGACGGCAGTAAAAAACGGCTTGCTGCCGGTGACGGCTTGGTGGGCCGAATAAAGCTTGGGACGGAATCTGTCGGCGGCTTCGGAAATATCACTATCCGGAACTGCGAGCTTGAGTTTTGCCGCGGCGTCGCGGTGGAGAGCGTTGATGGTGGTAATCTGGAGGATGTCGTCATCAGCAATATAAAGATGTGTGAAATCTACGATGGCCCGTTGTTTTTTCGGCTTGGCGCACGGTTGCGTGGCCCGCACGCAACGACGACCGGCTCGTTCCGCAACGTGATGGTCGATGGCCTCGATTGCCGCGAAGCAAACTGCGACATGCCGGCAATCATCAGCGGCATCCCCAGTCATATGATTGAGGGAGTCGTGCTGAAAAATTTGAATTTCGTTCAGCAAGGCGGGCGGCGAAGGCGCGCGCCTGCATCCAAACCACCCGAGTTGGTGAACAACTATCCGGAAGCAGACATGTTCGGCGACAGATTGCCGGCAAAGGTTCTGTTCGCGCGTCATGTGGATAAGCTTCAAATCGAGGCGATGACGTTCGCGACCATAAGGCCGGATGAGCGGCCCGATTTCTGGTTCGAAAATGTCAGAAATTGGACTATGAGCGGTTTCGCTTCACCGATCGGAATCGCGACACCAACCGTCTATACGGTCGAGTCACGCAGGAATCCGGCGGATGGTCCCGACGCTCTATAGTCACGCCGAATAGTCACACCGAAATAGAGGTGCCGGTTCGATTGGGCATTGTTCCAATCGCAGACACGCAGTTGGCGATATATCGCTACCCCGCCCGGGATGTTGCTTCAGTGCGGCTGCGGCGCACCGCTAGCCGCGGCCGCCGCCGCGTTCGCATCGGCGTCGCACGACGGCCAGGCAAAATCGTCGGCGCGGCCGGGCGGAGCGGGAAGCGGATCGCCGCGCACGAGCACGCTTCTTGCGGTCGGATCCTCGGAGACAATCGGGCCCGGCTGATTGCCGCCGCCCAACAGGTT
>JASHRW010000250.1 GCA_030037065.1 Xanthobacteraceae bacterium
ACGTTCTTGTTGATCGACGACGGATCGATGTCGATGTGAATTTTCCTAGAACCGGGAGAAAAGGCATCGAGCCGGCCGGTGATGCGGTCGTCGAAGCGCGAGCCGACCGCAATCATCAGATCGCAATCGTGCATCGCCCAATTCGCTTCCCAGGTCCCGTGCATGCCGAGCATGCCGAGCCATTGCGGATCGGCAGCCGGGAATGCGCCCAAACCCATCAGCGTCGAGGTGACCGGAAAGCCGGTGAGCCTGGCCAGTTCGCGCAACGACTCGCTCGCGGCGCGGCCGGAATTGATCACCCCACCGCCAGTATAGAGTAGCGGGCGCTTGACCGCGGCCATCATCTCGACCGCCTGTTTGATCTTGTCGGCATCGCCCTTGGTTTTCGGCCGATAGCCCTTGTGCTGGAATTCCTTGGGCTTGGCATAGGCGCCCTTGGCGAATTGCACATCCTTTGGAATGTCGACCACGACCGGACCGGGCCGGCCGCTCGCCGCGATATGGAAGGCTTCGTGCAGCACGCGCGGCAGCTCGGCCACCGTCTTGACCAGATAATTGTATTTGGTGCACGGCCGCGTGATGCCGACCGTATCGCATTCCTGGAAGGCGTCGTTGCCGATGAGATGCGTCGGCACCTGGCCGGTAATAACGACCAGTGGAATCGAATCGCAGAGTGCATCGGTCAACCCGGTCACCGCGTTGGTCGCGCCCGGCCCGGACGTGACCAGCACGGTGCCGACCTTGCCGGTCGAGCGCGCATAGCCCTCGGCGGCATGCACGGCGCCTTGCTCGTGCCGCACCAGGATATGGCGCACCTTATCCTGCTGAAACAGCGCGTCGTAAATCGGCAGCACCGCACCGCCCGGATAGCCAAAAATGTGCTCGACGCCCTGATCGGCAAACGCCGCAATCACCATTTCCGCGCCGGTCATCTCAGTCATCGTCCACTCCGCTCTCTGCCCACCTCACGTTCCTCTGCCGCTTGCTGGGGAGGCGTCAGGCGGGGAGGCATTCGGGTAATAAAAAAGGGGCTCAAGAGCCCCTAACATAGCGCACCGCCGCGTTTCGCGGGTGGATCATCCACCCGCGGCGGTGCGCCTACTTACGAGAATCAGCGACTGGGCAACAAAGCTCCGCACGACGGCAGCCTTTCCTTTTCCGGCTCCCCTTATAGACATTGCGGCAATTACGGTCAAGCCAAATGCGGCCGGATTCTGGCGCAGCCGACTTCAAACAGTCGTTTGAAATCGGTAAATCGGGCGAAATCATCTCTGTTAAGCAATCCCAACTGTCACAGCGGAGCCGCTATTTCGCAACGGCGCAGCCCGCAAATTGCCGATCCGACTTGTTCAATTCTCTTCCGAACGGAACGTGCGCCGAACGCGCACCGCTTCCGCCGTGGAGGGGAATATGGTTGCAGGAGTCTTGCGTCATACCGTGGGTGGCGTTTTCGCCCTGCTCGCTTTCACGCTCGTTGTCGCGGCGCCAGCCGCTGCAGCAACGCCGGTGCGCACCGAGCCGCCTTCCACCGATGCGATTCTCAGGTGGATCAACGGCTATCGCCATAGGCCCGAGCCGGACCGGCTTCCTGTCCTGGTAAGCGCACTCAGCCAAATGCAGGCGTTCAAGGATTCCGAGACCTGCGGCGCCTATATCGGTTTCATTGCCGGCGTGCTTGGCTCCAATCCCGCGCGTACCAAACATCTTGTCGCCAGGATGGTGTCGATCGCTCCAGCCGATCGCTGGGTGCTGGTGCGCGCCATCGCCTATTCGGGCCTGGCGAACTGGAAGGACGTGCTCCTCTCCTTCGCCGAGGACATGCCGGAGTGGCGCCCCATGATCAACAGATATCTGGAAGGGAAGCTGCCGACGCTCGAACAGATCGACTACAAGCCGGCCAAGCCGGGCATGTTCGACAAGATCAAAATCGCGCTGAAGATCGGCGACAGCGGCAAGAAAACGGTGACGCTCACGCCGAGCCCGGAATTGATCGACGTGCTGTGGGGCTATTATCTCGCCACCGGGGCCTACAAGCCGATCGGACAGATCATCAAGCTCTTGCCGCTCGCCGACGACAAGGACAGCGTCGATAATCTGACCACAGGCAGCGCCGCCAAATTCACGCTCGCCAGCAACGCCGTGCGCGACTTCACTCTTCTCACCATGCTCAAATGGTCAGTCAGCCACCAGCCGAAAGAGACCGCCAAGGTGCTCAAGCAAGTGATCGTCACGGCGGAGGACGTCGATACCGGCGATATGCGCAAGCAATCGCTGGCGGCGATCGAAGAGCTTAAGCAAAAGGGCCCGAGCTCAAAGCGCGACCTCACCGGCATGGGGGAGATCGGCCAAGGCGCTCTCGCGGTCGGCTGCATCGCAGCCGCAGCCGCGGGTCAGGTCGAGTTGGGCATACCGTGTGTGATCGGCGGCGCCACTTATTCGGCCGGCATGCAGTACATGTCCAACCAGTAGCGCGCTGCATGCAGCGAACCGGCCCGGCCAAAGCGATCGGGCGTCGTCGCTCAAAGCGCCCGTAGCTGTGCCTCGACTTCCGACAGTGCGCGCTCCGGCTCGACCCAAGCGAAAGCCGGCAGCTGATTGCGGAACCACGTAGCCTGTCGCTTGGTGTATTGCCGCGTGTCGCGTTTTGCTTCGTCGACCGCCTGTTCGAGCGATATCTCGCCGTTGAGGTGGCGAATGAGCCAAGGCACGCCGTGTGCCTTCATGGCCGGCAGCTCCGGATCGAGTTTGCGGGCGGCAAGCGCACGCACCTCTTCGAGCGCGCCGGACGCCATCATGACGTCGAAGCGCGAGTCGATGCGGCGCAACAGCTCGTCGCGCTCGGGCGCGAGAAAGATTTTGGCGGCCCGCGCAAGATCAACGCCGGCCGGTTTGTTCTCCTCATGCCAATCGAGCAGCGACCGGCCTGTCGCCAGCACCACTTCGAGCGCACGGGTGATGCGGGCGCGGTCGCCGGGCATCAGCCGCGCCGCCGCCGCCGGATCGCGCCATTTGAGTTCGCTATGCAGCGCGGCGACGCCGTCGCTGGCAAGCCGCGCGCGGACCTCTTCGCGAATATTGGCCGGTATCGGCGGAATCGCGGCAAGCCCTTGGGTGAGCGCGCTGAAGTAAAGTCCGGTGCCGCCCACCAGAACGCTTGCGCGCGCCGTGCGTTGCGTCTCGGCCAGCACGGCGGCAGCTTCCTCGGCCCAGCGACCGACGGAAAAATTTTCCGCCGCATCGACGTGGCCGTAAAGCCGGTGCGGCACGCGCCGCTCCTCGTCGACGCTGGGCCGTGCGGTGATAATCCGCAGGTCGCGGTAAACCTGCATCGAATCGGCGTTGACGATGACGCCGCCAAGCTTTTGTGCGAGCGCCAGCGCCAACGCCGATTTGCCGCTCGCCGTCGGCCCGGCAATGAGAATGATGTCCGGTTTGCTCACGGGGTTGACGTAGTGCGTTTTAGCGCGAATTAAAACGCCACGCGCCGCAGAAATCGCAGCACCGTATCCGCCCACATATTGTTCCATATGAGCGAGGCCAGGTGACCCTGATAAAACCCTTTCGTGGGCTGCGCCCGGTGCCGGGGCGCGCCGCCGAAGTGCTGGCGCCGCCTTATGACGTACTCTCAAGCGCTGAGGCGCGCGAGCGCGCCAAGGGAAGAGCCTGCAGTTTTCTGCACGTTTCCAAGGCCGAGATTGATCTGCCGCCGGCGACCGATCCCTACGATCGCACGGTCTACGCCAAGGCCGCCGAGAATTTGCGGCGCATGATCGACGCCGGCATTCTCGTCCGCGACGACAGACCTTGCTACTACGTCTACCGGCTGACGTGGCGCGGTCACGTTGAGACCGGCCTCGCCGCCGTGGCTTCGCTTGACGCCTATGCAAAAAACCGCATTCGCAAGCATGAGCTGACGACACCCGCCAAGGAAGACGACCGGGTGCGTCAGATCGAGGCGGTGAACGCGCAGACCGGCCCGGTCATGATCGCCTACCCGACCGCGCCGGGGATCGATGCCATGCTCGCGCAAGCGGCGGCGGGCGCCGCCGCCATCGACGTGACGGCCGAAGACGGCGTGCGCCACCAGCTTTGGGTGATCGGCGACGAGGCGAAAATCGAACACCTCACGCGCGCGGTCGATGCCTTGCCGGCGCTTTACATCGCCGACGGCCATCACCGCTCGGCGGCGGCGCTGCGCGTGGCAAACGCCCGCAGCGGCGAAGGCGCGCACTCCTATTTCCTCGCTGTGTTGTTTCCGCAGGCCGAGATGACCATTCTCGACTACAATCGCGTGCTGCGGGACTTGAACGGGTGCAGCCCCGAAACGCTACTCGCCGAATTGCGTCGGCGTTTCACAGTCGAGTCCAGCGATCGGCCGGTGCGGCCCCAATCCGCCGGCGAAGTCGGCATGTATCTTTACGGATGCTGGTATCGCCTCGTGTTGGGCGCCAGCGCCGCCAGCACTGTCGGCGATCCGATCGGGCGACTGCCGATCACGCTTTTGACCCGTGGCGTCATCGAGCCGATTTTCGGCATCGCCGACCCGCGCACCGACAAGCGCATTGATTTCGTCGGCGGCGGCCGCGGATTGGCCGAGCTTGAGCGACTGGTGTCATCCGGAGGATTCGCCGTCGCGTTCGCACTCTATCCGACGCAGATGGGCGATCTCATGGCGGTGGCCGACGCCGGAAAAATCATGCCGCCGAAATCGACCTGGTTCGAGCCGAAGCTCGCCGACGGCATGGTGAGTCATGTGCTGGATTGAGGACGGACGATAGAAGACGGACGATGGAAAACCAGATTATCTTATCTGCCTTCCGTCCTCTGTCCTCCGACTTCCGCTTCACTGCAGGTTCAGTGCCACAAAGCGCGTCTCGCCATCGCCGTTGGAGACAAGCAGAATCGCCACTTTCTTTCCCTGCGATTTGAGCTCGTCGACCCGCTTTTGCAGATCGGCCGGCGTGCCAACCGCCTGGTATTGCACCTCGACGATCACGTCGCCGGGCGAGAGGTGCTTGTCCGGCGCATCGCTCTGCGCACTCGGCTCGATACCGGTGACGAGAACACCCTTGACCGAGTCATTGATCCCGAATTTTTTGCGCGCATCGGCGGTGAGGCTCGATAATTCGAGTCCCAGCGTTTTCTGCACGACTGATTTCTGTTCGGGGGTGTTGTCCTTCTTGATGTCGGCCTTCGCGACCTTCTCATCATCCTTGAGCCGACCGACAGTAACCTTCAGCGTCTGTTCCTTGCCTTTGCGGATGACGACAACGTCGACCTGCTTGCCGACCGGCGTTTCGGCAACGATGCGCGGCAGATCGTGCATCTCTTTGACGTCGTGCCCATCGAATTTGACCACGACATCGCCCGGCTGCATGCCGGCTGGCTTGGCCGGTCCCTTCGGATCGACGCCGGCGACGAGTGCGCCGTGCGGCGGGCTGATGTTCAGGCTATCGGCAAGCGAGTCGGTCACCTCCTGGATGCGCACGCCGAGCCAGCCGCGCCGAGCCTCGCCGTATTTCTGCAACTGATCGATGACCGGCAACGCGGTGTCCGAGGGTATTGCGAAACCGATGCCAATGGAGCCGCCGGAAGGCGAAATGATCGCGGTATTGATGCCGATGACTTCGCCGTTCAGGTTGAACAGCGGACCGCCGGAATTGCCGCGATTGATCGGGGCGTCGGTTTGAATGTAGTTGTCGTAGGGTCCCGAATTGATGTCGCGGTTGCGCGCCGAAACGATGCCGGCCGTCACCGTACCGCCCAGGCTGAACGGGTTGCCGATGGCGATCACCCACTCGCCCAGCCGCACTTTATCCGAATCGCCAAACTTCACGAACTTCAGCGGCTTGCCGTAATGCACGCGCAGCAAAGCCAGATCGCTCTTTGAATCCTTGCCGACCAGATCGGCCTTGAGCTTGGTGCCGTCGTTGAGAATGACGTGAATTTCGTCCGCACCGTCGATGACGTGGTTGTTGGTGACGATCAATCCGGACGGATCAATGATGAAGCCGGAGCCCAGCGAGTTGACGCGACGTGGCTCGTCCTGCGCGTCATCGTCACCACCTTGGCCACGGTGGTGCTTGAAGAAATCCTGAAAGAATTTCTCCATCGGCGAGCCGGGCGGCAGATCGGGAATTTCGCCGACACGCGGATCGACCCTCTGCGAGGTCGAAACGTTCACCACAGCGTCGATCACTTGCTCGGCAACATCGGCGATGTTCTGCGGGCCGCGCGGCGCAGTGGTCGCGGGCGGCGGCGCGGCCGAAGCGGTCGCGGCAACTGCGGTGGACGAGGCCGGCAGCAACAAGACCGCTGCTGCAACCGTGCAGAGCGGCGCGACGTAGCGCACAGCGCGGGCGAGGTGGCGCAGGCAAAAATGGCGGGGCATGGATGTCAGCGCTCCTGAATCGGACTTGAGCGATAAGTGCTCTCGTCCTGCGCGGGACGCAAGGGAGAACCGGGCAATCGGGCCGCACGGAATCCAGGTCATAGGGGAACCGGATTGGGGCGGAAAAGCGACTCGGCCTCACCCGCGCACCAGCCAGACGATGGCGACGCCGATGAGTGCTGAGACCATGCCGGTCACGCGTAATACGCCATCGGGCATGGCGAGGATGCCAGCCATGCCGCGTTTGGCAGCGAGTGGAAACGCTGCAAGGCAAATCCCCTCGATCGCGAAAAGAAGACCGAGCGCAGCAAGAAAATCCGACATCGCTGGCGTGCTGTTAAGGCATCGAGTGCGAGGCGGGCGAAACTACTTGACCGGTGCAGTGGCCGCAGCACGCGCATCTTGACCGGACGGCGGCAGCGCTCCGGCATGCGCGTCGGGATGAACGGGCGTCGGCGGTGATGCGCCGGCTTCCACCGGCAGCCGCCCCGACGGATCGCCGAAAAAGCGGAAGAAATCCAAGTTGGGCCCTAGCACCAGATTGGTATTGCTCTGCTGCAGACCTTCCTCGTAAGCGCGCATGGAGCGGTAGAAGGCGAAGAAGCCCGGATCCTGGCCGTAGGCTTGGGCGAAGATCGCGTTGCTCTCGGCGTCGCCCTGCCCGCGGATCGTTTCCGCCTGCGAATTGGCGTCGGCAATGATCACGGTCACGTCACGGTCGGCCTTTGCTCTGATCTCCTGAGCCTTCTGGCTGCCCTCGGCGCGGAATTCGGCCGCCTCGCGCTGACGCTCGGTCTGCATGCGCTTGTAGACCGCCTCGCTGTTCTGCTCCGGCAGGTCGGCGCGGCGGATGCGCACATCAACCACGTGGATGCCAAACTCATGCGCCTTCTGATCGAGCAGGCTGCGCATCTGCGCCATCAGCTCGTCACGCTTGTTGCGCACCGCATCGGCGAGCGTGGCCTGGCCCAGCACTTGCCGCAGCGTCGAATTGAGCAGGATGGCGAGTTGCGAAGTGGCGCCGGCCGGACCGACGGTCTGATAATATTTGAGCGGGTCGGTAACGCGGTAGCGCGCAAACGCGTCGACTACGAGCCGCTCGCCCGCCTGGGCGCCCAGGTTCGAATTGTCCTGGCTTGCGGCGATCACTTCCTGAGCCGGTGATTCGACGGTGAGAATGCGCTTGTCGATGTAGATAACGCTGTCGATGAACGGCACTTTGACGTTCAGCCCGGGCTGGGTGATGACCCGTACCGGCTTTCCGAGCCGCACCACAAGGGCCTGACTGGTCTGGTCGACCGTGAAGAAGGTGCCGTAGCCGATGATGACCGCGATGAGCAGGATAACGGCGATTGCGCCGCCGGTAAGGCTCGTTCTCATTGCTTGCCTCCCGCAGGCGGCGTTCCCGGCGATTTTCCCAATTCATTGAGCGGCAGATACGGCACAACCCCCGGGCCTTGCTTTCCGGTATCGATGAACGTCTTGTTGGTCCCGGAAAGGATGTGCTCCATCGCATCCAAGTACATGCGCTGGCGGGTCACGTCCGGTGCCTTCTTGTATTGATCGTAGACTTGCAGAAATCGCGAGCTTTGGCCTTTGGCGTTGGCGATGACTTGCGCGCGATAGGCTTCGGCGTCCTGTAGGATCCTGGCGGCACGGCCCTTCGCCTCCGGCACGACGCGATTGGCGTAGGTCTGCGCCTCGTTCTGCAGCCGCTCCAGATCCGATTGGGCCGCCTGCACGTCGCGGAAGGAATCGATCACCTGCGAAGGCGGGTCGACTTTTTGCAACTGGACCTGCTGCACCAGAACGCCGGCATCGTAGGAGTCGAGCGTCTTCTGCATCAGCTCCTGGACCGCCGTCTCGATATTCTGCCGCGCCCCGGTGAGCACCGGCTGGATGTTCGAGCGCCCGATGATCTCGCGCATGGCGCTTTCGGCCACCGCCTTCACCGTGCTTTCCGGATTCTGGATGTTGAAGAGGTAATCGCCGATTCGGTTCGGGTCGACCTTCCAGAGAACCGAGAAGTCCACGTCGACGATATTCTCGTCGCCGGTAAGCATCAGGCTCTCTTCCGGCACGTCGATTTCGCCGCCGCCACTGGTCCGCATGCCGACATCGGTCTTCATCACCCGCAAAGCCGGCACTGTTTGCACGGACTCGACCGGATAGGGCAGGTGATAATTCAGCCCCGGCTCCACCACGCGCACAAACTTGCCGAAACGCATCACTGCGCCAAGCTCGTCAGGCTCGACGCGGAAGAAACCGGAGAAACCCCAGAGCGCGACGATCACCAGCGCAATCAGCGCAATCCCACGGCCGCCGAAATTTCCGGGCAGGAAGCGGCGCAGCTTGTCTTGAGAGCGGCGGAGGAATTCTTCCAGATTCGGCGGACGCGGCCCTTGCTGTTGCGGACCCGAGCCCCAAGGCCCCCGCGGCCCCGTACTCCACGGGCCGCCGGGTTGGTTACTCCACGGCATCAATTCGCTCCTGAACGCCGGCGGGGCTGCGCCTGCCCCGGTTGCGGCCGGATATAGGGGAGTGGGCAGGCCGATGCAAACCAAAGCCATCATGCCGACCCTGCAAGGCCGAATTCTCAATCCCGCCCCGTGGCTTGCGCAACCGGGGCAGGCGCGCCACCCGCTACCCGCCGGTAGTTAACGAATGCGAAGGCAGCGGCGTCCTCCGCACCTGCGGCATGCTCGCTGCGGCCCGATTCGTGCCAGAGTTTAGCGTCGATCGCGGGGAAACACGCGTCGCCTTCGGCGCGCATGTGTACCTCGGTAATGGCGAGGCTGGTGGCCCGCGGCATGGCCTGAGCATAAATGTCGGCCCCGCCGGCGACGATGATTGCGTCCGCTCCGCGCCGCAGCGCATCGCCGCGCGCCACCGACATCGCCGCTTCGAGGCTTGGCGCCACCACGATGCCCGGCGCGGCGAACGTACGGTCGCGGCTCGCCACGATCGTGGTGCGGTCTTTGAGCGGCTTGCCGATCGACAGGTAGGTGTTGCGCCCCATCACCACCGGCTTGCCTATGGTCAGCTCGCGAAAATGCGTCATGTCCGACTTGAGCCGCCACGGCATTGCGTTGTCGCGGCCGATGACGCCGTTTTCCGCGACGGCGGCGATAAGAATAACGTCCATCACACCGCAACCGCAGCCTTGATGTGGGGGTGCGGGTCGTAGCCTTCGAGGACGAAATCCTCGTAAGCCAGCCCAAACAGATCCTCGGCCGCCGGATTGATCGTGAGTTTCGGCAGCGGCCGCGGTTGCCGCGTCAACTGCAACCGCGCCTGCTCGAGATGGTTCAGATAAAGGTGGGCATCACCGAAGCTATGAACGAACGTGCCGGGTTTCAGCCCGCTGACGTGCGCCACGGCATGCGTCAGCATCGCGTAGGAAGCGATGTTGAACGGCACGCCGAGAAACACGTCGGCCGAGCGTTGGTAGAGTTGGCACGACAGCGCACCATCGGCGACATAGAACTGAAACAGACAATGACAGGGGGCAAGCGCCATGTGCGGCAGTTCGGCCGGGTTCCAGGCGGTAACCACGATGCGGCGCGAATCCGGATTGAGACGGATCGTCTCCACCGCCTCCTTCATCTGATCAATGCTACGCCCGTCCGGCGTCGGCCACGACCGCCATTGCCGGCCGTAGATCGGGCCGAGGTCGCCGGTCTCGTCGGCCCATTCGTTCCAGATCGAGACGCCGTGCTCGTTGAGATATTTGACGTTGGTGTCGCCGCGCAGAAACCAGAGCAGCTCGTAAATGATCGACTTGGCGTGCAGTTTCTTTGTCGTGACCAGCGGAAAGCCGCGCGCAAGGTCGAACCGCATCTGATGGCCGAAAATCGAGCGCGTGCCGACGCCGGTGCGGTCGCGCTTTTCCACACCGTCTTCGAGCACGCGTTCCATCAGGTCGAGGTATTGGCGCATCGGTTCTGTCGATCTCGGGCGAGTCGCTGCGATTCTAATGCCAAATGTGCGCCGGAAGAAACGTGCGCAAGATCGCGGTGGATAGCCCGGGTGCCGTTTGTGCTAGACCACGTCGAGAACGGCTTCGCCTAATCCATCGACCGTGAACACCGCGCGCTCGCCGCTCGCGATCGACACGGTCGCTATGACGCTGCCGGTGATGACCACCATGCCGGCCTTCAAATCGCGTCCGCGTTCGGCGAGATGATTGGCAAGCCACGCCAAGGTCGCACCAGGATCCTCGGCGGCGCCCTCGCCTACGACTTTGCCGTTCGTGGTCAAACGCCCGGCGATGCCGACGAGAGCGGCGAGCGGGACGATCTTGGGCGCGCCGACCACGACGCCGCCGTTCCAGCAATTCTCAACGATTAGCGAGGTGGCCTCGGTCTTCTTGTATTCAGCGTGACGATCCTCGATCAGTTCGAAAGCCGGCATGGCGCCGGCGACTGCCGGCGCCACCGCCTCGCGCGTCCACGGCGCGCGCGAGGCCGGCAGGTCGGCGCCGAGCCGCAGCGCAATCTCGCTCTCGATACGCAGGTTGACGAAATCCACGGTCGGCAATTTGGCCGGCGAGGCATGGATCGTTCGCGCAAAGATCGCTCCGCCGCACGGGTGGTCGATGCCCATCAATTGCTGCATCACTTTGGTGGTCGTGGCGATCTTGGCGCCGGCCACCGCGCCATAGCGCGGCTCGGCCAAGCGGTAATAAGCCTCTTGCGCGGCATAGGCCTCGGCGATCGACGCGGGACGCAATTCGTCCGGCAGATTGCGATATGGTTGCCGCCGCTCGCGCGCGTTCCACAGCCATTGCGCCATCGCGTTGTGACGATCGCTCTCGTTCATGACTTGCCGCTTCAATCGTCAATCACGCTGAGTTTGTCCGCCTTCGCCGACAGAGTCCATGAGTTCGCGGATAAACGCCTTTGCGCTTGCGTAAATGCCCGGCGCTTCGCTTTCACGCGGCCCGCCGATGGCAAGGGCGAGCGCGGTGCCGTGCCTGGCCTGCTGGACGCGCAGCCAGAGTGAGGCGTTCCTCAGCACATCGGCGGCGTCAAGTTGCGCAAGAAAAAGCGGCTTGCGGTAACGATGCGCCAAATCGCGGGCGAGCGTCGTCCCGGCCGAGGCCTCAAGTCCGGCGCCTTCGACGACGATGAGGCACGCGTCCGCGTCCCGCACGTTCCATTCGGTCCGCTGCGCCGGATCGGCGAGTGGCGTTTCCTGTAAATTCGGGTATTTCGCCAACAGCCCCGGCGGGTTTGGAAAATCCTCCGCCCA
>JASHRW010000251.1 GCA_030037065.1 Xanthobacteraceae bacterium
ATGCGGCGCCCGTGACGCCTCACGCGATGGACCGCGTAAGGCCGCGCGAACGAGTCGTAGTACGCGCCGTCGCTGAACGCCGCTTGTTGCGGCCGCTCGCCATAATAAGAGGCGTACTGAACGCGCGGCACGGCGCCATAGCCGCGGGCGTAAAGCGCGACCGCGCGACTCTCGTTGCCGCCGGCAGCGCGATAGGCGCCGGCCAGATAGCGCACGGCGTAAGTCATGTTGGTGGAGTCATCGAGCAGGCCCGAGGCCGAACCACGATAGCCCAAGGCGCGCGCAGTGCCGAGCCGGATCTGCATCAAACCATAATTGCCGCGATTGACCGCCCGCGGATTGCCGCCGCTTTCGCGTCTGATGACGCGGTCGACCAGCGACACCGGAATGCCGTTCGCGCTCGCCGCAGCTTCCGCCATGCTCTGCAATTGCGAACGTTCGCCGAAGCTCTGTTCGGTAAAGCCCGCGCTGTATTGGCGGCCTCGGCGGCCGTAGGGTGCCGAATAAGTTGCAGCGCGATCGCCAAAGGACGGATTGCTGGCGATGTTCTGTTGCTGCCAGGAATTTTCTTGCTGCCAAGAATCTTGCCGCTGGCTCTGCGCCGGCGGTCCGAAGTAAAATGCAAACAATGCCAGAGGTCGCCAGAGACGCAACATCGACCTGCTCCAGGCTGGCCCCTCGCCCCGGCCTGCCTTGTCGCGGCGGAATCCGGCGATCGTCTGACCTTTTGCTGGATGCCAGAAGGTGATGTCGTGGTCTTGGAACAAACAAACGAATGAAACAACGACAGCCCCCGCTTGAAACAAAATTTGATTAGGACGTCTTGGAACGAGTTTTAATCGGTGTTGGGGGAATGGCCGACAGTTGACGCCCGCTGGCAGTCAAGTCGAAAGGTGCCGCGCGAACATCTCAACGATGCATGACCGCGGTTCGAAGCGACGCGGCCTCGCCCACCCGTGCGACGTGCAGTAAGCTTTCGCCCCTTGCAACACATGGAGCCAGTCATGCCGCAAATTCAGATGCTCAATCCGGAAGTTCTGGGCACGCCGCTCGGTCAATATTCGCACATGACCCGCGTTAAGGCGGCGGAGTTTTTGTTCATCGCCGGCCAAGTCGGCATCAAACCCGGCGCCGACAAAGTGCCGACCGACTTCGACGCCCAATGCGCGCAGGCATTCGCCAACATCGGCGCCGCACTTGCCTCGCAGGGCGCGAGCTTCGTCAACGTCGTCGAGTTCACCACCTATCTGGTGCACTCGCAGGACATCACGAAATTTTACGCCTATCGCACGCGCGAATTCCCCAAGTTGTTCAAGGGCGGCGCCTATCCGCCCAACACGCTGTTGATGATCGACCGTCTGGTGCGCGAGGAGTTCTTAATCGAGGTCAGCTCGGTGGCAGCGCTGTGAGAAGAAAGCTTCAGCTTTCCGCGGCATCGGCCGGCCAACTGCTCGCGGCGGCTGCGGCGCCCGCTTCGAGAGCGACGCTTTCCAGCAAATAGCCGAGTGTGGTCAATCCGGCCGCCTGCGCCCGCTTGGCGAGTTCGAGGGCGGCAACGCCGATATTTTCAGCGACGGCGGCGCTGCTTTCCGCCGGACGACCTCCGGCGGAGCATTCGGCAACGTGATCGGTCTGCGCGCTTAAGGAAGCCCGACTCATGTATTCCTTCCGGGTCGGCTTGCCGGCCTTCAGCGGTTTCGATGCGGTTGCACGAATCCACTGACGCAACTTACTTCATACTGTTTGATTATCAATGATTGTCAATAAAATCTATTTGCAACTTAAATAACGTAAAGAAAATCAATGACTTGCATTCGGCAGTCGTTTCCCTTAGCCACAGCCGATCCCTGTAATCGGCCCGACGGACATGGCCAAACGTCAAAGAGCGCGCACTCTCAAGGCGCGATTTCCCCGCCTGCGGCAGATCAGGCAAGAGCAATTGGGCTGGGAAATCGTCGACATATTGAGCCGTTTACCCGGCTCTAAGCCGAGTATTTCGTCGATCTATCGCCTCGAACAGGGTGAAGCGATCCGCATGTCGAGCGCGCGCCGCGTGTTCGATGT
This sequence comes from Xanthobacteraceae bacterium, assembly GCA_030037065.1. Classification (GTDB taxonomy): domain Bacteria; phylum Pseudomonadota; class Alphaproteobacteria; order Rhizobiales; family Xanthobacteraceae; genus BOG-931. Next base: position 2,065 of record JASHRW010000251.1, read on the forward strand.
CGTCAATGGGGCGCTGCAGGACAAGCTCGACGCAAGCAAAGAACTGGAAATGAGCTGGTGAGCATCTGTTTATGCTGCTCGGTTGCGTCGCCTTAGCGGCAAGTCCCCGCGACCAGCCTACAAACTCCCGATTCGTGACTATATGAGGACCGGCGCCACATTGGTGCCAGCGTTTCTTTTCAGAGCGTAATCTGCGAGACCCCGCATCGGACCTGATCGTCGCCGTGGCCGGCCCTGCGGCGCGACTATGCCTACTGATAAGCCAGGGCGGCATCGTTTCGACCGAAGCGATGAATTGCGTCGGTGCGAGAGCACGGAGAATGTCCATGCCGAGAAAACCGGGATTGAACTCCGAATTCGTAACGTTCGACGTGGTGTACGAAGACGGCACGCAGCGCTCGAACCGGAAGGTGCCGCGCGCGCTCACCGGCGGCATCGACGGCGATAAGCCTGCGCATGCTTTTCTGATCGAGCAGGATCGCGAGATCGCCGAGAAATCCGGCCGGCCGGCGGCGAAGATCAAGAACATCACCCGCTCGGGGGCGAAAAAGAAGGAGCGCGGCCCGGCTATGAGGCGAGCCGGCTGATGAGCTTCTGAGTATCGGGTCCGGGGGTTGCCGGCGACCCAGCGGACTGAGGTAAAATTGCAACACTCTGAAACTATTCTCCCGGTTAACAACCCCCACTCCCATTAGGGCTCTGATAAGACAGAGAAATTGGGCCTCATCTTATCCCTTACTTTTACTTTTGTCGCCTGTCGTTGCCCGGACGCAACACTCTGCTGCCTGCTTATGTGCTAGGGTGCGTATCGGCTCTTAATGACCGGTGTGGCAATAATGTTCGCTTCCATAAGAACCGAGCGGCGTCTTCTTGGCTTTGACGGCGGCGATTGGTCGATTCTGACCGTAGGCTTCGCGCTGGTCGGCTTGCTGATTTTCCTGGTCTAACCGCCGACCGGCATAAGCGAGCAGCTCGCAGAAGCTGTGATTTCGCAATTTTCCCGAATGTACCCCAATGAAAGGTGGCGCAGTGCGCGCCTCAATGCATGCGGTTGGGGTAGGACTTGTTTTTGGTGCCGTCATGCGAATGGCGTAGCTCCAGACTCGCCGGCGGCTGGCGTTTGACGAATTTCTGAGCCTGCTTGCCAGGGCCCCCTTTGGCGGTGCGGATTGACGGATTGTGGTTTATGGCAAGCGGCTGCGAGCAAAGCCGCACCGATGACGCTGCCCTCAATTGAACTCCAGCGCCGCCAGCGTAACGGCCAACTGCCGCACCTCCTGCGGTATCAGGCTCTCGCTTGCCGACCGATCAACAATTGAGCGGTAGCCGCCGGGTGCCGGATCGCGGTGAATGCGGGTTTGCAGTTTGACGGCGTCGATCACCCACAGTTCGCGGATGCCGAAGCGCGCGTAGAGGCCGGCTTTGACCCCGAGGTCATAGCCGAGACTTGAATCGGCGATCTCGACGACGAGGAGCGCAGTTTCCGCATGGAGGCCGCGGATGCCCGTGGCCTTAGGGTAGAAGACGAAGTCCGGCTCAAGGTAGGTATCCAAGGTCAACCGGAAGGTCGTCTCGGTGGCGAACAGAAGATCGGCCGGAAGGCTGCGGGCCCAATGGATGGTCAGCGCGACTTTTAGGATCTCATGCTCATTGCCCTTGGGCGACATCGGAACGATCTCCCCCCCGATCAACTCGATACGCTCGTCCTCGTCGAGAATCCCGGCCGCTGCCATCTGCTCCAGTTCGGCCACAGTGAAACGGCGCCGGGGTAAGCCGTCTGCGGCAGTGGTGGTTGCTGGATCCACAAGTCGGTTCATCGCTGGGCACGCCAGGTTGCGGCAACGCAAACATAGCTTGATCGGGCTCGCTTGTCGAAGGGACAGGGAGCGAGGCGAACAAAGGCTTGCGCTCAGTTGTCCAGGAAAGACCTGAGTTTGCGGGAACGCGAAGGATGCTTGAGCTTGCGCAGCGCCTTGGCTTCGATCTGGCGTATGCGCTCGCGGGTCACCGAGAACTGCTGGCCGACTTCCTCCAGCGTGTGGTCGGTGTTCATGCCGATGCCGAAGCGCATGCGCAGCACGCGCTCTTCGCGCGGCGTCAGTGACGCCAGCACGCGCGTCGTGGTTTCGCGCAGATTGGCGGCGATGGCGGCTTGATCGGGCAGGATCGCGTTCTTGTCCTCGATGAAATCGCCGAGGTGCGAATCCTCCTCGTCGCCGATCGGCGTTTCCAGCGACAACGGCTCCTTGGCGATTTTGAGAACCTTGCGCACCTTCTCGAGCGGCATGCCGAGTTTTTCGGCAAGCTCCTCCGGTGTCGGCTCGCGGCCGATCTCATTGAGCATCTGCCGCGACGTGCGCACGATCTTGTTGATCGTTTCGATCATGTGCACGGGGATGCGGATGGTGCGCGCCTGGTCCGCGATCGAGCGGGTGATCGCCTGCCGTATCCACCACGTCGCATAGGTCGAGAACTTGTAGCCGCGGCGGTACTCGAACTTATCGACCGCCTTCATCAGGCCGATATTGCCTTCCTGAATGAGATCGAGGAATTGCAGGCCGCGATTGGTGTATTTCTTGGCGATGGAAATGACGAGGCGGAGGTTGGCTTCGACCATTTCCTTCTTGGCCTGGCGCGCCTCGCGCTCGCCCTTCTGCACCATGTGCACGATCTTGCGGAACTCGCCGATTTCGAGCCCGGTCTCGGTGGCGAGCCCGTGAATCTGTCCGCGCAGTTCTCTGATGCGCTCCTTGTCGCGGGCGACGAGGTTCTTCCAGCCCTTCTCGGACAGCTTCGAGATGCGGTTGAGCCAGCGCGGATCCAGCTCGGAGCCCTGATACTGTTTGAGAAAGCCGTCGCGGGCGACGCCGTGGCTTTCGGCGAGGCGCATCAGCCGGCCCTCGTGGCTGACCAGCCGCTTGTTGATGTCGTACAGGATGTCGACCAGCCCATCAATCTTGGCTTGGTTCAGCCGCAGCGATTTGACCTCCTGGATGATCTCTTCCTTGAGCTTCTTGTACTTGCGCTCCTGCGCCGGCGACAGCGAACCGGTCGAATGCAGCTTGTTCTGAATGTCTTGATCCTGCAGCCGGCGCAGGCGCTTGAACGAATCGGCGATCTTGTCGAACGTCTCCAAGACTTTCGGTTTGAGCTCGGCTTCGATGGCCGCAAGCGACATCGAGTTTTCGAGATCGTCCTCATCGATATCGGCGTCGGCAATGGCCGCCGCCTCGCCGCCATCTTCGCCGTCGGCGCCGTCGCCATTGACCGCTTGCGGCCGGAACGGGGTGGCCCCCGGCGGCGCCGAAGGCGGTGCCACAGTCTGCGGCGGCTGCCCAAACCCCGCGCCCAAAGGCGCCGCCGGATCAGCAGTGCCATTTGCGGCAGCGGCCACAGTGCCAGCGGGCGCCGCAGCAGCCGGCATGCTCTTGGCGTCAGGCCCCGCGTAGGTCGCTTCGAGATCGATGATGTCGCGGAGGAACACTTTTCCTTCGTTGAGCTCGTCGCGCCAGATGATGACGGCCTGAAACGTCAGCGGACTCTCACACAGGCCGGCGATCATCGCTTCGCGGCCGGCCTCGATGCGCTTGGCGATGGCGATCTCGCCTTCACGGGACAGCAGCTCGACCGAGCCCATTTCGCGCAGATACATGCGTACCGGGTCGTCGGTCCGTTCGGCCGGTTCCTTCGCCTCGGATTTGGCTGGCGTCTTCGCCGTCGTCTCGACAAGTTCGCCGCCTTCGGATTCCTCTTCTTCGGACTCCTCGCGCGCCTCCTCCTCGTCGGCCTCGGCCTCCTCGGTCTCCACCACGTTAATGCCCATTTCGCTCATCATCGCCAGAACGTCCTCGATCTTCTCGGAAGTGACCTCCTCGGACGGCATCACGGAATTGAGCTGCTCGTAGGTGACGTAGCCGCGCTTTTTCGCCTGCTTGATCATTTTCTTGACGGCTGCATCCGACAGGTCGAGGAGCGGCAGCGGGGCGTCGGGGGCTTCGGCGGCCTCCTTCTCGGGCGCCTCGTTTTCCTTGGGCGGGGACGACTTTTGCATAGCCGCTTTGGCCTTGCTCGCCACAGTCTTCGTCCCCGCGTTCTTGCTCGCCATCTTTATCTCCACCTACGCCAATCGATCACCCGCCGCAGGGGCAGCGGCATTCTCCCGGAAGGGAACCGGGTCGGCAAAATGCTCCCCTTACCCTATGGGTACTCTCCACACTTGGGTGGGCCGAACACACCCACCCCTTTTCTCCCCTATGGCCCGGTCTCCACGCGCCCGCGAAAAAGGCCGCCCACGCGCACTATGGAACTCGTCTTGCCCATCTGCCTCGCGGGCAAGGCCGGCCGAACCAAGGCTCCTACCCTATGCCGAGGAATCGGGGATAGTGTTTTCGCAGGCCTCCGTTAAGCTCCCGCTAACCCTGAAAAGCCGCCACAGTGGCCATTCTTCCAGCCGCCGACGCGATTTGTCCAAACGCCTACAGCGATCGCGGGGCACGGCCCGAGGAAGCGCCGAAGCCTTCGACCAGCGCTTCGGTGCCATCGAGCGTGGAGAGCCTCGCCTTGACGTCACATAGCCGGGCGTAGTTGGCCTCGCTGTTGTCTTGGCCGAGCGCCATTTCCGCGTCCTTAAGTTCCCTAATTAGGGAATGCCATTGTGTATGCAAGGCGACAAGCTGCTTCCAGGTCAGCAAAACATCCGCGGCGGCGGCCTCCGGCCGCGCGCCCCACACCGACGGCGTGGTGATCGTGCGCTCGATACGGCTCAACACATTGGCAAAACCGCGGCGGGTCAGTTCGACGATAAGTTCCGCGCGCTGACCCTCGCCTTCTGAGCCATGGCCGAAATTCTCTGCCGAATGGGCAAACACATCGATCAGCGCGCTTTTGAGCTTTTGACTGTCGGCGTGGCGGAACTCGGCCGCCGCAATCTCCTCAAGGTGCTCGTGAAGGAGCCAGGGATGATTGAGCGCTGCCTGCAACATCAGCGCCTCGCGGCGGGGGATCGCGGCGCGATGGCCGCGATGCAGCGGGCTCGCCGCGAGCTGGGGACTCGCCGCCACGTAAGGCTGTTCGCCAAGTTGGCCGCGGCCGAAGCCACCACCTAGCGAATTGCGAGACGGCAAGCCACCGCGCCGTCCTTTGGGATTGAAGCCGTGCCGGCGCGACACGACTTCCGCAGGCGCGAACAATTGACCGAGCCGCGCGCCAAAATCCTGCCGGTAGTAGCGGCGCACGGTTTCGTCGGCGATGGTGCCAGTCACCGCGGAAAGCCGCGCCTCAAGCGCGGCGCGCCGCTCTGGCGTGTCGAAGGGTCCGGCCTCGGTCTCGCGGCTCCATATGACACGGGCGAGCGGACTCGCGGTCGCCAGCACGTCCGCAATCGCCTCGCGGCCGCCAGAGCGGGCGAGATCGTCCGGGTCCTGCCCGTCGGGCAGCGCGGCAAACTTCAGGCTTTTGCCTGGCGTGAGCAACGGCAACGCCAGATCAGCCGCCCGATAGCCAGCGCGCCGCCCGGCGTCATCGCCGTCGAAACACAGGATCGGTTCGTCGGTCATCCGCCACATCAGTGCGAGTTGGTCGGCAGTGAGCGCAGTGCCGAGCGGCGCCACCGTCGCCTCATATCCGGCCGTGACCATGGCAATGACGTCGACATAGCCCTCGACCGCGATGATGGTCCCGCCCTCGTGGGCGGCTTTGCGCGCCGCGGCGATGTTGTAGAGCGTCGCACCTTTGTGAAAGAGCGGCGTCTCCGGCGAATTGAGGTATTTGGCCGCAACTTCTTTCTCCAGCGCTCGGCCGCCGAAGGCGATAACGCGTCCGCGCCAATCGCTGATCGGGAACATGATGCGGTCGCGGAAACGATCGTAAGGCACCGCAATGTCTTCACCGGCAACGATCAGGCCGGCCTCGATCATGTCCTCGACCGGAATTTTCGCAGCGCCAAGATGTTCTTTCAGCGCGTATTGTTCCGCCGGCGCGTAGCCGAGGCGGAATTTCAGTTGCGTTGCCGGCGTAATGCCGCGATCGGCGAGATAGCCGCGGCCGCGCGCGCCGTGTCTTGACGCCAGCGTCGATTGGAAGAACGCGGCCGCCAGTTCGACGATGTCATGCAGCGTCTTCCTTCGTTCCTCGCGTGCCTCGGCTTCGGGCGAATAGGCGGGCAGCGGAATGCCGGCTATTTGGGCGAGGCGCTCCACCGCCTCCGGGAACGTGACACCCTCGGTCTCCATCACAAAATCGAAAATGCTGCCGTGCTTGCCGGAGGAGAAATCGTGATAGAAACCCTTTTGGTCGTTAACGGTGAAAGACGGCGTTTTTTCCTTATTGAAAGGCGACAGCCCCTTCCATTCGCGACCCGCCTTGCGCAATTTCACGCGGCGGCCCACGACATCCGAGACCGGAAGCCGCGCACGCAGCTCATCGAGAAATTGCGGCGTAAAGCGCATGGTGATTCGGGGAGCTTAGCGCAGGCGAGGCGCGAAGATAGGGCAGGCGACATCAGCCGCAACCATCGCGGCCCTTGTCCCGGTTATCCACAGTTGACATATTTGAAATACTTTCGTATATACAGAACTTAGCAGACGAAAAGGCGCCCCGCCTGCCCGCGGAGAAACAGTATGAACGGATTCATCGCTCACCGCGGAGCAGACTGCTATGGCCGACGAGTTTTCAGAACTGTTTGGAAAGGTTCGTGCCGTTGGGTGGGACCATAGCAAACGCGATTGGACACTGAACAAACGAGGAATCGATTTCGACGAAGTCCGGTTTGTTTTCGATGGACCAACAATTGCCTATCGGTCCGACCGAAAAGGCGAAGCGCGCTTCGTGGTGTTCGGATTCCTTGACGGTCGGGAAGTTGCCGTCGTTTGCACGTTTCGAGGTGACCTCTGTTGGATCATATCGGCCCGACGAGCGAATAGAAATGAAAGAAAAAAATATCACGATCGTCTCCCGCGACGCTCCGCGCCGGAACGGTAAAACCGACTGGGCGCGTCTCGATGCTATGACGGATGAGGAGATCGAGGCCTCCATCGCCGGCGATCCCGACTGGGAGGAGTTCAAAGATATCGATTGGTCCAAAGCCGTCCTCGTCATCCCGCCGAAGAAGAAAGCAATCTCGATTCGCGTTGACGAGGACGTGCTCGACTATTTCAAGAGGCAAGGCGCTGGCTATCAGCGGCGGATGAACGCGGTGCTGCGTTCCTATATGCAGCAGAAACGCAAGAAGCGGGCGTAGCCGTCACCCACCTCCCAGCAGCTTCTTCACCAGCCCGCCGGCCTTGGAGAAATCCATTTGCCCGGAAAAGCGCTGCTTGAGCGCCGCCATAGTGCGACCCATGTCCTTGAGCGTGGCGGCTTCGAGTTCCTTGATCAGCGCCGAAATGGCGTCAGCGGCTTCGAGGTCGGACATCTGCTTGGGCAGATAGGCGGAGATGATGCCGATCTCCTCGCGTTCCTGCGCGGCAAGCTCGGTGCGGCCGGCCTTCTCGTAAATGTCGAGGGATTCCTGGCGCTGCTTGATCATCTTGGCCATGACATCGAGGATGTCGGCATCGCTGAGCTTCGTGCGCTCGGCCCCGCTGGTTTCGCGCTTCAATATCTCGGCGTTGATCAGGCGGAGCGTCGAGACGCGCCGCGCCTGACCAGCCTTCATCGCTTCCTTGAGCGAATTATTGATGTCGTCGCGCAGCACCTTTGAGTTCCTTCTCGACACCGCCTGGGCCCTTTGCTGCCCCCGAGCGGGAAGAATTAAGGGGGGCAGCAGGCAACGGCAGTTGCGTCCTCATACATAATACGCAACTAAGAGGCCATGACCCAGACGCAATCGTCTTCTGTCAGCGCGTGGGACGATAGCGGGCCCACGGCGCTCCTGGTGCTCGCCGATGGCACCGTTTTCGAGGGCAAGGGGCTCGGCGCGGCCGGCCACGCGGTCGGCGAGGTCTGCTTCAATACCGCGATGACCGGCTACGAGGAGATCCTCACCGATCCCTCCTACGCCGGGCAGATCATCACCTTCACGTTCCCGCATATCGGCAATGTCGGCACCAACGAGGACGACATCGAGACCGTCAATCTGGCCGCCACCCCAGGCGCGCGCGGCGTCATCCTGCACTCGGCGATCACGGCACCGTCGAACTACCGCGCGACGCGCCATCTCGACGCCTGGCTGAAAAGCCGCGGCGTCATCGGACTTGCCGGCCTCGACACCCGCGCGCTCACCGCGCTGATCCGCGAAAAGGGCATGCCGAATGCGGTGATCGCGCACGAGCCGTCGGGCCGCTTCGATCTCGATGCGCTCAAGCGGCAGGCGCGCGAATGGCCGGGCATGATCGGCATGGATCTGGTGCCCATGGTGACGACGGCGCAGCGCTTCACCTGGGACGAGACGCCGTGGATTTGGGGCGAAGGCTATGGCCATCGCAACGGCGCCGAGTTCCACGTCATCGCCATCGACTACGGCGTCAAGCGCAATATTCTGCGCCAGCTCGCCGGCAATGCCTGCAAGGTTACTGTGGTGCCGGCCCAGACCGCGGCCGGGGACATTCTCGCGCTCAAGCCCGACGGCATCTTTCTCTCCAACGGACCGGGCGATCCGGCCGCCACCGGCGAATACGCCGTGCCGGTCATCCGCACGCTCATTGGCAAGCTGCCCACTTTCGGCATCTGCCTCGGCCACCAAATGCTGGCGCTCGCAGTCGGCGCCAA
>JASHRW010000252.1 GCA_030037065.1 Xanthobacteraceae bacterium
GAGCGTCATAACGCGTCCAAAAATAAATGAATTGCCGCCCTTGAACAGATACCGCAAAGCCTTTGCTGTTCTGTTAATGCGCCTTAATGATCTTTAAAGAATTGAAACAAAGAGGAAATGCAAAGGGGTGGATGATCAGCCCACTCCAGCGGCCCGTCAGCAGAGCCAGGCTGACGGCAGCCAAAAAAACGGCGGCCATGGCTGTGGGCGGCGATGTCTGCTGCTGCCAAAGCGAACAGGCGTTGCGTTCATGAAAACGGATCTACCCGGCCGCTTTCGCCCCTGGCGCAGCGCTTTCTTCGGCTTTGTCGGAAACACCCGCTTCGGCGAACGTCGCCATGCCGGTGTGACAGGCGAGCGCAGCGCGCAGGATGTTGAGCGCGACCGCGGCGCCGGACGCTTCGCCGAGCCGCATGTTGAGATCGACGAGCGGCTTTAATCCAAGTTCGTCCAGCAGCATGCGGTGGCCCGCCTCGGCCGAGACGTGACCGGCGAGCGCGTGGGCAAGCGTATCGGTCCGCAGTTTGAAGAGCGGCGCGACAGCGGCGGTGCAGACGAAACCGTCGAGCAGCACGGGAATGTTGCTCCGCCGCGCCGCCAGTACGGCGCCGAGAATGGCGGCGAGCTCGCGACCGCCAAGCGCTGCGGCGACTTGCAGCGGATCGTGCAGCACGCCCGTGTGGCGCGCCAGCCCTTGGTCGATGACCGCACGCTTGCGCGCAAGTCCGTCTTCATCGACCCCGGTGCCGCGGCCGGCCCAGCGCCGACCGCCGCCGCCGAACAAAGCCGCCGCGACGGCGGCCGCTGCCGTCGTATTGCCGATGCCCATTTCGCCGAGGCAGATGAGATCGCATTGCGGCGACACCGCCTGGTAGCCCGTCGTTGCCGCAGCAATGAATTCCTGTTCGCTCATCGCCGGTTGCTCGGTGAAATCCGCCGTCGGCTCGTCGAGCGCCAGCGGAATGACACGCAAGGCGGCGCCGGAGCTGCGCGCCAGCTGATTGATGGCGGCACCGCCGGTGGAAAAATTCGCTACCATTTGCTTCGTCACCTCGGCCGGATAGGCCGATACTCCGCGCTTCGTCACGCCGTGATTGCCGGCGAATACGAGAATCTCGACGCGCTGCAATCGCGGTGGCGCCGAGCCCTGCCAGTGTGCCAGGAAGCCGACCAGCTCTTCGAGCCGGCCGAGGCTCTTCGGCGGCTTGGTCAGGGTGGCTTCGCGCGCAGCCACGGCGGCGCTGGCGGGCGGATGCCCGGCCGGCAGGTCGAGACAGACCGCGCGCAGCCGCGAAAATGAGGTAAAATCCGTCATCGGCGATTACTCGATTGCAGTTGAGGCCTAGCCTACGTCTAGCAAATCGCCGTTACTGCCGCCATGAATGCAACGAGTGAGCCGAGAACGACAATGACCGTCGATGAGGTGTGGTTCAGGGAGCGCGCTGACGATCTCACGGCGAGCATTCTATTTCTGACGCGGCTGCGCTTTGGGCCGGCGAAGCCGGTCGCGGGCGCCGAAATTGGGCGGGCCGCCTGGGCATTCCCGATCGCCGGCGTTGTCGTCGGCCTCATCGGCGCCTTGGTCTATGCGCTGGCGCACCGGGCGGGATTGCCGGCTTGGCCTGCGGCGGCGCTCAGCGTGGCGGCGACAATGGCGGTGAGCGGCTGCCTGCATGAGGACGGGCTCGCCGATACGGTCGATGGCTTCGGTGGCGGCGACACGCGCGAACGCAAACTCGCTATCATGCGCGACAGCCGGATCGGCGTTTACGGCGTTTGCGCGCTTTCGCTGTCGGTCCTGCTGCGCGTCGGCGCGCTGGCGAGCCTCGGCGCGCCGGCGCTGGTAGCGCCAGCGCTGATCGCCGCCCATGGTGCAGCGCGTGGGGGGATGCCGCTCGTCATGTATTTCGTGCCGCCGGCGCGCGGCGACGGACTTTCAGCGGGCGCCGGCCAGCCGCCGCGCGAGAGCGCTGCCGCTGCGGCCGTTTTGAGCGTGCTCGTTCTCGCGCTCTGTCTCGGCGTGTGGCTCGGGATTGCGGCGCTGGTTTTGCTGGTGATTGCCGCCGTGTTCCTGGCGTGGCTGAGCGTTGCTCAAATCGACGGGCAAACCGGCGACGTCTTGGGAGCGGTCGAGCAGGTGAGCGAGATAATCATCCTGCTCGTCGCCTTGCGCTGACGCCGCGGTGCCGATCAAAGCGCCGCGCGTTCGATGCCGCGCGCGGCCATCAGCCCGGCCATGTGTTTGCGCGCATAGAACGCCCGCGTCTTCACCGTGCTCTGCGGCACTCCGATGATCTGGGCGACTTCGCTGACGGACTGCTCTTGATAATAGATCAGGTTGAGGATTTCCCGATGCGCCGGCGATAATTGCTTGAGGCAATCGCACAGGATCGCATCGCGATGCTTTTTCTGCACACTGGCCTCGGCATCGTCGGCCGGGTCTTCAAGCAGTTCGATTGCCCTTTCATCGAGCTGATCGCAAGAGCGTCGCCGGCGCGCCGACGCAGCCTTGTAGCGTGCGATCGCCAGGATCCAGGTCGATACTTTCGAGCGCGCTTCGAAGCGGCCGGCGTTGCGCCAGACCTCGATAAAGACCTCGCTGACCAAGTCCTCGGCCGTCGTTGCGTCGCCGAGAATGTGCGCCAAGAAGCGGTATATCCGCACGTTGTGCCGGACGAAAAGAGCGCGCATGGCATCTTTGTCATGCGCGGCGATCAAAGCGAGCAACATTTCGTCCGGCATCGTCGCCAGGAACGACTTGCCGACCGGTTCAGCCGCAAGCGTTGGATGATGATGCTTCATCGTCGAACTCCGTCTCCCCTGGGCGCGCTTGTTGTGCGCGCCCTTTTCTCACCGAGCGGCATGTCGCTTTCGGACCGCAGCGGCTATCGGAGCCTTAACCATTTCCCGCGCTGGCGGATGTGACGCACGACACCGTGCGGTGCGGTTGGTTCGCCGGCGCGCGGAGCAAAGCCGGGTCAAGCCCTAGGTTGCGGTGTGATGCGCGGCACAGACGCGCAATCCCCGGCTGATAATTTCGGCTGTGCAAACACCGGGGCTCACCCGAAGGCGTGAGCACCCAGAACGGAGTGGCACCGATGACTCAATTGGCCTCTATCGATCTCCAACCCCTCGCAGGGTCCCGTGCTCCTCGTTACGCGACGAAGGGGAACGAGACGGCGAACCGGTTCCTGGCGAAATTCAGCCAACGCGATGTGATCGCCATTGTCGTTTTCTGCGCGATTGGTCTGATCGTGACATTCGGCGTCCTGACCCAGATGCCGGATGCTCTCGTGACAGTCGGGGAAATCACTTTGGTCCCCTGAAAAGATCCGACGGCATTCCGGCTCTCGATGTGATCCCAGGGATGGACGGGGAAGCGCAACGCATCCCCGTCCATCGTTTCGCTATGTCGATGTCTGCCGCAGGGCTTCCCCGTAATTACGACGCGGCACGGATCGATAGCGCTCCCCGGCGACCCCGACCGTTGACTAAGTATCAATCCGCCAGACATTCGGCCAGAACGGCAATTGGGGTGCCCTACCTGTGCGGCATCAATCAGGCCGCAAGCACAAGAAATTCTTTTGCCAGCTAACGCTCGCCTCAATCCCGGAGTGTCCTGGTGTGGCGGTTCGGAAGTCCGCATCATTATTTCGGGACACTAGACTCGTCGGACGGCATCAACGATGATTGATCGGGCCAAAAGGAATTGAAGGCTTCCGTGTTGCCGCTATGTGCGGCGCGGCGAGCCCGAAAGCGTCGTCACTGCGA
>JASHRW010000253.1 GCA_030037065.1 Xanthobacteraceae bacterium
ACCACGACAGCGCCACGCTCCTCGATGCCGAGCGCGGCCATCGCCTCGGCCTCGGCCTGCGCCAGCGTGTCCAGCTCGATCGCCTGCCGCTCGCGATTGAGACGGTCGAGTTCGGCGGCAATCTTGGCCGCTTCGGTCGGGTCCTCCTCGATCAGCAGCCGGACGCCGAGATCGGCGCGGCCGATGCGGCCGCCGGCATTGATGCGCGGGCCGAGCAGGAAACCGAGGTGCCAGGCTTCGGGCGGGCCGGAAAGCCGCGCCACGTCCATCAGGCTCGTGTGCCCTGCCCGCTCGCGGCGGCGCAGCGCAATGAGACCCTTGGCGACGAACGCGCGGTTAAGTCCGATCAGCGGCACCACGTCGGCGACGGTGCCGAGCGCCACGTCGTCAAGCAGCGCCAGCAAATCGGGCTCCTGCCGGCTTTCGGTCCAGAAGCCGCGCCGGCGCAGCTCGCGGTTGACCGCCACCACCGTCATGAAGACGAGACCAACGGCCGCGAGATGGCCGAGGCCGGAGAGGTCGTCGCGCCGGTTCGGATTGACGATGGCCACGGCCGGCGGCAGCGCCTCGTCGGCCTGATGATGATCGATGACGACGACATCGACGCCGAGCGCGCGCGCTTCGGCGAGCGGCTCGATGCTGGCCGTGCCGCAATCGACCGTCACCAGCAACGTCGCGCCACGCGCCGCCAGTGCGCGCACCGCCTCGACATTCGGCCCGTAGCCTTCGAACAGGCGGTCGGGAATGTGGATGATCGGCTCTATACCGCAATGGCGGAGATATCGCGCGAGCAGCGCCGCCGAGGTGGCGCCGTCCACGTCGTAATCCCCGAAGATGGCGATGCACTCGCCGCGCACGACGGCATCCGCCAACCGCTCCGCGGCCTCCTTCATGCCGGCGAGCACGTGCGGATCGGGCATCGACCGCTTGATCGTCGGATCGAGGAAAGCATCGACCGCGTCGACCTCGACATTGCGGCCGGCGAGGATGCGGGCGAGCAGTTCGGGAACTTCATGGCGCTGCGCGAGCGCCAACGCCCGCGCCGAAGCGCGCTCGTCAAGCCGGTCGCGCCACGCCCGTCCGGTCGCGGAGTTTTCGACGCCGAGGAAGAGGCGATTCGCAGACATGGAAATGACAGTAGCATTGTCATGATCGGCGAAGGCCGAGCATCCAGTAAATGCGCACCCTCGGATACGAATGCAAAGGCCGCGATTACTGGATCGCCCGCCTTCGCGGGCGATGACAATGTGGCGCGACTAAAATTTGTCAAGCAGCCGATGTTCGGCGCGTATCCAGCGCACCGTGCCCGAGACCGAGCGCATCACCACGGTCTCGGTTTCGATCACGCCATTGCCGAACCTCACACCGGACAGCATGCGGCCGTCGGTGACGCCGGTCGCGGCGAACAGGCAGTCGCCGCGCACCATGTCCTCGATCTGATATTTCTTGCGCGGGTCCTTGATGCCCATGCGGGCGACACGCTCGCGTTTCTCGTCAGTGTCGACGATGAGGCGGGTCTGCATCTGGCCGCCGATGCAGCGCAATGCGGCCGCCGCCAGCACGCCTTCGGGAGCGCCGCCGATGCCGAGATAGATGTCGATCCCGGTCTTGTCCGGCTGGGCGGTGTGAATGACGCCGGCGACGTCGCCGTCGGTAATCAGGCTTACCGCCGCGCCGGCCTTGCGCACCGCCGCGATCAGATCGGCGTGGCGCGACCGATCGAGGATCATCGCGGTAATTTCTTCCGGCGGCACTCCCTTGGCCTTGGCCAGATTGCGGATATTCTCGTCGCCCGGCGCATCGAGATCGACGACGCCTTTTGGATAACCCGGACCAATGGCGATTTTGTCCATGTAGATATCGGGCGCGTGCAGGAGCGCGCCCTCGTCCGCCATGGCAAGTGTGGCAATGGCGCCCGGCATGTTCTTGGCGCAAAGCGTCGTGCCTTCAAGGGGATCGACGGCGATGTCGACCTTAGGTCCGAACTTGGTGCCGACCTTCTCGCCGATGTAAAGCATCGGCGCTTCGTCCATTTCGCCCTCCCCGATCACGACGGTGCCGTCGATCGGCAATTTGGCGAGTTCCCGCCGCATGGCATCGACCGCGGCCTGGTCGGATTTCTTTTCCGCGCCACGGCCGCGCAGCCGCGCCGCGGCGACTGCGGCGCGTTCGGTTACCCGTGCGATCTCAATGGAAAAAACGCGCTCGATCATCGAGCTTTGCGGAACGGTAAGCGACGCCATCCTGCCTTCCCTATGAAAACTCGGCGCCAGTTTCGCGCCGGCCTAATGGAGCGGATTTGACATTCGCTACCTACCCAGCCGCGAACTCCGATAGCGAATGTCAAATCCAAAAGCTCCACTAGCACTTATGGTTGCTAGTGGTCCTTTGATTCTAACGTTCGCATGAGAGCCTGCCGAAGCCGGATGCGAATGTTAGAATCGGACCACTAGTTTTTCTCGATGCGGATCACTTGCGGCCGGCCGGAGATTACACGGTCGCGGCGCACCGCGGAAAGCGCCCTGTGCACCGCGTCCTCGCTGGTCGCATAGGTGATCAGAATCACCGGAACCGGCCGGCCAGAGCGGCCGGA
>JASHRW010000034.1 GCA_030037065.1 Xanthobacteraceae bacterium
GACGTTTTCGCGAACGAGCCGAACGTGCCGGCGGATCTCATCGCCATGGACAATGTCGTGCTGTTCCCGCATCTCGGCTCGGCCTCGATATTCACCCGCGGTCGCATGGATCAGCTCGTCGTCGACAATATTCTCGCCTGGGCCGCCGACAAGCCGCCACTCACCCCGGTTAGGGAAACGCCGTGGCGGTCCTGGAATTGAATGGCAAATAGTCGATATCAGGTTGTCATCGTCGGCGGTGGTCCGGTCGGCGTTGCGCTCGCAGTTGAGCTCGGCCTGCGCGGCGTGAACTGCGCGCTGGTCGAACGGCGCCTCGAGCCGCAACGCATCCCCAAGGGGCAGAACCTGACGCAGCGTTCGATGGAGCACCTTTATGCATGGGGCATCGCCGACGAGGTGCGCGCTTCGCGCATGCTGCCGCCCGAATATCCGATGAGTGGTATCGTCGCCTACCGCGATCTTTCCAGCGACTACTGGTACGCGCCGCCGCTGCGCGAGATCGTCAACGCGTATTATTTTCAGCAGAACGAACGACTGCCGCAGTATCTGGTTGAATACGTTCTGCGCAAGAAGCTGGCCCAGCTTCAAAATGTCGAGAGCCGTTTCGGCTGGCTCGCCGAATCGGTCGAACAGGATGCGTCAGACGCGCGCGTCGCCATTGTCCGGGAAGGCGGGGGCGAACGTGAAGTCCTGCCCGCCGATTATGTAGTCGGCTGCGACGGCGGCCATTCGATCGTGCGGCGGCAGATCGGCATCGAGCGCTCCAGCTCCGATTTCGACCAGCTCATGGTGCTGGCGCTGTTCCGCTCAAAAGAGTTGCACGAGAAGCTCAAGCGCTTTCCGCCGCGCTCCACCTATAGGGTGCTGCATCCGGACCTCAAGGGCTATTGGCAGTTCTTCGGCCGGGTCGACGTCGGCGAAAGCTGGTTCTTTCACTCGCCGGTGCCGCCGAACACGACGCGAGACAATTACGACTTTCGCGGATTGCTGCGGCGCGCCGCCGGGTTCGATTTCGCCTGCGCATTCGACTATGTCGGCTTCTGGGACCTGCGCATCGAGGTCGCGGAAAAATATCAGGCCGGCCGCGTATTCATCGCCGGTGACGCAGCGCATTCGCATCCGCCCTACGGCGGCTACGGGTTGAACAATGGGCTGGACGACGTCGCCAATCTGGGCTGGAAGCTTGCCGCCAAACTGCAAGGCTGGGGCAGCGACTCGCTGTTACGCAGCTACAGCGAAGAGCGACAGCCGATCTTTGTGGAGACCGGACGGGATTTCATCGAAGCCGGCATTGAACGTGACGCCGCATTCCTCGCGCGCTACAGCCCTGAAAAAGACCGCGTCGAATTCGAGCGCGCATGGAAGGATCAGCAGGGTGCGGCGGCGCCGCGTGTGCTGACCTACGAGCCGCATTACGAAGGCTCGCCGATCGTGTTCGGGCCGCCCGGCGGCGCCTCGAGCGCCCGCGGCAGCCATACATTCACGGCCCGTGCCGGCCATCACTTGCCGTCGCAGTTGTTAAGCTCCGGCCGCAACGTGTTCGAGGAGCTGGGGCCGTATTTCACCTTGCTGGCCTTCGACGCCGAAGATCGCGGGGTTTCGGCCTTCGCCGAAGCGACAAAGAGGCTGGATATACCGCTGAAAGTCGTTCGCGACAGCCACGCCGATGGACGCAAAGCCTACCAGGCGAAATTCATCCTTGTGCGCCCGGACCGTTATGTCGCGTGGATCGGCGACAGCGCTCCCGTCGACGTGCCGGCGGTTGTCAGCAAAGTCGCCGGGCAGCCGGCAGCACGATGATGCGTCAGGCCAAATCCACCGCGAAGCGCTTAAGATCGGCAAGCGCGCAATAGAACAACGCGCCCTCGTGCGTGGCGCGCAACACAACCCGCGGCGCTTGACCCGCCTCGAAGGCCTCCTGCCATCGTGGCGCGCACAGGCACCACCGATCGCCGGGCTTCAGCCCGGCAAAACCGAACTCCGGCAGCGGCGTCGATAGATCGTTGCCGCGCGATTTGGAGAATTCGAGAAACGCCGCAGTCATGACGGCGCAGACGGTGTGGCTGCCCGCATCCTCTCGCCCGGTATTACAGCAGCCGTCCCGATAAAACCCGGTCATGGGCTTGATCGAGCACAGATCGAGCGTCTCCCCTAGAACATTCCGCGCTGCAGGCTCGCGGCGGCCGCCGTTATCGCTATCCTGTCTCAGCATTGTATCTCTTCGCCGACCGGAAACTTTCGTCTATACTAGCGCGTTGTCTTGCGTTGGTCCCATCATGAACGGAGGTTCCGATGTGCTGGGAAATAGACTACCAGTTTTTTGCCGAGCAGGAGAAAGCGAAGAAGATGGCGCAGGAAAAACGCACCGGCGTCATCAGCGACCTCCTGACTGAGGCAAATAAGCAAGCCGAGAAAACCGGCGCCGAAGCAGCGCCGGTGAGTGAAACAGTGCCCGCGAAGTAACCCGCGCGCGCCGATCCGGGTCGACGATCTGTCGAGCCCATAGCCACGCGGCGTGGCGTGCCCTTGCACGCTCCGCTTCGGGTGAACGCGGCTTCACACCAGCTTCAGCCCCTTCAGGCTCGCGTGTCCCTCCTTGCCGACGATGATGTGGTCATGGACGGAAATGCCGAGCGGGGTCGCCACCGCGATGATCTGCTGCGTCATCTGGATGTCGGCGCGGGACGGCGTCGGATCGCCGGAGGGGTGATTGTGCACCAAGATCAGCGCCGTCGCCGACAATTCGAGCGCGCGCTTGACCACTTCGCGCGGATAGACCGGCGTGTGATCGACAGTGCCGATCTGCTGCAATTCATCGGCGATCAGTTGGTTACGCTTGTCGAGGAAGAGGACGCGGAACTGCTCGCGGTCGGCGAAGGCTTGGGCAGTGCGGCAATAGTCGAGCACCACCGACCATGATGACAGCACCGGCCGTTTTTTCACCTGGCCGCGCAGCAGCCTGCTGGCCGCGGCCTGCACGATCTTCAGTTCGGTGATGCTGGCTTCGCCAATGCCCTCGACTTCGGCGAGCCGCTTTTCCGGCGCGGAGATCACCTCCGCGAACGAGCCGAATTTCTCCAACAGCGCCTTG
>JASHRW010000254.1 GCA_030037065.1 Xanthobacteraceae bacterium
AGTGCCGTGACGTGTTCCTCGTCGTCGACCACCCAGGTCACCTTGGCGGCGTCGAGACCGTACTCGTTGACGAAAATGCCGCGGGTCCACACGCCCGTGGTGACCGAGTAGGCGCGAACGCCAACCTTCTTGCCTTCCAGATCCTTCGGCACCTTGATGCCGGCGTCAGGCCGCACCACGAAGCCGCCGTGATGGAAACGGCGCGTCAGAAAAATCGGCAGCGCGATGAACGGCGCACCGAGCGCACGGGCAATTATGTACGTGGTGGGCGCCATCTCGCAGATGTCGAATTCGAGGTCGCGAACCATCCGGCGAAACGCGCCGATAATGGGCACGATCTGCACGAAGTCCGGATCGATGCCCTTGATCGGCACCGCTCCCGACTTCACCGCGCGGGTGTGGCCGTAATCGCCGACAGCGATTTTGAGACGAGGCCGGTCCAGCATGTCCCGTCAATCGCTAGTGAAGCGATGCCTGCTCGCGTTCGCCGGCCCGCGATGATGGTGGCGTTGGTGCACGGCGCGGTGATGTGGAGCGGTCTCATAATGAAGACGCAAGAGGTCCATGCCGAAGTCGTTGCCGTTGGGCGTGCGCACGATGGTGTGAACGTGAAATTTTTCCGGCTCGGGATTATTCAGCACCACTCCTTTATGGTGATCAAACTCAATCATCACCACCGGGCTTTGGATACGATAGTAGAAAGCGCTTTCTTCTCCCATGCCTCCCGCCCAGCAGAAATAAGTCTCTGCTAGATGCCGTTCCACGTCGTTCATGCGGGCCGCGAGCGGCCCCGAAGGCAACGGAGATAGATAGCAATTGGCAAGATCGAGGAGTGCTTGACGTTGCTGCGGGTAAAGATCGGCCCCGCAAATTCCCTCATAAGGAACGATCGCGTTGTTCTTATAGCGCCCGCCGAAGGACATGCCGTCGGTGCCCTGATGCCGACCGGGCGGAAGCCGATCCGGGATCAGCGTATCGGCGAAAACGGCTTTGCTTTTTTGTTCCGCCGATAAGTTGCGGGCAAATTGCAGCCCGAGGCGCTCTTCGTCCTCGAATACGACTGTCCCCGCGTTTTTCCCCTTATCGATATATCTCGGCTCCGCCCCCATGAAGGTCGGCGTCAGCGTCATCTGCCCGCCTAGAACAAAGCAGGTGATCACCAGGTGATGACCGCTGAGTTGCCAGCCCCAGGGCTCGCTTGGCGAAGGCTCGCCGAAGATGTGCAATTGATAGCACCACTCGCCGAGCAGCCGTGGCGCGCCGACGAGCTCGCCGAGAAAGCCGTTGAGCTTCATCAGATTGTGCGTCTTCTCGTAGCCGGCGGCGCTAAGGCTCGCCTTGACGACCGCCATGGCCGCCGCCTGGAGTTTCTCCGGAATTTCGTCGAGGCGAAGACCGAACCTCTCATAGCGAGCGATGCTGTTCTGCCACAGCTCCCGCTCCCGCGACTCAATTGGAAGGCAGGTCGTCTCTCTCTGTTCGGGGCTTAGCTGGGCCAAAAGCGCCGACACAGCTTGCAGGATTTCGCGCGTCGGCGCGGACTCAGGCCGCAGCGCAAACAGGCCGGGAATAACGGTGCCGTCCGTGGTAATGCCCTTGAAGGGCGTGGAGAGATATTGTTCAACGCTGGCTTTCTCGCCAGGACCACGGGCCGATATCACCGCATCAAAGAATTGCTGAGTCGACTTTTCGAAGTGAAAGGCCTTGCCCATTTCCGGGACGAATCGGCGAAAATCGGACTTTGCCATTACGATATTGTCCTTGTTAATCCCGCAATCCGGTCTGTTTCAGCAAGGGATAGGTCACGTCGCTGAATTCGCGCATGCCTTCGATGTAGCGCGGCCAAGACAAGAGCACGCCGTCCAGCCCGATTTTCGACAGCGTCATCAATCCGTCCACGATCTGCTCCTTGGTACCGACCAGGGGAAAGCCACCCCAGCCCGAGATCATCATCTCGGCCATGGCGTTACGCCGCGCTTCCGGATAGTCGCGCTGGTTGATTTCGGCACCCATCGTATCGATGACGTAGCGGGCGGCGACCCAGTCGCCTTTCTCGTGCACATAATAGTGATAGAAGTCGCGCGCCTCTTTCTCGGTCTCGGCCTGAATGATGGTGGCGTTGCTCCACACCCGCACCTCGCGGCCGTATTCCTCGCGCGCCAGCCGATGATAGGCCGCCACATGCGCTGTATTGGTCGCGATGTCGTGGCTGCGGATATTGGTAAAGACGAGATCGCAGTACTTGCAGGCGAAATGACGGCCACGTTCCGATGAGCCGGCGTTCATGATCGCCGGATAGGGATGCTGGATCGGCTTCGGCTGCAGGTAGCCGCCCTTGATGCGGTAGAACTTTCCGTCGTGGTCGAAACGGTCGTCGGCCGTCCACAGCCGTTTGACGATGGACAGCCATTCCTCGGCGTAGGCATAACGCTCCTCATGTTCGAGGAGCGAGACTCCGAACATCTCCATTTCGGGAAAATTCCAGCCGTTGACGATGTTGAGCGTATAGCGCCCGTTGGAAATGTGATCGATGACGGTCGATTGCTTGGCAGCAATGATCGGATGACTGAGAGCGACGTGGGAGGTCGACACCACACCGGAGTGGCGTGTGGCTCCGGCGATGCCGGCGGCCCACGTATAGGTTTCGAATCCGGGGCCCTGCGGGTCGGTGGCGCCGCCAAAGCCGCGCCAGCGCGCCACCGGCACCAGAGCCTCGAAATCCATGGCGTCGGCGAGCTGCGCCAGGGTGACCGTATTGGGCCAGGTGATCTCCAGCCGCCCATCGAGGTCCGACATTACGCAGCCGGAATCAAGATTGGTCTGAAAAGTCCCCAGCTTGAGCTTGCGGGAGCCGAAGGCCGGATTGCTCTCAAGCCGGTGTTTCTGGTGCGCCTTGGGTGGGGGAGTGCCGGGCAACGACTTTAGTCCAACTTGATTTTGGGGGTCGGTCAAAGGTCTAATCTGGGGCAATTACCACCGCGGATGCTAGCCCCCGCGCAACGGGGCAAATACGCGGTCTGCCGAAAACGTAAGCAGAACACGTAACCAGAATAGAGAGCAAGGGAGGGTCAAGATGACCAAGACGACTTCATCCAACGGACTGTCACGGCGCCGTCTGCTGCGGCAAGCAGTCGCAACCGGAGCGGGCTTCGGCGCGCTGTCCTTCGGCGGCCCAGGCGGGCTTGAGCTGGTAGTCCCGGCGGCGGCCGAAGATCAGCCGCCGCTTGGTACCTGGCCCGCCGGCTCGCAGGGGCCGACGGTCAACATCGGCGCCACCGTGCCGCTCACCGGCACCTATGCGGCGTCAGGCAACGACGAACTCAAAGGCATGCAGCTGGCCGTCGACCACATCAATACCGGCCATCCGCTGATCAAGAAGATCGCGCCAAAAGTGACCAAGGGGCTGCTCGGCAAGGAGGTCAAGCTCCTTTCCGCCGACAGCGCTGCCAAGCCGAACGAAGCGGTGCAGGAGCAGCAGACCTTCATCAACGAGAACAAGATCATCCTGATGACGGGCTCGACCTCGTCGGCAGTCGCAGTCGCGCTCAACAAGTTCGCACAGCGCGAGAAGATCCTCTACGTCACCGCCATCACTGGCTCGAACGACACCACCGGCAAGGACTGCGTGCGTTACAGCTTCCGCCAGAACTTCTATGGCCAAACGGCGGCAGCGGCGATCGGCCCGGTGCTGATCAAGCAATTCGGCAAGAACCGAAAATCGGCATTCATGACGCCGGACTACACTTACGGCCACACCGTCACCAAGTCGGTGAACGACTATCTGACCAAGAACGGCGGCTGGACCATGGTGACCAATCAGGTCTCGCCGCTCGGCACACAAGATTTCAGCCAGTACCTCACCAACATCGCCAACTCCGGCGCCGAGTTCCTGATCAACGTCAACTGGGGACGCGACGCGGTGCTCTCCATCCAGCAAGCCAAGCAGTTTGGCATCATTCCGAAGATGACGCTCGTCGTTCCGTATCAGACGCCATTCCTCGCCAAGGAAGCGGGTCCGGAACTCACCGCGGGCGTCTATGCTGCCACGGATTTCTGGTGGACGCTGGAGGACAAATACCCACTGGCCAAGATGTTCGTCGAGGACTTCGACAAGAAGAACGGCTACAAGCCAGAGTGGGGCGCCAACAACGGCTACATGCAGTTCGCCGCCTGGGCGCGCATGGTCTCCGAGGCCGGCACCTTCTATCCGCCGGACATTATCAAGCAATACGAAAAGGGCGAAACCTTCCCGTCCACGGTTGGCGACATTCACTTCCGCCCTGAGGATCACCAAGCCGTCCATCCCGTCGTGATCGTCCGCGGCAAGGCGCCGAAGGACATGAAGAACAAGGAGGACTATTGGGAGGTTCTCGAAGTCCTGCCGGGGGCGCCGCTGATGCAGGCTCCGGATGCGTTCGGCTGCAATCTCGGCGCCTATACCTGACGGCCGCAGCCGCAAAACCGTCTCCGCCGCGCCGCGGAGCGGACTCGCTTTCACCCGTTGGAGGGTCGTGCGGCCAGCACGACCCTCTGCGGTGTGTCTGTGCTAGAAAACGCTTGCATGTCGGGCGCAAAGCCGGGCATCTGCATTAGGCGAATGCACCAATTGCGGACGCACGCGTGGTCAACTGGGGCAATTTCATTTCGCAATGCTTCAACGGGCTGGTGCTCGGTGCACTGCTCGCGCTGATCTCGTCAGGGCTGACGATTATTTACGGCACGCTCGGCGTCCTCAATCTCGCGCACGGCGCCATGTTCATGCTCGGCGGCTATGCCGGCTGGGTCGCTTACAGCTACAGCGGGTCATTCATCGTTGCGGTCATTGCCGGCGCCGCGTTCGTGCTCGTTGTCGGTGTAGTGACTGAGCGGATAATCATCCGCCATTTCTACACCAGGACGCCCGAGGACCAGCTTCTCGTCACGTTCGGGCTCGGCATTGTCTTTGTCGAGGTGGTGCGGTTTTTCTTCGGCAGTCTGTCGAAGGCGGTTCCGCCGCCGCCGCCGCTCATCGGGATTACGCCGCTCGGCTTCATGTTCTATCCGACCTATCGCCTGGCGCTGCTCGGCATCGTCGCGGTTGCGCTGCTCGCGCTCTACATCGTGCTCTATCGCACCCGCATCGGCATGATCGTGCGCGCCGGCATTGAAGATTCGGTCATGGTCGGTTCGCTGGGTATCGATGTCTACAAGGTTTTCATGCTGGTATTCGGCATCGGCGCCATGGCCGCCGGCTTCGCCGGCATCATCAACGCGCCGGTGGTGTCGATCGCGCCGGACGTCGGCGAGGCGATTCTGGTGCAGACCTTCGTCGTCGTCGTCATCGGCGGCGTCGGCTCATTCCCGGGAGCGGTTCTCGGCGGCTTGATCGCGGGCGAGATCATCAGCATCACCTCGATGTTCAACCCCGGTTATTCCTACGTGATGCTGTTCGTCGCCATGACGCTTGTGCTGGTGCTGCGTCCGTATGGATTGCTCGGCACCGCCGGACGCGACTGAGCGCGGGCGGCCGATGTTCAGACAGCGTCC
>JASHRW010000255.1 GCA_030037065.1 Xanthobacteraceae bacterium
CGCGGATCGGATAATCGCGGCCGTTGATATTGAGCGTGATGTCGAATTTTTCGGTCATGTTGTTTTGATGCTCTGGAACTTTTCTCAGAGGCTCGACCCCCCTCACCCTCGCTCGCTCTGCTCGCTCGACCTCTCCCCACCGGGGAGAGGTGAAATAAGCTGCTCGCGCGACTCTCGCTCCTCCCTCTCCCCAGTGGGGAGAGGGATGGGGTGAGGGGGCTCCGACCTCTCGGAAAATTCTTTGCAGCTTGTCATCAGCGTGGCAGCACGTCAGAAAACTTCGCGCGCACCAAATCCTCGACCTCCTGGCTGGCCCGCACCACCACCGGGAACGTGTCGCGGCGTTTGAACGGCTTGCAGGCGTCGATGACGACGCGGGCGTTGCGCGGATCGTCGCTGGCATAGGACATCGGATCGAGCGCGGTCGACCAGCAGCCGCGCAACGTCTCCATGCCCTCGCGCGGATCGAAGCGCGTGCACATCGCCCAAATGACCTTGTCCATGTCGGCCGGATCGATGTCGTCGTCGACCACGACGACGAACCGGTTGGCATAGGCGCCGGCATGGCATTGCGAGGCAATGAGGCCGGCCTGCTTGGCGTGGCCGGCATATTGCTGCCGGATCGCCACGGTAAGCCAGAGGCGGCTGCCGCCGGCGGCGTGCGCCCACACGCCTTTTACCTCGGGCACGCCGGCGGCTTCGAGCTGATTCCATACCGCGCCGGAGCGATAGGTGCCGCGATAAAACGAATCGTCGTCGGGCGGAATGCCGGGAATGGCGCCGAGCAGGATCGGATCGTCGCGGTGCATGAAAGTCTCGATGCGGATCACCGGTTCCTTCTTCAGGCCTCCGGCGTAATAGCCGGTCCACTCGCCGAGCGGACCCTCGTCGCGCAGATCGCCCGGATGAATGAAGCCCTCGAAGGCGATCTCGGCATGCGCCGGGATCGGCAGGCCGGTGCGCGGCCCGGCGATGACTTCGATCGGCTCGCCGATCAGGCCGCCGGCGGCGTCGTATTCGTTCTTGCCGTAGGGGATTTCGAGGCCGGCGATCATGAACAAAGCCGGGTGCATGCCCGCGACCACCGCGATCGGGCACGGCTCGCCGCGCTCGTGATAGCGGCGCTTGATGATGTCGCCGTGCTTGCCCTTGGAGAACATCACGGTGGCCACGTTCGGCTCGTGCGCCTGCACCCGGTAGGCGCCGTAATTGATCCAGCCGGTGTCCGGATCGCGCATGATCACCATGTCGCCGGTGCCGATATAGTGGCCGCCGTCGTGCTCGTGCCAGCGCGGCACCGGAATCTTGAAAATGTCGATGTCGTTGCCGGTGCGGATGTTATCGAGCAGCGGGCCGGACTTCACGGTCTGCGGCGGAACGGCCTTCGCCTCTTTCATATAGCGGCGCCAGTAATGCACCAACTCCACCGCGCTGGCGTCGGCGGGAAGCCCGAGGGTGATGTTGATGCGCCGCACCGAGGTGAGGATGTTGGCGAGGATGCGATGGCCGCGCGGGAAGCCCAGAATATCATCGAACAGCACCGCCTTGTTGCCGATGCGGCGCTGGTAGATGTCGACGATGCCGCCGATCTCCTTCTCGCGCTCGGCACCGGTGATGTCCTGCACTTCTCCGGCGGCGCGCAGCTTCTCGATCCAGGCGCGCAGGTCTTGGCGCTCTTTTATGGTCGGCTTCTTCGTCGGGCGAGCTTTGACCGATGCGTCCATTTTCCGTCATCACCGAGCTTGACCCGGTGATCCGTGCTGAGATTCGGCCGCCGCAAACCCGACGGCAAGGCTTTTCACGCACCTTATCGCAGCACGGATTGCCGGCAAAGACTAGCGAAGCGACGTCGTCCTGCGGACGACTTTGGCCCGGCAATGACGGGTCACATATCCAGCACCAGCCGCTCGGTCTTGCAGCCGCAGCAGCAGATCATCACCTTCTCGTTGGTGGCCTGCTCCTCCTCGCTCAGCACCGAATCGTGGTGGATCGGGGTGCCGGAAATGACTTTGGTCTCGCAGGCGCCGCAGATGCCGAGCTCGCACGAATAATCGACGTCGACGCCGGCCTGGAACAGCACTTCCAGAACCTTTTGGCCTTCGGGGATGAAATATTCTTCGCCGGAGCGGGCGAGTTCGACCCAGAAACCGCCGAGCTTGGACTCCTGCCCGGCCGCTTCTTCCTTCGGCGTGAAGTACTCGACATGGACGAGGTTGCGCGGCCGGCCCGAGACGGCGGCCTCGAACGCCTTGAGCATCGGATTGGGGCCGCAGCAGTAAAGGTGCGCGCTCGCCGGAATCTCGGCAACGGCCTTGGCGATGTCGAGCACGCCGCCGCCTGTGTCGTCGAAATGCAGGTGGCGGAATTTCGGTTCGAGTTTTTCCAGCGTCTCGACGAACGCCATATCGGCGCGCGCCCGGCAGGCGTAATAAATCTTCCAGGAACGGCCGAGCGCGTTGAGCTGCTGCGCCATGCACCAGATCGGCGTGATGCCGATGCCGCCAGCAAACAGCACGACGTGCTCGGCGTCCTCGACCAGCGGGAAATTGTTGCGCGGCGCGCTGATCTTGATTTCGTCGCCGACTTTCATTTCGTCGATGATGTAGCGCGAGCCGCCGCGGCTGTTTTCGTCGCGCTTGACGCCGACCGTGTAGCTCTCGGGATTGCTGCTTGCCGGCAGCACCAGCGAAAATTGGCGGAGCAGCCCATTGGGCAAGTGCAGGTCGACATGCGCGCCGGGCTTGTAGGGCGGCAGCGGCGCGCCGTCGCGGCGGGCAAACGTGTAGAGCTTAGTGTCGCGCGCCACCTCCTCGATTTTCATAAGGCGCGCGTCGATCAGGCCGGTATGCGGCTCCGGCAATTGGGTGCCGGCTGCGGCGGCAGCCGGTTTGGCTGATGCGGTTGCTGTGTCCATGCGCGGCTTAGATAGGCGGGTGGGGCCGGGTTCCGCAACCTGTTCGTTGCCCCGGCAAATTTGTGCTAAATGGCGGCCGGTCCGGGGATTATTCGGCTGGTTTTACTGGACTTTCCACCCCCCGCACCGATGTTTCCGGCATCACCCCGCCGCGCTGGCGAGCGAACGTCTCCCGGCCGGTAATCTCCCAATCGCCGGCGGTGGCGCGTCGGGCGAACGTCTCCCAGCGCTCGATCCAATCGCCGAGCTGGTAACCATGCCAGGGCGAGGTCACGGTGAGCGGATGCAGCCCGAGCCGCTTCCACAGCGCGCGGGCGTGCTCCATGTGCTCGCGGCTCGGCAGCGCCAGCGGCGGCATGGGCCGCTTGCGCGTGGCGTCGATCAGCATGCTCGAATCCGATTGATCCGGCCCGTATTGCGCCCCCTGCACGCCGCCGCGACAAGGCACGATCTGCACGTCGTCCTTCGGATTGGACCGGTAGGCGAGCGACCACAGCACGGCATCGACGCTGGTTGGATCGATGTCGTCGCTGACCGCCATGACGATCTTGCCGCAATTGGACATCAGCGTCGACGCGCCATGCAACGCGCGCCAGATCTCGGTGCGCGGCGTGCCGTAGGCGATCTGCAGGAAGATCACCGGCCGCAGATTGGTGAGCCGTTCGTGCATGGCGACGCGGCGCACACCTTTGATCGACAGGCCGTCGCGCAAATGGGCTAGAAACAGCGGCTCATAGGCGACCTTCTTGATCACGCTCGATTCGCTCGGCGTCACCTGGCTGATGATCGAGCAGAACACCGGCTTTCTCTTGCATGTGATCGCGGT
>JASHRW010000256.1 GCA_030037065.1 Xanthobacteraceae bacterium
TGCGGCTCGAGCTCGTCGTAGCTCACCGGCCAATCCTGGATTGTCATGTCGTCCGGGATTGAATTTGCGCCATAGCGCTCGACGATCGTCGAGCGGATGCGAAAATCCGTCGGCAGAAAGCGCCAGTGCAGGCCGCCCCAATGGATACCTGAACCGCCGACGCCTTCGCCCGGCAGGAATGCGCCGATGCGGCGGACGGGCAGCGCCTGCTCGCCCGAATCATTGCGGAATGTGAGCGTATCGATCGAATTGTCCCACATCAGTTCCAAGCGTTCGGCGTAACGCACTTCGTCGCGCACGCCCGGGAGCACGAAATCGTCGGAGGGCACACGGTCCGGGCCCTTCTCCAGCGCCACCACATTGAGGCCGGCTTTGGTCAATTCGCGCGCCAGGATCGCGCCTGTCCATCCGAACCCGACAGTGACCGCATCGACTTCCTTCAATCGCTTCGCCATGACCGCCCCCGCCTTAGGAAAAATCGGCGATCGAATGCGGCTCGGCGATGTAGCGTTTGTCGCGGTATTCCTCGACGAGATTGGCGTAATTCGCCGGTAGTCCGGGAAAGCCGAGCATCCGCCACGACACCATATTGCGATTGCCACCATAGATCGGATCGGAGAAGAACCCTTCCATGGCGAGCGCGTGCAGCCGCGTGAAGAAGGCGCGGGCGTTGAAATTCTCGAATTCGGCCTTGCCCTCCTCCATCGCCTTGAGCGCTTCGACGCGGTTACCCGCGTCGAGCTGATCGAAGTCCTTGCCGTAGGTTTTGCGCGACCATTCGTTGGCGGCGGCAATCCCGGCGGCGATGAATTCAGCCGGAGTCAGCGGCAACTGATAGCCCTGCTCCGGCTTGCCTTTGATATAGGGACCGGCGCGATACAGTTTGGCGCCCCCGCCCCAGGCGCTCGCCAGCGCACGATCGATGTAGACCGCAACTCCGCAATCGCTGCCGGATGGCGACAACTCGTCGGCCGGAATCATCGCATCGACGGCAGCAACGACGAATGCATGCTCGGTCTCGTTGAGAAAGCGGCGCGGCTGCGCATCTTTAGCGTCGGCGGCCGCGACCGCCTCGGTCGTTGCAAGCTGCTGCGCGTGCGCCGGTGTCTCCGGCGCGAGGCCGGTTGCAACCGCGGTCCCAGCAAGGCCCGCTCCGAGCAAAAATCTTCGCCGCGGAATGGTGTCATCGCTCATCGCGTCCTCCCCGGCCGCTCAATTTGCTGCAGCTAATCAAAAAGGTTAGCCGTAAACGCCGGCAATGGCCAGAAACTCCTCCGCTTTGAGACTCGCGCCGCCAACGAGCGCGCCATCGACGTGTTCGACGGCCATCAGTTCCTTGGCGTTCTCCGGTTTCACCGAGCCGCCGTACAGGATGCGCGTTCCTCGCCCCGCCTCGCCGTAATAGGAAGCAAGGTGCCGGCGGATGAAGCCGTGCATGTCGGCAATATCGTGCGCTGTCGGAGTGAGACCGGATCCTATGGCCCAGACCGGCTCGTAGGCAACAGCAACATCGGCAGCGCCGCCCGGGAGAGAACCATCAAGTTGCGCGCGGACGACGGAGCATGCGTCTCCCGCGTCCCTTTGGGCACGCGTCTCGCCGACGCAGACGATGGCCAAAAGGCCGGCTCGGCCGGCGGCTAGTGCTTTCGCCCGCACCGCTGCATCGGTTTCGTTATGGTGCTGGCGGCGCTCAGAATGGCCGACAATAACCGCTTGAGCGCCGGCGTCCTTGAGCATTTCGGCGGAAATGTCGCCGGTGCAGGCGCCGGCGGCGAGCGCATGGCAGTCTTGGCCGCCGATGGCGAGCCGCGATCCGCGCGCGGCGGCGGCGAAATCCGCGAGCAAAGTTGCCGGTGGGCACACCATCAGATCGACATGGGAGAGTTTTTGCGCCCCTGCGATGATCTTTTGCAGCTCGCCTGCCGAGGCCTTAAGCCCATGCATCTTCCAATTGCCTGCAACCAGCGGGCGGTTCGTCATCCTCAGAAGCCTCAAAAGTGCGACAAAGAGCCGTTAGCAGACGGATTGCAGCGGGAAAAGAGACGTTTTATCGGTAAATTCCGTCGATTGCAGCGCGGCATGTCGGTCCCTATGATGCGCCGCCTTTGACCGGCAAACCACCACCAAAGCCCGTCGGAACTTATGCTTCGAGGTATCCGCAAAGCCTCCGAAAACTGGCTCGGCCGCATCATTATGACCGTGGTGCTGACTGCGCTTGCCGGCAGCTTCGCGATCTGGGGCATCAACGACATTTTCCAAGGTTACGGTGCCTCGTACGTCGCCAAGATCGGCGATACCGAAATCTCGGTGGATCAATTCAGCCAAGCTTACAACGATCGCCTGCAACAGCTGGGACAGCAGCTCGGGCGCGCTATTCCACCCGAGCAGGCGCGCGCGCTCGGCGTTGACCGCCAAGTGCTGGCGCAATTGCTGGTCGGGGCCGGGCTTGACCAGCTCGCCCGGCAGATGCGGCTAGGCATTCCGACTGCCGAGATTGTGCAACACATCCTCACCGATCCGCACTTTCAAACGCCGACCGGTCAATTCGACCGTGCGATGTTCGAGAATTTCCTACAAAACATCGGTTACTCCGAACAACGGTTCATCGACGAAGAGCGCAGCAGTATTCCCCGCAAGGAAATTACCGACACCGTTTCAGGCAACCTCACAGTGCCGAAATCCTTTCTCGACGCCGTCAATCAGTTTCAGAATCAGCAGCGCAGCATCGCTTACGTGTCGCTGGGCCCACAGCAGGCCGGCGACATTCCGCAACCGACCGAAGACGTGCTGACCAAATATTTCGACGACCGTAAGATCCTGTTCCGCGCACCGGAATACCGGCAAATTGTGACCCTGACCGTCACCCCGGCGGAAGTGGCAAAGACAATTCAGGTTTCCGACGCGGCCGTGAAGAAAAATTACGAAGACAATCTCAAACAATACATCACGCCGGAGCGCAGGCACGTCGAGCAGATCATCTTCCCCAACGTGGCGGAGGCGCAAGCCGCCAGCGATCGCATCAAGTCGGGGGTGAGTTTTGCGGCGATTGCAGCCGAGCGCGGCCTCAAGCAGAGCGACATCGATCTCGGCACCGTGGCGAAGTCGGGCATCATCGATCCAGCGGTTGCCGACGCCGCCTTTGCGCTCAAACAGGGCGAAGTAAGCGCACCGGTGCAGGGCAAATTCGGCGTGGTGATCGTCACCGTGCTGCAAATCGATCCTGGCGAGACCAAGCCACTTTCCGTCGTCGCTCCTTTCATCCGCAACGACATTGCGCTCGAACGCGCCAAAAGCAAGGTGCAGGATATCCACGACAAGATCGAGGATGCGCGCGCTGGAGGCGCTACGCTCGAAGAGGCGGCGCAGAAGGTCAATCTGCCCGCCGTCACCGTTGACATCGATCGCTCCGGGCGCGATCCGTCCGGCAAACTGGTCGCAACTATGCCCGCCGCCGGCAACATCATCAGCGGTGCGTTCTCCAACGACGTCGGCGTCGACACCTATCCGATCGATGCCGAGGGCGGCTATGTCTGGTACGAGGTCGAAGCCATTACGCCTGCCCGCGACCGCACCCTGAACGAAGTCAAAAGCGAGGTCGAACAGCGTTGGCGCGACGACCAGATCGCCAAGCGGCTGCGGGCTAAAGCCGCCGACATGCTCGATAAGCTCAAGAGCGGCAGTGCGCTCGATGCGCTCGCCACGGCCAATGGCGTCAAGGTGGAGACCGCCCCCGACCTCAAGCGCGGCGTAGCTTCACCCGGCATCCCCACGAAAGTGATCGATGCGGCGTTCCATACCGCCAACGACTCCTTCAGCAGCTCCGAGGGCGCAAGACCGACCCAATGGGTCGTGTTCCGGGTAACCGACGTCAAAACCCCGGCGCTCGATCCAAACTCCGAAGACGGCAAGAAGCTCACTCAGCTGCTGCAGACCTCCATCGGTGACGATATTTTCAGCCAATATGCCGCGTGGCTTGAAAATTATCTCGGCACCACCGTGAATCAGCCGGTGCTGGCGCAGGCATTAGGCAATAGCGCGACGGAAAACGAGTGAATGCAAATCGAGACCGCGGCCGAGCAGTTTTCCGCGCGCTACGCGGCCGGCGAGCCGCAGGTCGTATGGACGACGCTCGTTGCCGATCTGGAAACGCCGGTTTCCGCCTTCCTCAAGATTACCGGCGCGCGTAGCAAACATTCGCGGCGTGACGGTTCGGCGCCGATAGGCTTTCTGCTTGAGTCGGTCGAAGGCGGCGCGGTGCGCGGCCGCTATTCGATCATTGGCCTCGAACCCGACCTCATCTTTCGCGCCAATGGGGGCCACGCCGAGATCAACCGCGATCCGCTAGCGCATCCGCACGGTTTCGCGCCGGCCGGCGCCGCGCCGCTGGCGGCACTGCGCGCGCTGATCGAGGAAAGCCGCATCGCACTGCCGGACGCGCTGCCGCCTATGGCCGCCGGAGTATTCGGCTATCTCGGCTACGACATGGTGCGCTTGATGGAGGATTCGTTATCGGAGCCTGGGCCCGACCCGATCGGCATTCCCGACGCGATCCTGGTGCGCCCGACCTTGGTGATCGTCTTCGACGCGGTCGAAGACACCGTCACCATCGTCACGCCGGTGCGGCCGCGCAAGGCCGTCACCGCGCGGACTGCGCTGTCGCGGGCGCGTGAGCGCCTTGCCGAAATTGTCGATGCGCTCGATCGCCCGCTCGACAAATCGGCGGCGGGCGCCCACTCGGGCCCGCTCGCGGTGGCGCCGCGGTCGAACACTACACCTGATGAATTCAAGCATATGGTGCTGCGCGCCAAAGAGTACATCGCGGCAGGCGATATTTTCCAGGTCGTGCTGTCGCAGCGGTTCGAGGCGCCGTTTCGGCTACCGCCGTTTGCGCTCTATCGCGCGTTGCGCCGGGTCAATCCATCGCCCTATCTGTTCTTTCTCGACTACGGCGAATTCGCCATCGCCGGATCGAGCCCCGAAATTTTGGTGAAAGCTGAACGCGGCGTCGTCACCATCCGGCCCATTGCCGGCACCCGGCCGCGCGGGGCGACGCCGCATGAGGACCAAACACTGGAAGCCGAATTGCTCGCCGATCCCAAGGAGCGCGCCGAGCATTTGATGCTGCTCGATCTGGGAAGAAACGATGTCGGCCGCGTCGCCGCGATCGGCAGTGTCAAGGTCACCGATCAATTCTTCATCGAGCGCTACAGCCGGGTGATGCATATCGTCTCCAACGTCGAGGGCCAGCTGCGCAAAGACTGCGGGCCACTCGATGCGCTGGTGGCCGGCTTTCCCGCCGGCACGGTCTCCGGCGCGCCGAAAGTGCGCGCCATGCAGATCATCGACGAATTGGAGAAAGAGAAACGCTCGCTCTATGCCGGCTGCGTCGGCTATTTCTCCGCCGGCCAGGAAATGGACACCTGCATCGTGTTGCGCACCGCTCTGGTCAAGAACGGCGTCATGTATGTTCAGGCCGGCGCCGGTATCGTTGCCGATTCCGATCCCGCGTTCGAACAGCAGGAATGCATCAACAAAGCCGAGGCCCTGTTCCGCGCCGCCGAAGAAGCTCAGCGCTTCGCCTCCGCCGCGCGGCGAGCACAGTAGGTCGGAAGACGTGCCGCTATTTACGCTCGAAGAACTTGAGGCGGCGGCCGCAACTGTCCGCGCGGTCGTTCCGCCGACGCCAGCCTATGCGTGGCCATTGCTTGCCGCGCGGACCGGCGCAGCGATTGTTGTCAAGCACGAGAACCATACCCCTATCGGCGCGTTCAAGGCACGCGGCGGCCTCGTTTACGTGGACGCGCTCTGTCGTACCGGCGCCAAGCCCAAAGGCCTCGTCACCGCCACGCGCGGCAACCACGGCCAATCGGTGGCGCTCGCCGCCGCGCGCAACGGCATTCCGTGCGTGATCGTCATTCCGGAGGGAAATTCGCCCGAGAAGAATGCTGCGATGGAGGCGTTTGGCGGCCAATTGATCGTGGCCGGCAAAGATTTCGATGAAAGTCGCACCATCGCGATGCAGATGGAACGGGAGCGCGATTACCACTTCGTGCCCTCCTTTCACCGCGACCTCGTCAAAGGCGTCGCCACTTATGCCCTTGAGCTGTTTTCGAACTGCACCGATCTCGACGTTGCTTACGTTCCGATCGGCATGGGTTCGGGCATTTGCGGGATGATCACGGTGCGCGATCTTCTCGGGCTCAAAACCGAGATCGTGGGCGTGGTCGCCGAGAACGCACCGGCTTTCGCGCT
Organism: Xanthobacteraceae bacterium; assembly: GCA_030037065.1. Classification (GTDB taxonomy): domain Bacteria; phylum Pseudomonadota; class Alphaproteobacteria; order Rhizobiales; family Xanthobacteraceae; genus BOG-931. Next base: position 6,253 of record JASHRW010000256.1, read on the forward strand.
GTCGTTCGACGTCGGGCAGCCGGTGCCAACCAATTCGGCGCGGACCTTTGCTGACGGCATGGCGTGCCGCGACCCTCAGGCCGACGCATTCGCGATCATCAAGGCGGGCGCGGCGCGGATCGTTCGCGTGCGCGAGGATGAGATCGCCGAAGCGATCCGCCTCTATTACACCGCAACGCATAATTTGGCGGAGGGCGCTGGCGCCGCACCGCTTGCGGCGCTGCTGAAGGAGAAAGACCGACACGCCGGCAAGCGCGTCGGCTTGATCCTGTCGGGCGGCAACATTGACAGACCGGTGCTGGCGCAAATCCTTCGCGGTCAGACCCCGGCCGCCTGAACGGCATTCCGGTCGCTTAGACCAGAGCTCAACGATTAATTCCGCGCCAGCTTGCGTTTGGCCAAAAGCTCGTTGACGTGGCGCAGAACGTGATCGGCAACGATCGCGTGCCCTTCCGCGGTCGGGTGAAATGCGCCGCTGACGAGCGCCGCATAGGGCGGCTGCAGGTCGTCGAACGGCGAAATTCCTTCGCGGTGAGTGTTGCCGGCCAGGAACGCATCGTTTGGATCGCGCACGAGCCGCCAATGATGCGCGTAAGGCAACGCGCCGGCCGGCGAATAAGGCACCCAGTCATCCGTCGCGTTGGATACGCGGGGCATCGCCATGTCGACCTGATCGGAGACCGCCCTTTGCGGGTCGCGCGCGCAGACGCCGCGATGCAGGAATTCGACAGTGTGGTCGGTGATAAAGTGGAAGCCGGTCCCCTTGCCCGTCGCCAGTCCGGCCGGACAGCCCGGCTCTGCGGCGTCGTCCATGCATGCCTCGCGAATCTGCAGTTCGTGCACAAAACTGGAAACTTCTTGGGCCCGCGCGCGGTCGTATCGGAACTTGGGATACACATCGAGACCGAGCGTCGGCTGGCTGCCGCATACATTTCCAGTTTCGTCGAACTGGATCGGTTCGTAAGCGTTCTGCAACACCCGCGATGGATCGACTCCGAAACCTTCGTTGAGCGCCGCCTTCACCGCCTGCATGCGGCGGTCGAGGACGCTCAGATAAACCTGCGAAACGGACGGCGAATAGCGCAATTCGCGGCCCATCAGGCCGGCAATCGGCGCAATATCGGAGGCACTGCCGGTGATCGCATAGGTCACCAGCGAGCCGAAACCGACGTCGTTGCCGCCGATCGAAAGCAGCACCACGTCTATCGCGCGCTTGCGGCCGCCCGGCGCGCACCATCGCATCGTGAACGTCTGTTCGCCGATAGCAGTGCTTCCCGGCGTATAAACCGGCAGTCGGTAGGCGACCGTATGCGTGCGCAGGCTGGAGCTGCGGCAGATCAAGTCGCTTAGCGCGTCGAACTGGGCGGGCACCTTCGTCTGTGCTCTCGGTCCCGTCAGTTCATCGCGCGCATCGGCCGGACCAAATAAGCCTTCGACGATGTCAGCTCCCGAGCAGGCGAGACTCACGAAGGTGACGGCGCGGTGGCGGTCTTCAAGCGCGAGCCCCATGCTGACGCGGAATGGATAGCCGTATTGCGAGCGATGACAATCGGCGCTGAGCCACTGAGCTCGCGCCTTGTTGAAGGCATCGAGAAATTCGCGCGTGGTTGGGCCGTAGAGGAACCCTTTTTCCTCGTCTTCCATCAGACGTTTCGGCAAAGCTTTCGGATTGAAGTCGTCCGCCGAGGCCAATCCGTAGCTCGACTCCTTTTTGTCCAAACTACGGGTAGCCAGATTATCGCGATTGGAAGACACGACATTGACCGGGTCGTAGAGCATCTGCCGCGCAGCGCTGAACGTGACCGGCCGATCAGGATTGCTTTCTCCCGAAGCAAAGCTGTCGCCGAGCGCCACGACGAGGAGATCTTCGACAATGACGTCCGGATCGGCGAGAACGCTCCCGTTCGGCAGTTGGACTTTGACCGAGACGCCTGACGCATTGCGGTCGAGCGAATACGGTACGCGCTTAATCACCAGCTTGGCGTTGCACGGCTGACTGCGTGTCTCGACCGGCGAGCCGGGCCGGCGCGCTTGCCACGTCCACAGGCAATCGCCCGCGCCGGCCGCGGCGAGTTGATCGGGTGCAATATGGACGTCGACGGTGTGTGCGTCGGGCAGGATGTAGTCTTCCTTCGCCGTCCCCCACGAATATTGCCGGTCGCAGGTTGTGAGATAACGGCGCGGCCGCGCGTTACGGTCGTAGCAGATAAAATCAAGTGTCTGCGACGCCCAACCGAGCCGGCTCTGCTGATAGCGCGGCCCGGCTGTGTCGAGGCAGGAGTCGGGTGTCGAGCGATTTTTGCAGTCGGGATCGTTGAGCCGCCGTTCCAGCCGCCACATGATGTTCTTGGGCAGCATGCTCTGGGACACCGGCTCGCCCGCAACGGCACCGCCGACCGCATCGAAAGCTCTTTCTTGAGCCTCGAACGACGACATCCGCTTGAAGAAACGATACGGATTCTCAACCTCCCATAGGAGATCGGCCGCATGGCTCTGCGGAATGCCGTAGAAAAGCTCGGCGGAAATGAAAAAAGTCGCTGCTAAAATCGCCCCACTACGCATCGAGTTCTCCCGGCGTCCCCGAGGTCCCCGAACTGATCGATGATAGCGACATTACGACCTGGTTGTCCATCGCGCTCATGCGGCATTGCTTGTCCAGCAGCGAACTGGACACGAAAAATAAACGCGCACCGGCCCACTTTTTGCCCAGATGATTTGGGATCGGCGCCGCAGAAAAACTGGCTCGACATGTCGGAAGGCGAGGAGAATAATGCGAGCAAAGAGCTTCGTCGCTACAGATCGCGTTGCTGCAAATCGCGCCAAATGGAGGGAACGCTGTGACAGCGAAATCGCTCGGTCCTCAGGCGATGGAATCCCGCGTCGCCCGCTTCAGCAAGCTGCAGACCTATCAGCAGCAAAATTTTGCCGCGCACGGCATTCCACCCGGCGCGGTGGAAAAGATAACGGCGCGGCGCGTTTATCCGGTGATGGCACCCGCCGACTACCAAGGTCGCAGCGCCGGTGCGCCGGTCAAGGGCCCGCGCGGTTTGATCGTCACCATTGCCGAGTGCGAGCCGGGCAACGGACCGGGCTTGCACCGCCACCTCAACACGGTGGAAAATTTTCTGTGCTTGTCCGGCCGCTTCGAGATCGCTTGGGGCGATCATGGCGAACACACGCTGGTGCTCGATCCGCTCGACATGATCTCGGTGCCGCGTGGCGAGAACCGCAGCTTCCGCAATGTTTCAAACGAAACCGGTCGGCTTCTGGTCATGATCGTGCCGGAAACCGAGGAGCAGGTCGATCCGATTTCCTACGCGCCGAGTCTCGCCAAGGAGATTGAAAGCCAATACGGCAAGAATGCGCTGCAAGGTTTGCAGAACATCGGCTTCAAATTTGAGGACGAACCGACGCCGGCATAATCCGGAGCCCAAGCCGCGACACGCGCGGTTTGGCGCATTGCTGCGACAAACGTGCGATAGCATTACCGGATGCGGGTCAAGTTTTGACCGCCGCAAACATTTGGCGCCGCGCATCCTTCGACCCTGATGGTTTTCGGCCCGACTTCGTAGAGATATCCGACGACGGTCTGTCCCCCATTGGTGCTGTACAGATGGCCTGACCATTTGCGCGGCCCGTCCGGCATCATGGCAATGAAAACTTCCACGCCGACGAGCGGCCTGCCGCGCCGCCGCGCGTCGGGATTGTTCTTGTCGGTCCATGGCTTGCCGGTGTCGGGATCGGTCGGCGACTTGGGCATCGCAATTCGCCCGCATAGCGCCTTGCCGCACGAACTGACGCGCACCTTCGCACCATCCTGTGCCAGCCAAAGACCGCGCGGATCGGCATGGGCGGCGGTCGCGCCCGCGAATGATAATGCGATCGCGCATAAGCTTAGTCCGACCAGCTTCATGACTGCTCACCTCCCCGGCTCTGCTTTTTTGAGTCGGCATTCTGCCGCGGTACGCTGCCAGCGCAAGCGCGATCTCGCTGCGCGGCCGCGCAGGCGTCGGCGAATCATTCGTCGTTTCGGCGAGCGCGATTCAATCCGCCGCAATGAACTCGTAGCCATCGCCCCAGCGCCGCACGCGCGCTTTAGACGGCGCCGGGAAATGCGTTGCGCATAGGATCGTCGGCTCTTCGCAGAAGCGATCGAACACCTTGCGCCGCGTTATCCCGGCCTGCGCGGAGTCGTAATCGGCCAACATGCCGAGGTCAGGATATCTACCCTGCAGCGGCGAGTGGATCATGTCGCCGGTAATCAGAACGTCCGCTCCAGCGCGCCCGACCAGCACCGAGAAATGATCGATGGTATGGCCGGGCGTCGGCATGAGCTGCACAGTTTCACTGAAGGCGAAGTCGCTCTTGACGAGCTGCTCGCGCTTGGCGGCGATGATCGGCAACACCGAATCGGTGATCCAAGGGCAACTTGCCGGGTTGTCCTTTTCCCGTTGCGTCCAATGCGCAAGCTCGCGGTCGGCCATGATGTAGCGCGCCTTGGGAAAGGTCGGTACCCAGCGGCCGTTCTGCAGCCGCGTGTTCCAGCCGACGTGATCGGTGTGCAGATGCGTGCACATCACGTAGTCGATGTCGTTGACGGTCACGCCGGCGGCGGCAAGTCCTTTCTCGAAGCGGTCACTGTTCATCATGTTCCAGAATGGCCGCGTCGGCCGGGTCTTGTGATTGCCGACACAGGAGTCGATCAAAATGTTGTGGTGCTGTGTCTTAATCACGAAACCCTGGATGCAGAGCACTACGCCGCCGTCCGGGTCGATGAATTCCGGCTGCAGCCAAGCGCGATTCTCGTCGAGCAGTTGTTTGCCCAGCTTCGGGAAAAATTCCAAAGCCTTGAAGAACGCGCCCTGCTGTTCGACGATCGGATAAATTTCGATGTCGTTGAGCGTGATCGGCGTCGCCATGGAACGTTTCCCCCGCTGTTGGATGGTTGGAGCGCAAAACCCACCATATGTTTTACGCTCTGGCAAGATGAGGACCCTCGATCCGATGGGATCGTGCAAACTTGCCCACCTTGAGCAGCGGCTTTAAGGTTGATCAGTTCCGGAGTGTGCGCGTGAGAAGTAGAGGTGGAATAACAGTGCGGCGCGCTCGTGCTGCAGCGGCCACTTGCGGCTTTTTCATCGGCGCGCTCGCGACGCCAATCCATTCCTCGGCACGTGCACAATCCGCCGACATGGTGCTATGCGACCGGGTCGCCGCTGACCCGGCGGATCCGGACAAGCCGGTCGACATTGGCGGCGTCGCACAAATCGCGCCGTCCGATGTCGCGATCGCGATCAAATATTGCCGGTTGGCCTCGGCCAGATCGCGCCGGGCCACGTACGAACTCGGCCGCGCTTATGCCGCTGGCGGACAATTACCGCAGGCGATCGACGCCTACCGCAGCGCGGCCGACTTGGGCAGCACCGCGGCGATGGTCGCGTTGGGCGTTTTGTATGCGAACGGCTCAGGCGTCGCTAAGGATGAAGCGCAGGCGCACATGCTGTTCCAGCGCGCAACCGACGCCGGTAACCCTCTCGGCACCACTCATCTCGCCGCCCTCGGCAATTCCGGTGGCCAACCGTTCGATCCCGTGCAGCAACGGGCCTTGCTCACGAACGCGGCAATGGCGAATTCCGCGGACGCGCAATTTCAGCTCGGTCTGATGTACGCCAACGGCATTGGCGGCCCCAAGGATGATTCCGCCGCGCGGTCATGGTTCGAAAAGGCGGCCGCGCAGAACGATCCAGACGCCCTGGACTGGATGGGCTCGTTTGCGGCAAGCGGGCGCGGCGGACCGCGCGACATCAATGCCGCCAAAGGCTATTATGCGCGAGCCGCGGCCTTGGGCAATGAAGACGCCAAGGCCGAGCTCAAGCGCCTCGAATGCTCGATCACGATGAAAGATCGCCACGGCAACGTCGTCGGCTGCTTGTGACGGCGGCGGTTCGCTTTTCTATTCACTCTTGGGAGACATTCTATGCACACGGTGATGTGGACATTCAAAGTGCCAGCCGGCACGCCTAAGGCTCAGCTCGTCGATACCATCAACGCAACGGCGCATACCTACGAGGGCATTCCTGGCCTGATCCGCAAATATTACGGCATTGCGCCGGATGGCTGTTCGCTGGTCGGCATCTATTTGTGGGACAACAAGGCCGCCGCCGAAGCGTTCTATACCGCCGATTGGGTAGCGATCGTCACCAAACGCTGGGCGGGACCGCCGCAACGCCAAGATTGGGAAACACCAATGGTGGTGGAGAGCGCCGAACGGCGATTGGTCGCGGCGGAGTAGCGCCTGCGACGGTCGGTCTCGAAATGCAGAAAGGGAGCGAGCCAAGGCTCGCACCCTCTCGCCGACGGGTTAGCCGTTGTAAATATCGGCAATTGCCGTTCAGCGAGTCAGGCATCCATAATGGCGTTCCAGGACACCGGATTTTTTTGTCCCTTGGCAAGGTTGCAGTACGGGTTTTGGGCGTGGCTCAGCCGCGTGTGCTGGAGATGCGGGCGCGCCTGCGGGGCTGAGCCAAGACAGTGGTAATAGGCGTTCCACGACACCGGATTCTTCTCGGATTTGGCGTATTGACAGAACGGGCTCTTTACGGGCGCCGCCTGCGCGGCTTGGCCGACCATGGCCGAACTCATTATTGTCCCTAGCGCCAGGCCCGCTGCAGCCAACAATTGCTTTTGCATATGAATCTCCTCTCCGTTTCCTCCGGTCGGAGCACCCGCCGCTGAGAGCGGGAGACGGATCGTTGCCTGCAAACGCGCAAACGCCTCCGCATGTAACGGCACCGGCTGCCACTTTCGGAGAGCGGGGCCCGACCTGATTTTGCATCATCGATCAGCGGAACGATTTCGCGTTCCGTCGAAAAATTTATAAGAAATTTACGCGGTGCCAGCACTGCGACAGGTTCGCACCCGGAATCGTTGCATCCAAAAAATCTATTGAATCATTATACTTTTCTATGAAGCGTCGTTCGATCGATGTTACGCGACCGTGCCGCGATGGATCGGATCGATCCATAACACCGTCTCCGGCTTCTCTACCGGCTCGATGTCAAGATTGATGGCGATCGCCTCACCATCGCTGCGCACCAGCACGCATTCTAAGACCTGGTCGCGGCTGGCATTAATCTCCTGATGGGGCACGTAAGGCGGCACGAAGATGAAGTCGCCCGGTCCTGCCTCGGCGGTGAATTGCAGCCGCTCGCCCCAGCGCATGCGTGCCCGCCCACGCACCACGTAGATGATGCTTTCCAGATGTCCGTGATGGTGCGCACCGGTCTTGGCATTCGGCTTGATGGTCACCGTGCCAGCCCAGAGCTTTTGCGCCCCGGCGCGGGCGAAATTGATCGCCGCCTTGCGGTCCATACCGGGCGTCGACGGTACGTTGGGATCGAGCTGATTGCCGGGAATGACCCGCACGCCGTCGTGCTTCCAGCGCTCTACAACATGGTCGTGGACTTCGGTCATGGAAAATCAATACCAGACAGCATGACTCGCGTCATGTGAGGAGCCAACGGACCCGCGCGAAGTCGCGCGGTCCGATGACAGCCTCCTCGACAAAGTAATCCGGCGGCGGCTTGCAAAAAGGCTGGACTGCTTCGCCCTTTAGGCTCGCAATGACAGCCCCTAGTCCCCGCCGTTCTCCTCTCCCTCCTCGGAGAGCCGCTCGACCGACGCCACCTTCTCGCCCTCGGCGGTATTGAACACGATCACGCCTTGGGTGGCGCGGCCGGCGATGCGGATGCCGTCAACCGGACAGCGGATGAGTTGGCCGCCGTCGGTGACCAGCATGATCTGATCGGTCTCTTCCACCGGGAAGGAGGCGACGATGCGGCCGTTCTTCTCGGTGATCGCCATGGCGACGATGCCTTTGCCGCCGCGATTGGTCGTGCGGTACTCGTAGGATGACGTGCGCTTGCCAAAACCCTTTTCGGAGATCGTCAGCACGAACTGCTCCTTGGCGGACAATTCCGCATAGCGCTCTTGGCCAAGCTCGATCGCTCCGGTCGCCTCCTCGGCGTCGCCGTTGGCGGCCATCTCGTCAGTCTCCCCGCTACCCCCGCGCCGCACCGCGTTGGCGCGCTTAAGATACGCGGCGCGCTCTTCCGCCGTCGCTTCGACATGACGCAGGATCGACTGCGAGATGAGCTTGTCGCCGTCGGCAAGATTGATGCCGCGCACGCCCATCGAGGTACGGCCCGAGAAAACCCGCACGTCGGCGACGGCGAACCGCATGCAGTGGCCCGCAGCGCTGGTCAGCAGCACATCGTCGTTTTCGGTACAGATCTGCACGTCGACGATAGCGTCGCCGTCGTCGAGCTTCATAGCGATGATGCCGGAGCGGCGTACGTCGGAAAAATCCGACAGCTTGTTGCGGCGTACCGTGCCGCGCGTGGTAGCGAACATCACGTCGAGGCGGTCCCAGCTCGATTCATCTTCGGGCAACGGCATGATCGTGGTAATGGCCTCGCCCTGCTCGAGCGGCAGGATATTGATCAAAGCCTTGCCGCGCGCCTGCGGTGCGGCCTGCGGCAGCCGCCAGACCTTTTCCTTGTAGACTTTGCCGCGCGACGAGAAAAACAGGACCGGCGTGTGCGTTGAAGCGACGAACAGCCGGGTGACGAAATCCTCCTCGCGCGTCTGCATGCCGGCGCGGCCCTTGCCGCCGCGCCGCTGCGCCCGGTAGGTCGACAGCGGCACGCGCTTGACGTAGCCGGCGTGCGAGACGGTGACCACCATGTCCTCGCGCTGAATCAAATCCTCGTCTTCCATCTCACCTTCCTGATCGACGATCAGGGTTTTGCGCGGGCTGGAAAACTCGTCCTTGATCTTCGTTAGTTCGTCCTTGACGATTGTCTGGATGCGGGCGCGCGAGCGAAGAATGTCGAGATAATCGGCGATCTCGTCGGCGAGCTTGTCGAGCTCGGCCTTGATCTCGTCGCGGCCGAGGGCGGTGAGCCGCTGCAGGCGCAAATCAAGGATTGCCTTGGCTTGCTCGGCCGATAGCCGTGTGGTGCCGGCCGCCGATACGCTGTGGCGCGGATCGTCGATCAGCGTGACCATGGCGGCGACCTCGCGCGCCGGCCAGTCGCGCTTCATTAATTCGTCGCGCGCCTCGTTGGCGTCCTTGGCGGCGCGGATGAGCCGGATCACCTCGTCGATATTGGCGACTGCGATGGCAAGCCCGACCAGGATGTGGGCCCGGTCGCGCGCCTTGCTCAACAGATGTTTGGTGCGCCGGTAGATCACCTCTTCGCGGAAGGTGATGAACGACTGCAGCAGGTCCTTCAAATTCATCACCTGCGGGCGGCCGCCGTCGAGCGCCACCATGTTGGCGCCGAACGAGGATTGCAGGGCGGTGAAGCGGTAGAGCTGGTTGAGCACCACGTCGGGCACCGCGTCGCGGCGCAGCTCGACCACCACGCGATAGCCGTCGCGGTCGGATTCGTCGCGCAGCGCGGAAACACCCTCGATCTTCTTGTCGCGCACCAGTTCGCCGATGCGCTCGACCAAGCTCGCCTTGTTCACCTGATAGGGAATCTCGGTGAACACGATCGCCTCGCGCTCGCCGCGTAAAGTCTCGAAGGTCATCTTGCCGCGCATGACGATCGAGCCGCGGCCGAGATGATAGGCGGCGCGAATACCTTGCCGGCCGAGAATGATGCCGCCCGTGGGAAAGTCCGGGCCGGGTATGATGCCGATCAGATCGTCAATCGACAGCGCCGGGTCGTCGATCAGCGCCACGCAGCCGTCGATCACCTCGCCGAGATTATGCGGCGGGATGTTGGTCGCCATGCCGACGGCGATGCCGCCCGCGCCGTTGACCAGAAGATTGGGAAAGCCCGCCGGCAGCACCACCGGCTCGTGTTCGGAATTATCGTAATTGGGCTGGAAGTCGACCGTGTCCTTGTCGATGTCGCGCAGCAGTTCCATGGCGGCGCGGTCGAGCCGGCATTCGGTGTACCGGTAGGCCGCCGGATTGTCGCCGTCGACCGAGCCGAAATTGCCCTGGCCGTCGATCAGCGGCAGCCGCATGGAAAAATCCTGCACCATGCGAACCAGCGCGTCGTAGATCGACTGGTCTCCGTGCGGATGGTATTTGCCCATCACGTCGCCGACGACGTGAGCGCATTTGACGTATTTTTTGTCCGGCGTATGCCCGTTCTCGTGCATCGAATAGAGGATGCGGCGATGCACAGGCTTGAGCCCGTCCCGCGCGTCGGGCAGCGCCCGCGCTACGATCACGCTCATGGCGTAATCGAGGTAGCTCTTCTTCATCTCCTCGGTGATGGAGATGGGGCGAATGTCGGAGGGGCCGGTGTCGTCCGGCTGTTGGTCGTCGTTGTCTGCCAATGGAAATCCCGCGAAAAGTGTAGGCCTTGCTTAGCTGATTCAGCGCCTTTTCGCCACCCTCAAAAGGGCCCGGCGCTGAGCCATTTTCATGTGGTGATTCAGTGGTTTAAGATCAAGGCAAGGGCATGACGCGGCAGCTTCGGTCGCAGCGCTTTGTCGGCAGCGCCGATGCTCTTCAATCGATTGTCGCGCCGCTGGCAGAATTGGCCGCTAAAAGACGGAACTCATGGTGCTCAATTTTCTCATTTCCGCACTGGTGACGTTGCTGGTGGTGGTCGATCCGATCGGGCTGGCGCCGACCTTCATCAGCATAACCGAGGGGCTGTCGGCAAAACTTCGCCACCAGGTCGCGCTGCGCGCGGCGGTTATCGCCGGATTGATTTTGATCGGCAGCGCGCTGATCGGCAACTGGCTTCTGGACAGGCTCGCCATCTCGCTGTCGGCGTTTCGCATTGCCGGTGGGCTGTTGTTGTTTTCGATCGCCACCGAAATGGTGCTCGGCGTGCGCATGCGCCGGGAGGGCGAAGCCGCCGAACAGGCGCTGGAGGAGCGCGCGCGTAACATCGCCGCCTTCCCGTTGGCGATTCCGCTCATGGCCGGCCCCGGCGCCATCACCGCGAGCGTACTGCTGGCGGGCCGCGCCGACGGTGATTGGTTGCTGCTCGTGCTGCTGTTGGCGGTCGTAGTGGCGGTCGTAGCCGCCTGCCTCGTTGCCTTCCTGCTCGCCGCGCGGATCGGCCAGCTGATCGGCGTGACCGGCAATATCGTGCTGTCACGTCTGCTCGGCGTCATCCTGGCGGCGCTGGCCGTGCAATACGTCGTCGATGGCATCCGCGCCATTCTGGCAGGCTGAGCGATCTGGCGCCGGCCGCATCGGACTCGCCCTGCCCTTGCTAATCCCTCGTTAACCATAAAAGCCCATGCTCGCCAAATGAACATTTCGGCAAATCTTGCCGCGGGTTCGCACACTACGCGCCATCAAGCCGCGCACTCGGCCGGCCAGAACCGGCACCCCGGACGGCAAACTCCGTCTATTACCGACATCGATGCGCAAGGATCGAGCGTGGTGTCCACGCCAAGCGCGACCGGCAAGGTCGGAACCAAGATCAACATCACCGCGTGAGCGCCGCCGCGCCATGGCAGAAACGGCTGACGAACAGCGACGACCGGAGGACTACACAGTACGCGCCGCGGTGCCTGCAGACGTAGCGGCGCTGATGCGGCTCAAGCTTTTGCTGGCCGAGGGTGAAAACTCGAACCATGCGGTGTGCGCCAGCGCGGCCGATTGGCTGCGCGACGGTTTTGGCGAACACGCCGGATTTTGTGCGTTCGTCGCCGAACTCAACGGCGCTGTCGTCGGCAATTCTATTGTTGGGATGGCGACCTGCAGCCGGCGCATCGTCACCGGATGGAGCGGCCCGGTGATTTTTCTGCAGGATCTGTTCGTCGAACCGGCTCATCGCCGGCGCGGCATTGCCGGCGCGCTCATGGCGCGTGTCGCCGCCTATGCCCGCGAGCTTGGCAGTCCGATCGTCGAGCTGACCGTGCGCGCCGACAACTCGGCCCAAGCCTTTTACCGGCAGAACGGCTTTGCGCACTTGCCGAATTGTCTGACTTACGTGTTGGCGGGGCGGGAGCTCACCGCGCTTGCCGACCGCGACCACAACAAAACAGAAAACAAAAATGCGTTCGCGCTAGCCGGATGACCTGACCCGGCACCACAGCAATTGTCGCATTAAGCCGATCCTGTGGCAAAGCCAAAAGCTAATTGATTGATTTTGCGCGCGCCCGCTGTTTCCCTGAGCGCCGAATGGTGGACATTCAAACACGGAGGCTTAATGCGATCGGAGACATCGCCGCATTTGGGACCAACGAGGCGATCCCCATTGGTCTTGCATATGCCGATTGTTGCACAAGCTTAAGAAGAGCTCTCATGCGCTCAGGATCCGGCGGCACCAGAGATGGAGCATCTTTCAGGAACGGCGGAGACCTTGCCGAATCACGCTGCTTTGTCGTTGAATTCGGCCGCGCGCCGCGGCACGCGGTGATAGTGCCGACAACGATGCTAACAGCGGCCAACAAGAGCGCCGCTGACAGATGTTCGTTGAGAAGCGCACTGGCAAAGAACAGGGCACAGACCGGCTGCGCGAATTGAATCGGCGCCACGCGTACCAGGCCGCCGCGAGATACCGCCCACAGCCACGTCACGTTTGCTATCAATGCCGCTCCGAGCGTGATCTGCAAAACGGCGACCCAAGTAATCGTCGTGAGATGCTCATAGGCGTGCGGTGATGCCAGCAGGCGGAGCGCCGCCCAGGGGGCGAGCGCCGAGCCGGCGATGGTGATGGCCCATAACGTGGCCGCCAACGGGCTCATTCGCGCGCCAAGCTGCGCGCCGGCAACGATCCCGATAGCGGACAAGGTACAGGCGGCGAACACGATCGCGTCTCCGGCGGCGCCGGCGCCGGTCGGGCTGCTTGCGTTGCCCATTCCGACCAGGATCGCTTCGCCTCCGATGGCTATTGCCGCCCCAACGAACCAACTCCACCGGGGCAGCCGGCGCTCCAGCACCATTCCGAGAAGGCCGATGAACAAGGGCATTGCCGCCATGATCAGGGCGGCATGCGATCCAGATGTGTGTTGTACGCCGACCCCGAACAAGATCGGAAAGCCGGCAAAATTACCGAATGCGTATAACAGCAAAAGGCACCAATCCTTGCGTTTTCGCGGTGCGGGAAGTCGCAGAAAGAGGAGCAGAGGAATACCGAACAGTCCCGCGCCCACACTGCGTATCAATCCGATCGAAAGACCGGAGAGTTGGACGGCGACGATGCGCGTGGTTGCCGGCACGAGCGCGAACAAAATAACGGCGAAACACGCCGCCACAAAAACGAACGATGTTCCGCGCGAAATGGTGCTTGAACGCAACACCTCACGCGAAGATACAGCGGCGATTTGTAAGCTCGTTGCGCTCATGTTTTCCAAAATGGAAGATTTCAATACGCGACCGTCAACGATAAATGCATAACGCAGAAAAGGAACTTTTCTGCTGTGAATGCCGCCTTCAATTTTTGGCAAAAAGCTAAGCTTCTATTTACCGTATCGCACGAGCCGCCTCTCAACATGCTTGGCCGCAACGCAATAGCCGCTTACGGCCGTCCTGCCGGCGCGCCGCCTTGAGCTGTTCTCGGCGACGCTCCGCAGGGCTAAAACGCAATACCGTCGTTCGAACCTCAAGGAACTGCTTGACGCCAATGACCATCGTTACAGCGGCAGCGACGTTGCTAAAATTAATGGGAAGCCCTTAAACGCGATAAAACATATTCGAGGATAAGTACTTTCGCGTGTGAGTACCGCGTGAGCGGGGGTAATAGGGTCGTCGTTTCGTCGGAATGCGACTACGATGATGAGCAGGTGCAGGGCCATGCGTTTTTTCTTCGACTACAGAACACGTGATCAAGCGCTCTACGATTACGGTGGCGACTACTTCCAAAACCCTCAAGCCGCAATCGAATTTGCCGCCGCAATGGCGGAGGATTTGAAAAATAGGCTGACTGAAAACTGGATCGGGTGGTCGGTCGAAGTACGCAATGCCGAAGGGATGAAGCTCTCTTCAATCTCTATCGACAGCGCCGGCTTGGCCGCGGCTTAATATCGCGCCACTGACAACTCGACCAGCGCGCGCTGGCCGGGTGTTCCGCTCTACGCAACGCCGTTTGTCGATCATAGCTTCAGGCTGCTCGTAAAAGACGCCGAAGCAGCCGCAGGTCGGCGGCGGCTCAGCAGCAATCGGAAAAGGAAAGTGTTTGATAAAAAGATGGATAAGGATCCAAACGTCCCGCCGCGCCCGTGACAGATTCCAGAGCTTCGTCGGACACTGTGTGCGTGAGGATTTCTTCGTCAGCCTGGTCGAGCGTGTCAGTCATCATGTGAAATCGAGGTTCCATTGGCTGTCACTCCTTTCCCGTACGATGGGCGTGCATCCAACACGGCGGCGTGGCGTCATCCGGATACTAATCGGGCGGCGCTTCAAGATGGTTTTAAGCACCGCCCCGAATTCTGTCCCAGACTTCAGTCGAAGCCTTCCGTCGCTTCCCCTGCCCTACGCCGCTTTCGCGTAGCTCGGGTTGAGGTCGTAGCGGTCGGCGTTCATCACCTTGTTCCAGGCGGCGATGAAGTCCTTGACGAACTTCTCCTTGGAATCGGCGCACGCATAGACCTCGGCGAGCGCGCGTAGCTGCGAGTGCGAGCCGAAGATCAGGTCGACAGCGGTGCCGGTCCATTTCGGCTCTTTGGTCTTGCGGTCGCGGCCCTGGTAGACGTTGTCGCCAGCTGGCTGCCACTCCGTCCTCATGTCGAGCAGGTTGACAAAGAAGTCATTCGTCAACTTCTCGGGCTGCTTGGTGAACACGCCGTGTTTGGACCCGCCGGCATTGGCGCCAAGCACGCGCAGTCCGCCGAGGAGAACCGTCATCTCCGGCGCCGTGAGCGTCAGCAATGACGCCTTATCGACCAACGCCTCCTCGGGCGTCATGAGATGCTCGCTGTTGTAATAGTTGCGGAAGGCGTCGGCGAGCGGCCGCAGCGGGGCGAAGGAGTCGACATCGGTTTGCTCCTGCGACGCATCCGTGCGTCCCGGCGCGAACGGAACCTTAGCCTCGACGCCGGCCTCCTTGGCGGCTTTCTCGATCGCCGCGGCGCCGCCGAGAACGATCAGGTCGGCGAGTGAGACCTTCTTACCGCCGGCAGCCGAGCCATTGAACTCCTTCTGGATCGCTTCGAGCTTTGCCAGCACCGCCGCGAGTTGCTTTGGCTGGTTGATCTCCCAGTCCTTTTGCGGCGCCAGCCGGATACGCGCACCGTTCGCTCCGCCGCGCTTATCGGAACCGCGGAATGTCGACGCCGACGCCCAAGCCGTTGAGACGAGCTGGGACACCGAGAGCCCAGAGGCCAGGATTTTTGCTTTGAGAGCGGCGATGTCCTGATCAGCGATCAGTGGATGGTTCACCGCAGGGATTGGGTCCTGCCAGATCAGGATTTCCTTCGGCACGAGTGGCCCGAGATAACGATGCACCGGTCCCATGTCGCGGTGTGTGAGCTTGAACCATGACCGCGCAAACGCGTCCGCGAACTGCTCTGGATGCTCGTAGAAGCGTCGCGAGATCTTCTCGTAGATCGGATCCATGCGCAGCGACAGGTCCGTGGTCAGCATGGTCGGTAGATGCTTCTTCGACTTGTCGTAAGCATCCGGGATGGTGGCAGCGGCGCCTTTCGCCTTCCACTGATAGGCGCCGGCCGGGCTCTTGGTCAGCTCCCATTCATTGTTGAACAGGTTGTCGAAGAAGTGGTTGCTCCACTTCGTCGGCGTCTGCGACCAGGTGACTTCCGGACCGCCGGTGATCGCGTCAGCGCCCACCCCCGTGCCGAACTTACTCTTCCAGCCGAGGCCTTGCTCTTCGAGCGCCGCGCCTTCCGGCGCCGCACCGACCAGCGACGGATCGCCGGCGCCGTGGGTCTTGCCGAAGGTATGGCCGCCGGCAATCAGCGCGACGGTCTCCTCATCGTTCATCGCCATGCGGAAGAATGTTTCGCGGATGTCTTTTGCCGCAGCCACCGGATCCGGCTTGCCGTTCGGCCCTTCCGGATTGACGTAGATCAGGCCCATCTGCACCGCGGCGAGCGGATTCTGTAGCTGGCGTTCGCCGCTATAGCGCTCGTCGCCGAGCCACGTTCCTTCCGGACCCCAGTACAGTTCTTCAGGCTCCCAGGCATCGGTGCGGCCGCCGCCGAAACCGAATGTCTTGAAGCCCATCGACTCCAGGGCGACGTTGCCGGCTAGAATAATCAGGTCGGCCCAGGAGATTTTGCGGCCGTATTTCTGCTTGATCGGCCACAACAGCCGGCGCGCCTTGTCGAGGCTCGCGTTGTCCGGCCAGGAGTTAAGCGGCGCGAAGCGCTGTTGCCCGGCACCGGCGCCGCCGCGACCGTCGGCGATGCGGTAGGTACCCGCTGAGTGCCACGCCATGCGGATCATCAGTCCACCGTAATGGCCGAAGTCGGCCGGCCACCAGTCCTGCGAATCCGTCATCAGGGCCTGCAGGTCCTTGATTATGGGGTTGAGGTCGAGACTCTTGAACTCCTTGGCGTAGTCAAACGCCTTGCCCATCGGATTGGACAAATCGGAATTCTTATGCAGAACGCTGAGGTCCAGTTGATTGGGCCACCAGTCGCGGTTCGTGTGTGCCTGGCTGAACGGGCATTTGCCCGCGCTCTCGGTTTTTGCGTCCATGACTTTTCTCCGATCGTGTTCCGCTCTTTTCCTGATCCCAAAACTGCTCTTCTTGTCGGTATCGAGATGCCGTTCCTCGCCGTCTCTTGGCTATGCGCGCACGATCAATTCGCGAATGTAGGGGTCAAGACCGTGCTCACGCGAGCCTAGCCAAAGACGTGACCGAATGCGGCAGTCAGTGGATGCGCCGGCACCCGTGCCACGCGCGGGATGACAACATTCATGGCATTTTCAACTGCTAAACGGCGCTCGTGTCAACGCCCGTAAGCATGCGGCATTTGGCGTGGTGCTATGCAAGCAATCCTTTGCGATCGCAGGGATTATTCGCTTGTCAGAGCGGCCTCGCGCATTCGCCTAATACCAATGCGGCTGCCAGATCATCAGCGCCATAATGGCGACCATGCCGGAAAGTCCCGCAAGCGTGAACACGCTCCACAGCCAGAACATGTGCCGGTACGAAGCCGGCAACGGCTGCACATTCACGGCAGCCTCCTGGGTCACTTTGCGGATGCGCAACTCGATAATGAGATTGGCGAGCCACGCCACCACCACCGCCACGTAGATCGCCACCGAGACCTCGAACCAATATTCGTCGAATCGCTCGCCGATGGCGACGGCAAGCGGAAATCCGGCAAGCGGCTGCAGCAGGATGGCCGGAATCATGAGCATGAACTCGGCCCGCACAGCGAACATCGCCGTTACCGCGGCCACCGGCGTGTTGCGCGAGCGATAGGCGAACAGCATGAACAGCGCGACGGTGAGCCAGGTGCCGAACATCACCGCCATCGCGACCATGTGGACGAATTTTATGGCGAAGATGACGTCGAGCATGCAAGCCTAAACGCTGGGAAAGGCGGCAAGATAACGACAACACCTCTCCCCACCGGGGAGAGGTCGCGAGCGAAGCGAGCGGGTGAGGGGGAGCAGAGGCCGGAATTCTGTTCCCCCTCACCCGACTTCCTCGCGTAGCTCGGAAGTCGACCTCTCCCCACCGGGGAGAGGTAAAATTCAGAATGGAATTTCGTCGTCCATGTCGCCGCGGCCGGCGCCGGCGGCGGCCGCGACTTTCCGCGTCGGCCCCGAAGAGCCGAAATCGCCGCCGGCAGAATCGGAGCCGAGATCACTGCCGGCGCCGCCGCCTGCACTGCCGGCGCGGTCGAGCAGCGTCAACTCGCCGCGAAAGCCTTGCAGCACCACTTCGGTGGAATAGCGGTCCTGACCCGACTGGTCCTGCCATTTGCGCGTTTGCAGCGCGCCTTCGATGTAAACCTTCGAGCCCTTCTTCAAATATTGCTCGGCGATCCGGCACAGGTTCTCGTTGAAGATCACGACACGGTGCCACTCGGTTTTTTCCCGCCGCTCGCCGGTATTCTTGTCCTTCCACGAATCCGAGGTGGCGAGCCGTAGATTCGCCACCGGCCTGCCGTCCTGGGTCCGGCGAATTTCCGGATCGGCGCCGAGATTGCCGATCAGAATCACTTTGTTCACGCTTCCCGCCATCACACGCTCCGTTCGTTCCGCGTCACCACAACCCTAATGCCTGACTTGGGCCCGGCAAGGCCGATCGCCGCGCTGTCGGCCTTATCCACACGCGGCCTTTCGTGCGGGCCGCCGCCGGCCAAGCTATGTTCATATTTTGTTCACGGACAAAACGCAAGGGTGAAAGGCAAAAAAAGCCCCGTTCGCAGGTTAAATCCGCGCCAAAACGGCGTGGTTGTTCCATTTTGCGACGCCGCGAAAAGTCGGCCGTTGTGGCATTTGGGTGACATCATTTCGGAGCGCGATCAGATACTTATTGGCCTGAGGGAGCTGGGGTGATCTGGACGGGAA
>JASHRW010000257.1 GCA_030037065.1 Xanthobacteraceae bacterium
TCGAGCGCGCGCTCACGCACCATAACCGGCTGGCGCTCGCCGGCTCGATCCAGCTCTGCACGTCGGAGAAGTTCCTCAAACGCAATCAGAACCGCACCATGGAGCAGCAGCTCGCCGCGCAGCACAGCATCGTCGAGATGTACAAGGCGCATGGCGTGCCGGTCGAGCGCGGCAGCCTGATGGCGGCGTTCGGCTGCAATTTCGAGGGCGATATCCCGGTCGAGCGCGTGGTGTCGCTGGTCGGGCAAATTCTCGACGTGGCGACCGCGCACGGCGTCACGCTGCAATACGTCAGCCTCGCCGACACCATGGCGTGGGCGACACCGCTATCGATAAAGCAGGTGGTCGGCGCGCTGCGCGAACGCTGGCCCGATCTCGATATCGCACTGCACCTGCACGACACCCGCGGCATGGCGATCGCCAATGCCTATGCCGGGCTCGAAATGGGGGTGACGCGCTTCGATGCGTCGGTGGCAGGCCTCGGCGGTTGCCCGTTCGCCGGCCATAAAGGCGCGGCCGGCAACGTGTGCACCGAGGACCTCGTCTTCATGTGCCACGAAATGGGCATCGCCACCGGCGTCGATCTCGATGCATTGATCGAGTGCGCAAGGCTCGCCGAGGACGTGGTCGGCCATCCCCTGCCCGGCTCGGTGATGAAGGGCGGCACGCTGGAGCAATATCGGGCGTAACGTGTCATCATCCGCGACCCTCCTACGCTCGCGATGCGAGCTTCGGAGGGTATGAGTCGGCCGAAGCGCAGAGCGCGTAGGCGGAAAGCGGATGATCTAGTAAACGCCGATGTTTGATGTCACGGCAAAACCTTCGCGCCGGTGATTACTGGATGCCCGCCTCCGCGGGCATGACAGCTACCCCTCCTCCAAAATTTTCCAAATGCCGTTCGTGGTCACGACAAGCCGCGTGCCGGCGAACATTTTGGCCTGCATGAAGACGAGCGAGCGCGTCGCCCTAATCACTTCCGGGTGCGACGCGACGAACTCGCCGAGTTTCACCCCGCCGACAAACTGGATGTTCAGCTCGATGGTGGCGTGACGTTTGCCGCCGGTCGCGACCCGCGCCGTCATCGCCATGGACTGATCGGCGACAGTCATCAGCATGCCGCCGTGCAGATTGCCGGCGCGGTTGAGATGCTTCGGCGCAACCACGAAGCCGAAGCGCGGTTGACCGTTCTCCTCGCGCCGCCAGATCGGGCCGACGAGATCGCCGAAGGCGGTGTGATTGACGATCTCCTCCCAACCTTGCGCGGCGGGATCGAATGCTGTGGCGTCCGCCGCTTGCGGCTTGTCGTTCACGCGTTCACCTCGGCCGTGCTTGGGCGCCGGGCGGCGAGGCGCCGCTTCAGATCGGGGATCAGCTTTTCCGCATTGGCGCCTTCGGCCAGCGCGCGGCCGGCGGCCGACAGCGCGCGCACCGCCGCCGTATAGGCCGCGACCTCGCTTGCCTCGCGCACCGCTTGCGGGTAGTCGGTGGCGAACACGAGCTGCGAGACCGAAAGCTCCTGCACGCCGAACTGCACCCAATGCGCGCCCCATTCCGCCGCGTGATCGGGACCGGCCCAGCCGGCGATATCGTAGAACAGCCGATGATCGAGATAATGGTCGAAGGGCTTCGGCGGCCGACGGCCGTGGCGCGCAAGCGCGGCGGTGCCCCATTTGTCGCGTTGTTGAAATCCGCGAATGCGGCCGAGGTAGCGGCCGATGCCGCCGGCGAAATGCGAAAACTGAATGCGCAAATTCGGCAGTCGGTCGAGCAGGCCGCAATTGATGAGGCGCACCGCCGCCGTCATCAGCGAGAATTCCCAGCCGAGCATGCGGCCGAGATCGTCGGCATCCATGCGGCCCCAGCGGATCACGCGCGGCAGCGGATGGATGAACACGTAGAGATCGAGATCGGCGCACGCTTTCCAGAACGGACGCAGCGCGTCGGCGTCGAGCGGCTGGTCCTGCAGCTCGGACGCGATCACCACGCCGGGAAAGCCGAGATCGACCGCGCAGCGTTTCAATTCGGCGGCGGCTTCGGCGCCCTTGAGCGCCGGCACATGCGCAAGCCCGATGAAGCGACCGGGATGCGCCCGCTCCGCTTCGCGCATGCGATCGTTGATAGTGCGGCAGATCGCCAAGTCCGGTTGATCGAAGCCCGGCCCGCATGACAGCACGCCGGCGTCGATGCCGGCCGCGTCCATGACGCGGATATGCGAATTCAGATCGGCGAGCAGCGGATTGAGCAGATAATGCGGATTGCCGTCGTGATCGAGATCGACGGTGACTTTGCCAGCCTCGCCCTTGAGCAACTCCGGCGGCGTGTAATGTTGCTGGAAGTCGATGAGCATGAAGGAACTTTCTGATCGTCATTCCGGGGCCGAGCGAAGCGAGGAGCCCGGAATCTATAACCACGATTTGTGACTATGGATTCCGGACTTGCCGCTTTGCGGCAATCCGGAATGACGCTGCGCGTCACATGATGGCAAATTCGGTATTGCGTCGATCGGTGACCAGCATGGCGCCGGGATAATGCGTGATGCAAAATTCCGGTTTCACCGACATGATCACCGATTGCGGGGTCACGCCGCAGGCCCAGAACACCGGAATTTCATCCTCGTGGACGGGCACAGCGTCACCCCAATCGGGCTTGGCGATGTCCGCAATCCCGATCGCTTCCGGCGTGGCGAGATGCACGGGCGCTCCGTGCACCGAGGGAAAGCGGGTGGTGATCTGCACGGCGCGGATCGCGTCCTTTGCCTTCATCGGCCGCATGGAAACGACCAGCGGCCCGTGGAACGGCCCCGCCGGCACTGTTTCAATCGACGTGCGGTACATCGGCACGGTGCAATTGCAGGTAAAGTGGCGCAGCTCGATGCCGTCGTCGATCAGGGCCTGCTCGAACGAGAACGAGCAGCCGATCGCAAAGGTGACAAGGTCGTCGCGCCACCAGCGCATGAGATCGGTCGGCTCTTCGACAGCCGCGCCGTTGCGCCACACCCGGTAGCGCGGCAAGTCGGTGCGGATATCGAGGTCTTCGCCCAATTCCGGAATACGCCAATCGCCCGGCGCCGAAACTCCGATGAGCGGACAGGGTTTGGGATTGAGCCGGCAGAAGCGCAAGAAGTCCTCGGCGAGCGCGTTGGGCAGAATAGCGAGGTTGGCCTGCACATTGCCCGGCGCCAAGCCTGACGTCGGCCCGGAATGCTCGCCGCGCCGGATTTTCAGCCGCGCCGCCGGCCCGGTTTTCGGCACGGCCGGTCGCTCTTGAGGCTGTTCTCGTCGCAAAGTCGCCGTGGCCATCGCGCGCTCCCGTTGGTTTCGACCTTGCCCATTTTATCAGCAATCACCGCCGGACAAATACCACGGCCGCGACGATCTTGCGCGCGTTTCTGCCGCGCCGGCGGCGTCGCCGGGAATGCGAATTTGGTTGAAACTGCCCGCAAGATCGCGTTTGCTAACGCCTCTGTCGACCGCCAAGAGCCCGTCAAGGGCCGCAAATGGTTAACCTGCACGGGGCCGAGCGCTTCCGCGCTCATAGGACATTCGGAGGGAGACTTGCGATGACTGAGAAGTGGAGAGAAGAGAAGTGGGCGGAAGACTTTTGGTACCGCGGCAAGGTCACGCGCCGCCGCATCGTCGGCTGGGGCGGCGGAGCGATCGGCGCCATGATGCTGGTGCCGGCGCCGTGGCGCGCCGCGTTCGGCGCCGCCAAGCCTTTTAAGATCGGATCGGAGCAGCCGCTTTCCGGCGTCGGCGCCATTGGCGGCAAGACGGCTTTGGTCGGCCTGCAGATGGCAGCCGACCGCATCAACAAGAACGGCGGCATCAATGGCCGTCCGGTCGAGTTGGACGTGGTGGACGATCAGAGTTCGCCCGCCGTCGCCCGGCAAAAGACCGAGAAAATGGTGCAGGAAGACGAGATCGATGCCCATGTCGGCGGCTTCTTGTCCAACATCTGTCTCGCCTGCATGCCGGTGTTTGAGCACGCCAAGATCGTCAACATGATCAGCGTGTGCCTGGACACCACGCTCACCACCAGCCACTGCAACCGCGAGAGCTTCCGCGTGCACGACTACGCGCCGGCGCAGGCGGTCGCCTTCGGGCCGATGCTCGCCAAATTGGCGAAGAACTGGCACATCGTCTATGCCGATTACGCCTGGGGGCAATCGACGCGCGACTCCTACGCCGCCGAAATCAAGAAGAACGGCGCCAACGTGGTCGGCACCACCGGTATCCCGCTCGGCACCGCCGACATGACGCCGTTTTTGTCGAAAATCTCCGGCAACATCGACGGGCTGTTTGCCATACTGTTCGGCAAGGACGGCGTGACCTACGGCAACCAGGCGTACGATCTCGGGTTGACCAAAAAGTACGTATCGGCCGGGGACGGAGCGGTTTGCGAGTCGAGCAACATGCCGGCGCTGGGCAAGAAGATCAACGGCTTCGTCGGCATCAACCGTTACATCCCGGTGTTTCAGGGCCCGCTCAACACGCCGTATCTGCACGCCTTCTTCGACGAAGCCAAGAAGCGGCTTCTTAAGGTCGATCCATCCGGTCCGGAGCCCGATCGCTACGTGCAGTCGAACTACGAGGCGATGAATGCCTTGAAGCAGGCGATGGAAGCATCGAAGTTCGACGGCCGCGCCGATACGCCAAAGCTCATCGATGCGCTCGAGGGCATGGAAATGAAGGAAGGCTACGACTTTCCGCAGGGCGAAAAGACGCTGCGCAAAGCCGATCACCAGGCGTTTCTGCGCGAGTTCCTGTTCAAGATCGTCAACGACGATTATCAGCTTCTCGAAACGGTGCCGAAGGACAAGACTTTGGTGCCGCCGGCCTGCACGTTCACTGCATAAGTGCGCGCCGAAGCTTCGCTCGATGGCGGCTCCCCGGCCGGCGGCCGGGGAGCCGCGTCGTCACCGCTGCTCAAGACTGAAGGATTGACCGTCCGATTCGGCGGCCTCGCCGCACTATCGGGGGTCAATTTTGAACTTGCCCGCGATGAAGTTCGCGCGGTGATTGGCCCCAACGGTGCCGGCAAGAGCACCTTCTTTAACTGCCTGACCGGCGTGCTGCGCCCCACCGGCGGCCGCATCATCTTCAATGGCGAGGAGATTACCGGCCTGCGCCCGAACCTGATCTCGCAGAAGGGGATCGCGCGCTCCTACCAGATCACGAACATTCTGCCCAACGCCACCACGCTGGAAAATGTGCGCATCGCCGCTCAGTCGCGACGGCACGCCTGGAACATGGTCTCGCACCACACCGCTTTCGCTGATCTTAATGAGAAAGCCCAAGCCGCCCTGCACTCGGTCGGCCTGCTCGGCAAGGCCAACGAGTTGGCCGCCAATCTCTCGCATGGCGAGCAGCGTAACCTTGAAATCGGCATCGCGTTGGCGACCGAGCCGCAGCTCCTCTGCCTGGATGAACCGACCGCAGGCATGAGCGCGGCCGAGACCAACGAAACCAAGGAGCTGATCCGCCGCATTGCCAAGGACCTGACCATCCTGATCGTCGAGCACGACATGGAAGTCGTCATGGAGCTCTGCCACCGGATCACCGTGCTCCACTACGGTCAAATACTGGCGGAGGGAACGCCGGCGCAAATCCAGGACAATCCGCGAGTCCAGGAGGTTTATCTGAAAACATGAGCGCTGCAGCGGAAAAAGCCGCCGACGCGCTCGTGCGCGTCGATGACGTGCATACATATTACGGCAAGAGCCATATTCTGCACGGCGTGTCACTCACCGTGGGCGCCGGCGAGGTCGTCGGCTTGCTCGGCCGCAACGGCGTCGGCAAATCAACCACGCTGAAAACCATCATGGGACTGGTGCAGCCGAGCCGAGGGCATGTGACGCTCTCCGGCGCGGCCATTACCGGCGTACCGCCGCACAAGTTGGCGCGCATGGGCATCGGCTACGTCCCGGAAGATCGCCGCATTTTCCGCCTGCTGACGGTGATGGAAAACCTGCGCACCGGCTTCGACCGGGAGGGCGTCACCGAGACAAAACGCAAGGCGCTGCTCGACAAGGTGTTCACCTATTTTCCGGTGCTGGCGGAGCGGCGCGACCAGGCCGGCGGCACGCTCTCGGGCGGCGAGCAGCAGATGCTGGCCATCGCCCGCGCGATGATGCTGGAGCCGAAGATCATCCTGCTCGACGAACCGACCGAAGGTTTGATGCCGCGCATGGTCTCGCAGATTCGCAACATCATCGAAGTGCTGCACAATGAGGGGATCGCCATCCTTCTGGTCGAGCAGAACGTGCCGTTGACGCTGCAGGCGAGCCAGCGCGTCTACATCATGGAAAAAGGCCTGGTACGCCACCATTGCGCCGCGTCCGAAATCGACGTGAACGACGAAGTCATCAAGCAATATCTGGGGGTGTGAGCTTGGGTGCGATCGTCGAGTTTCTTCATTCCATTCCAATCGATCTGCTGATCATTCAAACGGTGAACGGCATCGTCACCGGCATGATCCTGGCGCTGGTCGCGTCCGGGCTCACGCTGATCTTCGGCATCATGGACGTGGTCAATTTCGCGCATGGCGAACTGTTCATGCTCGGGGCTTACATGGGCGTCCTGGCCCTTGCGCTGACGGGGAATTTCTGGCTCGCGCTGGCGCTCTCGGCGCTGATCATCGGCCTGTTCGGCGCGGCTTTGCAGATCGTAACCTTGCGGCCGCTGATCGGCCGCGATCCGCT
>JASHRW010000258.1 GCA_030037065.1 Xanthobacteraceae bacterium
ACCAGCGTATGATTGATGGTCGCGAACAGCCCGTTGCGCGACCATTCATAGAAATAGCCCTGCACGGTCGAATAGGGCGGAAAATCCTTCGGCAGAAGCCGCCACTGGCAGCCCGTCGCCGCCATGTACAGGATCGCGTTGACCACCGCGCGCAACGCCGTTGTTCGCGGCCGCCCGATCGGCGATGGCGGCGGCATCAAAGGCTCCGTCAGGTCGCTTGCGTAACGCAGACCTTCCCGCACATAGTGCGGTCGAGTGATTTCGGTCCAGGCCATCGTGATCTCCAGCGAATCCCGCAAATCCGATGGAATCACAACCTCCTGAAATCACTCACCCCTTTTTCAGTCAGGCTCTCAGGTCGGGATTGACTAATCAGGACACCGCCGAATACCGGATCATACGAACGCAGCGTGGATTCGACTGGGAAGGAAATGCGATTGACCAGCATTGCACGCTGAACCTTTTCGACTCCGGCGACAGTGAAGCCACCGAAAGTCTGCTTATCGTCAATGCCAGCTCCGGCCATGTGCTCGGACCGGTTCACTTGCCGGCACACATCCCGCTTTATTAGACGCGCTAGAATGACTGAGGTAGCTACGATCGTTGAGACGGTTCTGTGCAGAAAACCATCCAATTTCGCTACTGCACCGACTTTGAGTTGGGATCGACGTCGTCGTATAACTTCTTTTGCAAAGGCCAATTTTCAGAATAAGAATGCAGCGACCTGAAATCGCAGAATTGGCGGCTTTTGCCGCAATCGCCGAGGGTAGCAGCTTCGTC
Organism: Xanthobacteraceae bacterium; assembly: GCA_030037065.1. Taxonomy (GTDB): domain Bacteria; phylum Pseudomonadota; class Alphaproteobacteria; order Rhizobiales; family Xanthobacteraceae; genus BOG-931. The sequence goes on from JASHRW010000258.1 coordinate 781, forward strand.
AAAGCAGCTGGCATTCTTGGTGTGTCGCCATCGAAGCTTAGTAAAATGATACGTGCGCTCGAAGAACGCCGTGGTGTTCGCCTCTTCAACCGGACGACCCGCAGCGTCGCCCTGACTGAAGCCGGGGAGCATCTATTCGTGCAAGTGCGGCCAGCGCTTGACGAGCTCGCCAGCGCTCTCGAAAGTATCAACGCGTTCCGAGATAGGCCCGCCGGCATTTTGAGACTTGCGGTATCAAGCGTCGCCGCGGCTATGGTAATTGCGCCGATCCTCGGCCGGTTCGTTGCCGCCTATCCGGCCATCACTCTGGATATCAGTATCAAGGATGGTTCGGTTGAACTTGTCAAAGGACGGTTCGATGCTGGCATTCGCCGCGACAAGCGCATCGAGCAGGATATGATTGCCGTCCGCATTAGCGGCGCAGCGCGCATTGTTAGTATCGCATCTCCAGGCTACCTCGCGAAGCATCCAGCACCCAAAGCTCCGCGGGATCTGCGCCGGCACAATTGCATTCGTTTCCGATTGGCAGACGGGACAATAGCCAAATGGGACTTTGAGAAGGGCAGCAGAAAGATGACGATCGCTGTCGACGGCTCGCTTATTGTGGACAACTTAGACCTCATGCTGCGCGGTGCTCTTGAAGACGTTGGAATTGGCTATTTAGTCGAACCCTACGTCAATTCTTTCATTCAGGAAGGGCGTCTCGTCCCTGTTTTGGAAGATTGGTCTCCGCGCTTTTCAGGTTGGCACCTTTACTATCCTAGCCGCCGTCAGATGCACCCTCCGCTTAAGGTCTTCATGGAATTTGTTCGTAACATGAATTCACTCTCTTAAGTCGGGGCGCGCAGTCGTTCGTAGCCAGAACTAACGAAGTCGGTGATGAGCCTGGAATAGAAAAGCGGGCCAGCCAATTTGTTCAGGTGCCCTCGTGACACGTGGTCGTCGATGTGATCGGCGCGGGACTGCGTGAAAGGGTGTCAAAATTGAAGAGTTGATTGCAAGAGCAATCCTATTTCCTGACGTTTACGCAGAGATAATTTCCTGTGGGAAATACCCAATGCACGTACCGAACGGCTACCTTGGCTCTGCTAAGGGATCGATTCCACATAAATTTCTTGTAAATTCAGCGATGCGTACCTCACTAAAACAAGACCGGCAGATGTGTAATTGTAGACGCCGCAGCGCCTTACGCTGAGAAACAGATTGGAAAATATCGTCGCCCTTTACCGCAGAGCTTCAAAGATCTCTGCGCGAGAAGGGATGATCCAAATTTAAGTTCGAGCAGCGAGCGAGCTCCGAAGCTGCAAATTAAAAATTTTTAATTCGATACTGCGCCACTTTCCCGTCAGCATCCGCGTTCGACACTGAAGTTGGCTATCAATCCGGGTTCGGATTTTCATGCACGACTTAAAGCGTGGTTCGAAATTGATGCGCTCCGCCCGGCGCCGCGGCATCAAGGTCATCGTCGGCGTAGGAATAATCGTTGGCATCGCCTTTGCCGTTCGCCAGCTCAGCAGTTCAGCGCCACCGCCAAGCACCGCCGCGGCCCTGGCGGCCGTGCCGGTGACCGCCGCGCTTGCGATTCGTCAGGACGTTCCAGACATCGTCAACGCCATCGGCACGGTGCAATCGATCGACAACGTTGCCATTTATCCACGCATCACGGGTAACATCCAGAAAATCGAGTTCGCCCCTGGTCAGGACGTGAAGCAGGGGCAGGAACTGTTTCTTATCGATCCGCGTCCCTATCAGGCAGCCCTCGACCAAGCGAAGGCGCAGCTGGCTCACGACCAGGGCGTACTTGCCGAAGCGCAAATGGATCTGCAGCGCTACCAGACGCTCGAGCAACAGAAGTCAATCGCGACCCAGCAAGCGCAAGATCAGGTTTACGTCGTCCAGCAAGGCGAAGGGACGGTCCAGCTCGATCAAGCCAATATAGAAACGGCACAACTCAATCTTGATTATTGCCACATCACTGCCCCGGTCGCCGGCCGCGCCGGCGTCTTGCAGGTCGACCTCGGCAACCTCGTCGGGCCGCCAAGCAGCGCCAGCAGCGGGACCAGTGCGACAAGCACGACGAGCAGCGGACAAACGACAAGCAGCAGTCTGGTCTCCATCGCGCAATTGCGGCCGATCTATGTGAACTTCGCCGTTCCGCAGCTTGCGCTTGACCAGATCAAACGCAATCAGGTCAAAGGCGCGCTGGAGGTCCAAGCGTATTCGCAAGCCGGAAAGCTGGTGGAGAAGGGCAAGCTCACCGTCATCGACAATCAAGTCAATACCAGCGCCGGCACCGTGACGATGCAAGCGACCTTTGACAACGCGGATCAATCATTGTGGCCCGGAGAGTTCGTACGCATCGAGCTTATGGTCGCGACACACGAGAACGTGGTTACCGTCTCAACGCCTGCCGTCATGATCGGCCCAAACGGCTCATACGTGTACGTCATCGGCACGAACAACAAGGTCAAACGCCTGAGCGTAAAGGTGACGTCTCAGCGAGGTGGGATCTCCGTTATCGGCGAAGGACTGTCAGGCGGTGAAAAGGTCGTTACCGATGGGCAGTATCGCCTCGGTGAGGGAACCAAGGTCGTCGTCCGGAATACTGCCGCGCCCGGGGCAGAGGTGTCCGCACAGGCGCAGCAGCAATGAATATTTCCGAAGTCTTCATTCGCCGGCCGATCGCCACCACGCTGCTGATGGGGGGCATCCTGCTGTTCGGCTTGGTGGCCTACGAGCTCCTCCCAGTTGCCGCGTTACCCAGTGTGGACTTTCCGACAATCGTGGTCACCGGCCAGCTTCCAGGCGCCAACCCCACCACGATGGCTGAAACCGTCGCCACACCGCTTGAGAACGAGTTCACGCAGATTCCGGGCCTGGCGCAGATGACCTCGACCAGCGGACTGGGACAGACCACTATCACATTGCAGTTCGACTTGAGCGTCAACATCAATGCCGCCGCTGGCTTGGTGCAGCAGGAAATCAATGCGGCGAGCGGACTTCTGCCGAAGAACATGCCAACTCCGCCGACTTATCGCGAAACCAATCCGTCGGACCGGCCGATCCTGATATACGCCATCCATTCCGACGCGATGCCGGAGTATCAGCTCGATACCTACGCGAACACGGTACTGGCGCAGTCGCTATCCACGGTGCCGGGCGTCGGTGAAGTCCTGATCGGTGGCGAACAGCAGCCGGCGGTGACGGTGCAGGTCGATCCGGCAGCGCTTGCTTCCCGCGGCATCAGCCTCGCGCAAATCCAGACCGCGCTCGGCAATGCAACTTTGGATTCTCCAAAGGGTAACATGGAAGGCCCGCAGCAGCAGGTGACGCTTGAGACCAATGACCAACTCACGGACGCCAACCAATTCCGCAACATCATCGTCACCTACCAGAATGGGGCTCCGGTCACCCTCGGAGATGTCGGCGAAATTATCAATTCGGCACAGAACACCCGCACCGGCGCCTGGTACGACAGCAAACCCGCCGAGTTGCTTTTGATATTTCGCGCAGCAAACGCCAACACCGTGCAGGTCGTCGACGACGTCAAATCGAAGTTGCCGGACCTCGAGAAGTCGATTCCGCCGTCGGTGCACGTCGATCTGCTCAGCGATCGCTCGCAAATGATCCGCGACTCCGTCAGCGACGTCGAAAAAACCTTGATGATCACTGCCGTCCTCGTGGTGCTCGTTATCTTCGCGTTCTTGCGTAAGCCCTGGGCGACGGCCATTCCCAGCGTAACGGTTCCGCTGGCCATCATCGGCACGTTCGGCGTCATGTATCTGTTCGGTTACAGCCTCGACAACTTATCGCTGATGGCATTGAGCATCGCCATCGGCTTCGTCGTCGACGACGCCATCGTGATGATCGAGAATATCGTGCGGTACATCGAGGCCGGGGAACGCGGCTTCGACGCCGCCTTGCGCGGCGCGGGACAGATCGGCTTCACCATCGTTTCCATAACCTTCTCGCTGATTGCTGTGTTCATTCCACTGTTGCTGATGTCGGGGATCGTCGGCCGGCTATTCCACGAATTTGCCATGACCGTGACCATCGCGGTGGTCGTCTCCGCGTTCATTGCGCTTACGCTTACCCCAACGATGTGCTCGCTGTTTCTGGCACGCGAGCACGAGGAACAGCAGGGAAGGATCAGTCGCATTTTTGAGCGTTTTTTTGATTGGATGTTGCGGGAATACGATCGCGGCTTGAATTGGGTTTTTCGTCACCAACTGCTCACGCTTTTGAGCACGCTCGCGTTGATTGTGGCCACCGGCTATCTGTACTACATCATTCCCAAGGGCTTTATCCCCCAAGAAGACACCGGATTTTTGTTCGGACAGCTTGAGGCGAGGCAAGATATATCCTTCGACGCTATGACGAAGCTTCAAGATCAAACCGCCAAGATCGTTCTGCAAAATCCGAACGTTGCTGGACTTGTTGCGTTTGCCGGCGCAACCGGCGGCAATTCCAGCGAGAATACCGCGCGCATGTTCATCCAGCTCAAGCCATTCTCGGAGCGCGAGGGGATTGCGAATGTGATGCAGGAGCTGCGGCCCAAGGTCGCCGCCCAAGTCATGGGCGCAAAGTTCTTCATGCAGGCGGCGCAGGATATTACCGTCGGCGGCAGGCTTGAGCAGGCGCAGTATCAGTACACACTCACCGACACGAATTCCGATGAGCTGAACCACTGGGCGCCGACCCTACTCTCCAAGATGCAGGACATGAAAATTCTGACCGACGTGGCCTCCGATCAACAGATTGCCTCGCCACAACTCAACATTGATGTCGACCGGGATGCCGCGTCGGCGTATGGCGTGACACTCTCTGCGGTCGATACAGCCCTCTATGCTGCATTTGGACAAGAACAGGTAACGACGATCTATCTACCGACCGAGCAGGCGAAGGTGGTCCTGGAAATACAGCCCAAGTTACAAGAAGCGATCGGCGACCTGTCACAGATCTACGTGCCGGGCACGAGCAGCACGGGGGTGACAACACAGGTGCCGTTGTCAGCAATCGCCCATTACACGAACTCAGTTGTGCCGTTAACGGTCAACCATCAGGGCGTCTTCCCTTCCGTCACACTGTCGTTCAATCTCGCGCCGGGCGTCGCGCTTAGTCAGGCTGTGGATGCTATCTCCGCGTTGAAGGCGCAGCTTCATGCTCCCGATACTCTGCTCGGCTCTTTCCAGGGAACCGCGCAAGCCTTCCAGGCGTCGCTGGCGACGACGCCGATACTGACGGCGGCTGCGATTGTCGTCATCTATGTTGTATTGGGAATGCTCTACGAAAGCTTCATTCATCCAATCACGATCCTGTCTTCCTTGCCTTCCGCCGGCGTTGGTGCGCTCTTGATGCTGATGCTGTTCGGTTACGAACTCTCGCTCATCGCCTTCATCGGCATCATTCTCCTCATCGGTATCGTCAAAAAGAACGCGATCATGATGATCGATTTCGCTCTCGAGGCCGAACGCAATGAGGGGAAAAGCCCACTTGAATCAATCCATCAAGCATGTCTGCTGCGGTTCCGGCCGATCATGATGACGACCATGTGCGCGCTTTTTGCCGGCCTACCGCTCGCTGTCGGCACCGGTGCCGGTTCGGACCTACGGCGGCCGCTCGGCATCGCCATCGTCGGCGGCCTTTTGGTCTCGCAAAGTCTCACGCTCTACACTACGCCGATAATTTATTTGTACCTTGACCGGCTCAGCCATTGGCTGGGAGGACGGCGCTCGGCGCCCGGCGATCTCGCGGTGCCGCCGCCGTGACGGACTTGACATCAGTATGCATGGATACGGCCGCAGATCGCAATTACATTCGAGCCGAGCTGAACATTCTCCGGGCTAGATCGCAGCTTAAGAAGTTGCAGAAAACCGGTTGTTCGGCCAAGCCTCATACCGACGACTACCCAGCCAATGTGATGACCATTATTCGTGAAATACAGAAAACGGAGGCCAAGTCCCTATGGACAATTGCAGACGCACTGAACGCACGAGGCGTTAAGGGAGCGCGAGGGGGGAAGTGGTACGCGACGACAGTGCGGAAGTTCATTGAGCGGCATAATGCCCTTGCGGACTTACGTTGAGTAGCAGACCTTATCCGCGCGATCGTTTGGATGAATCAAGACATCTCCGTCTAGATGGGTCGCGTTAACCTGCTTCGTCACCCTGACGCGCGCGCGAGGCGAGCGGTGCGATGGAAAGCAACCTGCTCGACCGGCGCGAGCCGCCTGGGCGGTGCCGCGGCTGCTGGCCGCACGATGATGGTGAGGTCGAGGCGGCGCCGTCGCGATGTTCGTTTTCGTGAATCTGATTGGGGGCGGGCTCTACGTCGTGTCTCTCTACCGATTTTCCGGCTGGCGCGATCATGCTCTTTATCCCTTGGCGCGGGGGTCGCCGCGCGCCGGGCCGAACGCCACCCGCCGGCGTCGCCGATTCCTTTTGGCGAAATGGCTGCGCGGCGAACGCGCTGGAGGATGGCGGCGGCGCTGAGCAACGGGGTCGTTGGTCGATCGTGTGTTTCGGCGTGCAAATGTTGGATGCTGATTGACGCTATGTCGCCGATGCGAGCTTCCGGCCGCAGCTTTCGCCGCGCGACGCCGCGCGTTTCTTGGGCGAGTTGCGGCTCATCGATGCCGGGCTGTTGCCAATCGAGGATACGCTCCTCGGCGCGACGCCGCCATTCGATGCCACGCCTGTGCCGGAACGCCGGATCGATCCGCTCGTGTTGCGCGCGGTGCTCGGCGCCATCCGCAAGGCGGCCGCACTCGACGTTCTCTATCAGTCGATGACCCGGCCGGAGCCGACGCGGCGGCTGATGGAGCCGCACGCGCTCGCCTACGACGGTTTCCGCTGGCACGCCCGCGCGTTCGATCGCGAGAGCGGCGAGTTCCGCGATTTCGTGCTTGGGCGGATGACCAAACCGAAGCCTGGACTGGCGGCGCAGTCGCGGCCGGCCGATGATGGCGACTGGCAGATCTTCGTCGCCTTGCAGATC
>JASHRW010000259.1 GCA_030037065.1 Xanthobacteraceae bacterium
GTTTGCTTGTTATCCGGCGATTGCCTCGATCACGCGTTGACCTAGAATCGACCCCTTTTCCATCTCTGGAATGTCGGGGCAGTGCTGCACGAAGCCCACGGGATCGGCCTCGCCAATCGGCCAATCCGAACCCAGGACCAGCCGATCAGCGCCGACGGCTTTGACCAGCGCAGTCAGCACCGTCGGATCGTACAGGCAGGTATCGTAATAGACGCTTCCGAGATATTCGCTCGGCTTGCGCGTAATGTTCTTCATGCTATGCGGCGCATTTTTCACATTGCGATCGAGTCGCCCCATGTTGTGGGGAAAATATCCACCACCATGCGCGATCACGAGTTTGAGGCGCGGATAATTTTCGAGAACACCCTCGTATATCACCGAGGCCAGGAATTTCGCTTCTTCCAGTGATTGGCCGAGCGAATTCCACATTCCCCATTGAAAGAACCAGGGATCCTTCGCTCCGTCGGGGTGCATGAAGACCACCACGCCGAGGTCCTGCGCCGCCTCCCAGAATGGTCGGAAGCTGGCATCGCCCAAATAGACGCCGCGCACCTCAGCCGGAATATTGGCGACCTTCAGACCGAGGTCATTAACTGCACGCTGCAGCTCCTTCATCGCCAAATTCACGTCCTGCAACGGCAGGACGAAACTGCCGATGAGGCGCTTGGACCACTCGGAAGCCCAAGCTGCGGCGGTATCGTTGAGTTGTTGCGACAGCCTGAGAGCAACGGCCGGCTCCGCCCAATAGGTCGGCTCGATCACCGCTGCCGAAGAGATAACACTCATGTCGATGTGGAGCCGATTCATGTCCTCCATTACGCCCTGCGGCTTCATCATCTTCTCGAACAGCGCAAATAAATGCTGCGGGAGCTGATGATGACCTCGATTGGTGGCGACGGAATGCGGAAGGCATTGCTCCATGACCTCTCGCACCAGGAAATGGACGTGGAAATCGACCACGGGAGACATTCGATGCTCCGTTGTAAGGCGTGAACCGGCGGCGTTTTCTGGCCGAGGCACAACCGTTTCCAGCGCCTGCAAATCGAGGATGCCCTAAGCGACTCGGCGTCGCTTTACCGGGCCCTTACTTTTGCCTTATGGTCCGCTTGTTTCTCGTCACCGGCGAATGCAAGCGATCCCTCGGGTTCCCAACTGGCGGGGATGGCCGTTGCTTTACTGTTTCGATGATCTGTCGCTCGATACCGACCGAAGGGAGTTGCGCCGCGAATCCGAGTCGATCCCGATCGCGCCTCAAGTCTTTGATCTGCTGCAATATTTGATCGAAAACCGCGAGCGGGTCGTCACCAAGGACGACCTCATCAAGGGCGTTTGGGGCGGCCGGATCGTCTCCGACTCGGCGCTGACGACCCGCATCAACGCCGCCCGGGCCACCATCGGCGACAGCGGCGAGGAACAGCGCCTTATAAAGACTCTCCCGCGCAAGGGCTTTCGCTTCATTGCCGCCGTGCGTGGGCAACAGAAGGCAAGCGAGACGGCTGCCACTCCTGCTGTGGCCGCGTCCCTGGCCAGTCCGACGCTCTCCCTCCCCGACAAGCCGTCGATCGCCGTTCTGCCGTTCGAAAACATGGGCGGAAATGCGGACCAGCAGTATTTCACCGACGGCATGGTCGAGGACATCATCACAGGCCTGTCGAGGATCAAGTGGCTATTCGTGATCGCGCGCAACTCGACCCTCGCCTACAAAGGTCGGGCGGTCGATGTGAAACAAGTTGGGCGCGAGCTCGGCGTTCGCTATGTCCTCGAAGGGAGCGTTCGCCAATCTGCGGAGCGGGTGCGCGTCACTGCACAGCTCATCAACGCAGAGACGGGAGCCCATGTCTGGGCGGAGCGCTATGATCGCAAAATCGATGACATTTTTGCCCTGCAGGACGAAATCACCCTCTCCGTAGTGGGTGCCATCGAACCTACCCTTCGTCTGGCGGAAATCGAGCGCGTCAAGCGAAAGCGGCCCGAGAGCCTCGATGCGTACGGGCTCGTCTTGCAGTCTCAAGCCGATGTTTTTTCAAGAATGCCGGCGCAGTCGGAAAGAGCACTGGTGCTGCTGGAGCGCGCCCTCTCGATCGATCCGCACTATGCGCTGGCGCATGCCTATGCGGCCGAGTGCCACCATTCTCTATTTTTGCGCGCCGGCATGCATGAGACAAGAAGGGCAGCCTCGATGCGTCATGCCGAGGCTGCCATTGAGTACGGTGGTGACGATGCCGCCGCTCTGACGTTTGCTGCATTCATTATCGGCATGGAAGGAAAGGATCGCAGCGCCTCGATGACCTTGTTCAACACCGCGCTCGCGCTCAGTCCTTCCTGCGCGCTCACATACATCCAAGGCAGCGTGGTGCTGGCGTGGGCTGGCGAAGCCGAACAGACGAGCGAGTGGGCGCAAAGAGGTTTACGTCTCAGTCCATTTGACCCTTGGCGGGCGAGCGCATTTGTATCGCTCGCAATCGCGAGCTTTCAACGCGAGAGGTATCAGGAGGCTGCCGACGCGGGCCGCAAAGCCGTGCAAGCGATGCCGGGTTTCAGTATTTCGTATTTGGCGCTCGCAGCTCCCCTGATGAAGCTCGGGCTGTCGGCAGAGGCAAAGGCCGCCGCGGCGCGCCTCCTTCAGTTGCAACCCGGCTTTCGTTACGGCCGGCACTTTGCCGGGCTCGCCTGCGAACCAAAGCTGAGCGCTGCTCTGGGCGCGGCTCTGCGCGAGACTGGGCTGCCGGAGTAGATTCATCCGTCATCACCTCGTCGAGAGCGCCCAGGTCTGCTTCGGCAACCCAGCGGCGCGACCGCTGTACCCAACCGACGGGAGTACGGAAGCGACCGTGACCTGACGGGTTGAAACACGTCCGGGAGCGTTCGGGCGTTCAGTGTCGTGCATGATTTCGCACTCCTGTTTTACTGATGGAGCGCGAGCCGGCCAACCCTCATGAGGTTAACGCGTCGATCAGAATCTTGGCCTCACTCAGATCGAGAGTGTCGAAACCTTCGGTGAACCATCCGTACACGGCGGCGAGAAGTTCGCGGGCCCTTTTCCGCTGTCCCTGATCACGCCAAAGCCGTGCCATGCTCATCGCCGCACGCAGTTCCAGGGACTTTGCCCGCTGCGCCCGCGCAACCGCGAGCGCACGCTCAAAATGGGCTTCCGCTTTCGCGGCTTCCGGCTGCGTCGACTTAAGTGCAATTTCGCCGGCGATGCGATGGATCTCGGCTTCGCACCACCCTTCTTTGATCGTTTTCATCGCCGTCAGCGCCTCGCCAATGTGGCGCCAAGCGTCGTTGAATTCCCCGAGTTCCGCATAGGCCAGCGCCAAATACGACAGGAAGAACGGCACAAACGACGTTGCTCCCATTGACTGATATGTCGCCATCCCGGTCGTGATCATTTCGACCGCATCGGCGGCTTTGCCGGTCAAAGCCAATAGGTAACCTCGGGTCATCTCGCCGCGTGGCTTCCAGAACAAGGCACCTTTCTCGTTTGCCAGAAGGGCGGCTTCATCGAGTTGAGCGATGGCTCTCGTGTAGTCTCCGCAGTCGACAAAGGGCAACGATCCGAATATCAACGCAGAGAGTAAAGTGGTACCTTGACCGATTTCGCGCGCATCCTTGAGCGCGTGCTCGGCGTCTGCGAGCGCGGCCTCAGGGTAGCCGAGCAACCACAGGGCCTGCGACCGAAAAATCAACGTCACCACACCACTTTCGATGCTAAATCGCGTGATAAGCGGGCGATGCTCGGCAGGATCGTACAGCGCGATCGTCCGATCGAGGTGCGCTCGACCCTCCGCGATGTCACCCGCAGACAGCAAGGAAATGCCCATGACGCGATGTCCGATCATGAGTGGGACGGTCGTCCCTCGTTTCTCCGCCAGCGCCAGGAGTTGTGCGGCAAACTCGCATGTCTCGTCGCGGTCGCCTGCGCTGTAACTCGCGAGCCAGATACCGAACAAGGCTGAAAACAACAACAGCGGGTCCTCGGGAGGCTCCCCCAGCGCCTCAGCTTGTTCGATGAGCAGACGTGCACGCTCCGCGGCCGCCTTGGTTTCCGGCGCAGAATGCCCCTTGGTGGGCATGAGAGCGTTTGCGAGCAGGACTTGAAGTTTGATCTCTTCGCGACGCAGTGCGGGGGTGGAGGGCAAACCGTCGATCAGTTGCCGCGCTCGCGCCAGATGAGACAGCGCCTCCGTTGTGGCCGAGCGCAGCAGGGCGCGGTCGGCCGCAGCAATCAGATAACCTACGGCCTTGGTTGGCATTCCTCCTTCGCGATAATGATAGGCGAGTATTTCCGGCTCCGCCTTGCCGGTTTCCGGAAAATGGTTTTCGTAGGCTCGTGCGACGCTCGCATGAAGCGTCTGTCTGCGCTCGCGCAACAGCATGGCATAGGCCGCGTCGCGCACCAGCGCGTGCTTGAATACGTACGTCGCCTGAGGTGGGGTCCCGCGGCGGAAAGTGAGTCCGGAGCTCACGAGCTGACCTAGGGCACCGAGCAGCGCCGGTTCGTCAAGCCCGGCGACCAGGCGCAGCAACTCAAACGAAAATTCCCGCCCGATGACGGCGCCCGCCTGCGCCACTATCTTGCCGCGGTCGAGTCGGTCGAAGCGAGCCAGCAGCAACCCGTGCAGCGTGCTCGGGATCGGCGCCGTGCCCGCGGCGGGCGGAGAGGCAAGCGTCTCGCCGTCGCCACTGGATGTGTTGTCCAGCACGGACTTGGTCAGCTCTTCGACGAAGAGAGGCACGCCATCGCCACGTGCGATGATGTCGGCCTCGACAGCGAGCGGAACCCGGTATTTGCCGGCGACCTGTTGAATGAGCAGTGCCGAATCCGCGTGGCTCAGGCGCGGCAGCGCCACCGTGGTCAGATAGGAATATTCCGGCCATGATGGGACGAATTCCGGCCGCGCGACAATCATCAGCAACAGGCGCATGGCATTGGTGCGCTCGACCAGGATCGCGATGAATTCCAGCGAGGTTGGATCGACCCAGTGCGCATCCTCCACAACCACCAGGACGGGTTGCCTCGACGCCAACGTTTCGAGGCGTGCCAGCAGCATGGCAAAAGTCCGCTGCTTGCGTTCTTGTGGCGAGAGTTGGCTGATCTGCGGCGGCGCATCGCATGGCAGGCCGAAGAACGCGCAGGCGAGCGCCGCCGCTTCCGCTCCCCCGGATCCGAGACCGGAGAACTCCACCTTCAGCTTTTCCGCTTTCTGCGCAGCGGTATCATCGGCGGCAAACTGCGACGACCTTTGAAGCTCATCGATGAGCACCGACATCGGTGCTTCGGCGCGGTGCGGCGAGCCGGAGTAGCGAATCACGGCGTGCGGTTCTCCGCTGATCTGCTCCTCCAGCTCGATTGTCAGGCGCGATTTGCCAATTCCGGCTTCACCGGTCAGCACCACGACCTGCCCCGAGCCGCCTCGCGCCCTTGACCAGCATTGCCGTAGCCGTTCGATCTCGGCCTCGCGGCCGACGAAGTTCAGCATGCCCTCGCGGCGCAGCGCTTCGAAGCGAGGTATTCCGGCCGTCTCCTCGACGACATGCCACGCCGAGGCAGGTTTGGATCCCTCTTCCAGCTCGATGGGAGCGAGCTTGAGGCATCGGAAAAGCTGTCCGATGAGAGTGCGGGTACTAGCCGAAATCACCACGCCGCCGGCCGGTGCCGCCTTCTGCAAGTTGAGCGCGAGATTCAGCGCCTCGCCCAGTCCTCCGACATCGCGCGCGCCGATGGATTTTAGTTCGCCGACGAGCATCAGCCCGGTGGCAATCCCGAATCGCGCGCGGAAATTCCCGATTGATGCCGCTTCGATCTCTCCGATCGTGCGCGATAGTTCGAGCGCAGCGCGCACCGCATTTGCTGCATCGTTCTCATGCGCCTTCGGGTAGCCAAAATAGGCGAGCACGTTGTCGGCAAGCGTGCGCATCACCGTGCCACCGAAACGCGCGATAACTGCAGCGCAGGCGGCGTAGATCGGTCCGAGAGCACTGTCGAGGTCTTCCGGGTCTGTTTTGGCGGCAAGCGCCGTAAAACCGAGAAGCTGACAGGATAGAACCGTCACTTGGCGGCGTTCGGCGCGCTGCATCTCTCCTGCGCCGAGGACTTCAACTGTGCCGGCAGGCGGCACGGCGGTTGATTGGCTGTGGCGAACGTGCGGAGTGAATTTGTAGCCAACGCCCGGCACCGTCACGATGAACTGCGGCTTGGTCGGATCAGGCTCGATCTTGCGTCGCAACCGCGCCACCAGCATATCGATCGAGCGGTCATAGGAGTCGGCGGTGCCACCGTCCATTGCATTGCGCAACTGATGACGCGAAAGCACCCGGCCGCAATGGCGGGCGAAAGCGACAAGCAGTGCGAATTCACCGCGCGTGAGCGGCACTGCCTGCTGCTCGGCATTGCGAAATATGCGGCCGGTCACGTCGAGTGTGTAGCCGACGAACTGCAAATATTCCGGCGCGGGGTCGGAAAGAGATATTTGCGGTACCGGCTCGCTCAGAAATGCGAGAAGCTTTTCATGCTTCAGCGGCTCCGCCGTGAGTACCAGAGACTTTGGGAATGACACCGCCAATCGTTTGGCGTCGCTCGTGCTAGCGGCGAGAATGACGAGCCTCGGCATGGCGCTTTGCAGCTCGCGCAGGAAGGCGCTCTCGGGGGCACCGAGCCGCGCCGGCGCCGTAATGGCGCCCGCGAACTGCCCCTCGCTCAAGAGCTGGCGTACTCTCTTCTCGCTTGAGGCGATCTCGACGCGATAACCGAGCGGCAGGACAAGACGGGCGATCGCTGCGCGCAGCGATGCCTGCTCGGCAATCACCAGAAGGCAATTCCCAGGTCCCGGCATCAGGGCATTGTCAGATTTGCCTCAGATCGCCCCAACGAACTTTTGCCCCGTCAGCCCGGTTCGGTCAACTACCGATTGTTACAGCGGTAAAATCGTCCGGTTACGCGTTTTGATGAATCCATTGCATCCACCTTAACAGCTTGGCGGGCTTGGCATCTCGGACGGCTGCGCGTTTGCAGCGGAATACCGCGTCGACGCGCCGCCGCTGCGGTTCATTTCTTCACCGGAGCGGCGGGATTGAGCGAGCTGCTCGGCGGCGCCGAGGCCGCGGGCTGATCCAGGCGCTCGATCTTGGCGGTCTTGCGCAGGTTCTCGACCAGCTCCTCCTGCGCGCGGTGCGCCACGTAATTCTCAAGCTGCGGCTTGACCTGATCGAAGGTCGGGATCGGTTTGACGCGCTTGTCGACGACCAGGATGATGTGCCAACCGAACTGGGTGTGCACCGGATCGGAAATCTGTCCCTTGTCGAGTTTGAAGGCGGCGTCGGCGAATTCCGGCACCATCTGATCCTTGGTGAACCAGCCGAGATCGCCGCCGTTGGCGGCACCGCTCGGATCCTTGGATTTTTCCTTGGCCAGCGTGGCGAAATCGGCGCCTTGCTTGAGTGCGGCTTCGATCTGCTTGGCTTCGTCTTCGGTCGCAACGAGGATGTGGCGCGCGTGCACCTCCTCTTCCGGCTTCATCTGCTTGATGGCGTTATCGTAAACCTTGTGCAGCGCATCGTCGGTCTGCGCCGCCTGACCGGTTTTCTGCAGCAACGCTTCCATCAACACCTTGTTGCGGTCGAAGGCGAGCTGACGCTTCACGTCGGCATCGTCGCCGAGCTTCTGCTGATCGGCCGCCTGCGACAACAGGATCACGTCGGCCAGATAGGTGATGAGGTAGTCGCGCTTCTGTGCGGGCCCCATCGACGGCATGTTGGAGCCGATCTCGTCCTCCGCCATGGCGAGATCGCTCTGATGAACGTCGATGCCGTTGACGCGCGCGATGAGCGGATCGGAATCCTGCGCACGAAGCGGGGCGGTCGGCGCGACGCAGAGCGCCGCTATTGCGAGCGCGCCGAGCCAGCGGGCGAGCGAACGGGTGCAGGCCATCAGTCGTTATCCTTCGTCACAGAGGCAAAATGCCCGCTTCTTTGCAAGCTTCCAGGACACCTTAAGACTTCCCGCGATCCTGGCTTGTCGGGCGCTTGCCGATTGTCGGTTCCGGCGCGCCTTGCTTGCCGGCGCGGTTTTCGGCATCGGCGCGGACACTCGCCGAATCGGCCCGTCTTGGCAATCGAAGAATGCAACCCGCAGCCTGACGAGCGCGTGAACGGTTGCGGTCGCATTGACAAGAAAACGACCCCCTCCTATCTGTCGCCGAGAGTCCGGGCGGTCCTTGCCTTGCATGTGTGCCTTTGCATTGTCGCCTTGCCGAAGCCAGAATAGCGCCGCATTTTCCGTCAGTTGGACGTTGCGCCGAGCGCGAGGAACAGCGAGCATGATCGCGCCAGGCGGCCGCCTTTTGGCGGAAGAGATGACGTTAACTCTCCGGCACGGCCGAAGAGCGCAAGGATGATGATGCGATGATCGGCGCTGTCGCCCGCAAGCTGTTCGGTTCCTCCAACGACCGGCGTATCCGCTCCTACCGCGCCCGCGTCGAAGCGATCAACGCGCTGGAAAAGGAACTCGAGCCGCTCTCCGACGAGGCGTTGCGCGCCCGCACCGAGGAATTCAAGAAGCAGCTCGCCGAGGGAGCCACACTCGACGACATCCTGGTGCCGGCCTTCGCCACCGTGCGCGAGGCCGGCAAACGCACGCTAGGCCAGCGTCACTTCGACGTCCAGCTCATCGGCGGCATGGTGATGCACGAAGGCAAGATCGCCGAGATGAAGACCGGCGAAGGCAAGAC
>JASHRW010000260.1 GCA_030037065.1 Xanthobacteraceae bacterium
TGACTCGTGCCGCGCTGCATCATTTCGCCGACCCGCAGCGCGCGATCGCCGAAATGTTCCGCGTGTTGCGTCCGGGCGGCGTCGCGGTGTTCGCCGATGTTATTTCATCGGAGGACGCCGAGGAATCGCGACTGCACAATGCCATCGAGCGGCTGCGCGATCCGTCGCACGTTCGCATGCTGCCGGCATCCGAGCTTGAATCCGCCGCGCGGCGGGCGGGCTTTGGCGAACTGCAGACGGCCCGCTGGGACATGAACCGCGAGCTGGAAGAATGGTTCTCCATCGTCAGCGATCCGGCGCGCGTCGAGCCGATCCGGACCGTTGTCCGGGCGCTCGCCGAAGCCGGCCGCAGCGCCGGCATCGGGCTGTCGATCAAAGACGATAAGATCGTATTCTTCCATCGCTGGATATTCCTGAAAGCGACAAAACCACTCAAACATTAGTTGACGCGCTGCGCGGCATTAGCCCGATCGCAAGTCACCGCTAATGCGCGACCTCGAAGCCCACCGTGATCCGCACTCGCAGCGTGTCCTCGCCGGGAGCGATCGGTACTGGCGGCGATGCTGCGAATGTTCGAAGGCTCATCGGCGACGGCGGGGCATACGCCGGTTCCTCGGTGATCCAGGCCACGCCGCCGAGTTTGAGCCCCGACGATTGCGCGTAGATTTCCGCCTTGCGCCGGGCGTCCGCAACCGCGGCCTGCCGGGCCTGGTCGAGTGCCTTCGAGGCGTCGGCATGCAGAAATTGCACACTGCCGGCGTCAGTCGCTCCGGCCGCGATCAGCGCATCGAGAATTTCGCCGACTTTGGTGATCTGCCGCACCTTCACTTCGACCTGGTTGGAAACGGAATAGCCGACGAGCTTCGGCGGGCTGCTTGGCTGCGGTGTGCCATAGACCGGCGAAACTGAGAAGCGCACGGTCTGAATGTCGTTTGGCGCGATGCCGGCGTTCCGCAGCGCCGCATTAAGCGCCGCCATCTGCTGCGAATTGGCATCGGTCGCTTCCTTGGCGGTTTTGGCGCGCGTTGTCACGCCGCTGGTGATCTCGGCATAATCGGGCGCCACGGAGACGTTGCCTTCGCCGGTGACGATGATTCGGGCAGGTGGCAAAGGTGGCGGGGGCTGCTGAGCCTGTGCCGGCGCGGCGGCACCAAAAACAAGAGCCGCGAGCAACGCGATGAAGAAAGTTGCGGTCCGGCGAGTTGCCGCCACGTCAGCCTCCATGGCTGTTCAGTTGAGGATTTTGTTTGCTGCCGCATTGCGGAGCCAATAAGGCGATGCAGGCTTCCGCATGCGGTGAACCCTGCGGCCGCTAGTCCCAAGTCCGCCGCAGCACGCCGAGCCAATTGCGAAAGCACAATTTTTCGATGAGTTTGCGATCGAAGCCGCGCCGGCGCAGCGCCTGCACCAGGTTTTGCAGGCCGGCGGCGTTGCCGAGCTCGGCCGGCATCTGCGCACCGTCGAAGTCGGAGCCGAAGCCGACGCCGTCTTCGCCTAAACGTTCGAGCAAGTGGTCGACATGCCGGACGATCAGATCGAGCGGCGTGTTCTGGTCGCGGCCGCCATCCGGGCGAAGAAAGCTCGTGGCAAAATTGACGCCGACAAGCCCTTTCGACTCTTTGATCGCATCCAATTGCCGGTCGGTGAGGTTCCGCGAATGCGGGCTGATGGCATGAGCGTTGGAATGGGTAGCGACGAGCGGCGCGTTGCTGATCTGAGCCACGTCCCAAAAGCCGCGCTCGTTGAGATGCGACAGATCGATCAAAATCTTCAAACCATTGCAAGCCTCGATCAGCGCCTTGCCGAGATCGGTCAGGCCAGGTCCGGTGTCGGGCGACGACGGACAGCGGAACGGCACGCCATGACCGAACGCGTTGGGCCGGCTCCAGACCGGGCCGAGCGAGCGCAATCCCGCCGCATGCAGCACGTCCAGAACTTCGAATTTGGCATCGATCGCTTCGGCGCCTTCGATGTGCAGGACTGCAGCGAGTGCATCGTGCTTCATGCAGTGTTCGATATCGCCGACGGAGAGGCAAACGCGTACGCGGCCTTGTGACTGGGCTTCGATGCGATAAAGCAGCGACACCATGGCGAACACGGTCCGCTGCGCTTCGGCAATGTCGACGCCGGGCGGTTCGAACGTCGTGCCGAAGTCCGACGATGTCGTCTGGTTAAAGGCAGCCTTCTTCTCGGTCGAGGGAACGAAGATTGCGAACAAGCCGCCGGCGAATCCGCCCGCTCGCGCTTTCGGCAGATCGAGCTGGCCCTTAGCGTCGCCGTCCAGAAAAGCCGTGACGGCGTCCGTGCCGGCGCGCCGGTGCAGCCGCAGCAGCGCGTCGTTGTGGCCGTCAACGAAGGGAATGCGCCGAGGCGACGGCACGCTATGGCTTCGCCGCAAGCTGTTTGCGCACCGCCTGAACGAACGAGCTGCGATCAGTCGGCGCGGCGACGTGCGTCGCGAGCTGTTCGCAGAATTCGTCGGAGGTGTTCGCTTCGCTCGCGGCCTTCTCAACGAACAATTTCGCGATTGGGCCGATGTGGCGCGCGAGCAAGGCCCTTATCGCCTCGAATTGCGGCGTGCCGGACGCGATGATGGGAGCGCGCGGCGTCGGCGCGCCTTTGCTTGCCGGCCGTTTGCTGCGGGCCGGCGGGTTTGCAACCGCGGCGCCGTTTGCATCCACGGACGTCGGACTTAACGGCACGTCGCTCTCGTTTAGCTCAAAACCGCCGATGGCCCTCTTGATCGTTTGCCCAAGCTTGGCGAGCGCGTAGCGCCGATGCGGAAAGAGATCGATCCATTGGCGGATCGCCAGCTCGTAGCGCAATGCGCCGCTTGGAGCGATTGGCGACAGCCGCAACGGAAACACCGGCACGCTGAGGCTGCCGCCGAT
>JASHRW010000261.1 GCA_030037065.1 Xanthobacteraceae bacterium
TCGTCGAGCATCGTGATGATGTCGTTCGCCTGGATGCCCGCTTTGGCGGCCGGCGTATCGTCGATGGGCGCAACCACCTTGATGAGCCCGTCCTCCATGGTGACCTCGATGCCGAGACCGCCGAACTCGCCGCGCGTCTGCACCTGCATGTCGCGGAAGCTTTTCGGATCCATGTAGCTCGAATGCGGATCGAGCCCGGTGAGCATGCCGTTGATGGCCGATTCGATGAGTTTCTTATCGTCGGGCTTATCGACGTAATCGGCGCGGACGCGTTCGAACACATCGCCGAACAGGTTGAGGTCTCTATAGGTATCCGAGGCAGCCGCTTTCGCGCTGGAGCCGAGCAGCAGCGTGTGCGGCTGGACAACCAGCAGCGTTACCGCAGCTCCCGCCAGCGCGCCGAGGAGAATCAGAGGGGTCTTGCGCATCATCCGCGAACCTTTTCGCCTTCGTTTGTCGCCCACCATGGGCTGGGATCAATGGGAGTGCCGTCCTTGCGGAACTCCACATACAGTACAGGCTGTTTCGATCCGGTGGCAACGGCGGCAGATACCTGTGCTTGGCCGCCCATCACCGCTACGGGCTCTCCGGTCAGAACGAACTGGCCGAGATCGACGGATATCCGCTCCATTCCCGCTAACAACACATGATACCCGCCGCCCGCATTGAGGATCAAGAGTTGCCCATAGCTGCGAAACGGACCGGCGTAAACAACCCAACCGTCGCATGGGGAGGTAATCTCGGCGCCCTGATGGGTAGCGATCAAAATTCCCTTTTGCGTGCCGCCGACGCCGTTTGGCGCACCGAAGCTGCGAATCGGCACGCCGTTGACGGGTAAGCGCAACCGCCCGCGGGTGTCCGCGAAGGCAACTGCCGGCGCCATACGACCGGGATCGCTCAACGCTGCAAGATCGGGCTGGGTAGTATCCTTTTCGATGGCGCGGTTGGCTTCGCGCGCCGCGCGCGTTGCGGGGTCAATGCTGGCTTCAAGTTTGGAGATCAAGTCCGCGAGATTGTCGGCTTGTCGCGCCAAGTCGGCGGCGTGCTGCTGTTCGACGACCAACGATTGTTCGGCGGCAGCTTGTTTTCTTTGCCGCGCGTCGATGAGCATATTCAAACGCAATTGCTCGTTCGCTAACCGGTCGAGGTCTTGCGACAGGTCCGCACGCTCGCTCACTATCGTCCTGCGCACACGCGAGAGATCGGCGAGGTCGCCGGCGATTGCATCGGCCTCCGCGCGCATGTCGGGCACCACTGCGCCGAGCGTGATGGCGGTGCGCAATGCTTTCAGCGCATCATCCGGCTGCACCAGCAGCGCAGGCGGAGGCCGCCGCGATACGCGCTGCAGAGCGGCGAGTATTTCGACGATCACGGCGCGCCGCTCATCAAACGATTTTTGAAAAACTTGTTCGCGCTGGTCGAGAGATTGCAGACGCGCCTGTGTCGCGTCGATCTTGGCCTCGACGTCCCGAACGCGGGATGCCGATTGGATGAGTTGCTCATTAAGGGCTCGGCGGTCCTCGCTCAGTGCCTCGATCTGCAGCCTGAGCTTGGTCTGGCTGTCCGCCGAATCGCGCTGTTGCGCACGGACGGCGTTGAGTTCCTGATCGCGCTGCTTGAGCGCGTCTTCCGGCGGCGACGAGGCTTGCGTCGGCAGCGTCGGTTGCGGCGGAGCCTGGGAGCTCGGTGTTTGTGCAAAGGCGGTCAAATAAGTTCCAAAGGGCAGCACCAAAGCCAGCACCGAACCGAGCACAAAGCGCGGATCGGTCGGGTGCGGCCGTCGGAGAAACATGCTGTTCACGCTGAAAGTTGGCCTCTGGAAGGCATTGGAAAAGCAATGTTTGGACCGGAATAAGACGCAGCTCGCCTCAATGCGTCACGTATCAGTGAGTCATAATATGAATGAAACGGGATTAAGAAGAATTAAGGGCAATCACGAGCGATGATAGGGATGGCCGGCGAGTATAGTGCCGGCGCGGTAGATCTGTTCGAGCAGCATGATGCGCACGAGCTGATGCGGCCAGGTGGCCGCCCCGAAGGCGAGCCTGAGCTTGGCGCCCTGGTATAGGCTCGCGGCAAGCCCGTCGGCGCCGCCGATCACGAAGCAGACGGCCGGCCGGTTTTCCGCGCGCCACTCGCGCAAGAGCGCAGCGATTGCCGGGCTGTCGAGATTCTCGCCGCGCCCGTCGAGGACGACGGTAATCGCCCTCTCGGGAATGATGTTGGCGATGGCGATCGATTCCTCGACCCGCCGCCGCTCCGCATTCTCGGCGCGGCTTTCGCGAATCTCGACGATGTCGATCTCACTCATGCCAAGCGGACGGCCGATCGTCTGCGCGCGCTTACGATACGCTTCGGCAAGTTCGCGTTCCGCGCCTTGTTTCAGGCGGCCGACGGCGATCACGATGACGCGCATGTCGGATCGGCCGTGAAGAACAGATCAGCTCGCGCGCTGGGCGGTGCGTCCGCCCATCCACATTCTCTCGAGATTGTAGAAATCGCGTACTTCAGGCCGAAAGACATGCACGATGACGTCCCCGGCATCGATCAGCACCCAGTCGCAATGCGGCATGCCTTCGACGCGGGCCGCAATGCCGGCTTTATGCAGATCCTCGACGATCCGGTCGGCGACCGACCCGACGTGACG
>JASHRW010000262.1 GCA_030037065.1 Xanthobacteraceae bacterium
GGGCTCGATCCGCATTCGAGCTACATGGATCCGAAAAGCTTCCGCGACATGCAGGTGCAGACGCGCGGCGAGTTCGGCGGTCTCGGCATCGAGGTCACCATGGAGGACGGGCTCATCAAGGTGGTTGCGCCCATCGACGATACGCCGGCCGCCAAAGCGGGCATCCAGGCGAACGACATCATCACGATGCTCGACGACGAAGCGGTACAGGGCATGACCCTCAACCAGGCCGTCGACAAAATGCGCGGACCGGTCAACACCAAGATCAAGCTCACGATCATGCGTAAGGGCGTCGACAAGCCGGTCGTGGTGACGATTACGCGCGAGGTCATCCGCGTGAAGTCGGTGCGCTCGCATCCCGAAGGCGCCGACGTCGGCTATATCCGCATTACGCAGTTCAACGAGCAGACGAGCGACGGACTGAAGGACGCGATCAGCGACCTTAAGAACAAGCTCGGCGCCGACAAGATCAAAGGCTACATCCTCGATCTGCGCAACAATCCGGGCGGCCTGCTCGATCAGGCGATTTCAGTGGCGAACGCCTTCCTCGACAAGGGCGAGATCGTCTCGACGCGCGGACGCAATGCCGACGAAACGCAGCGATTCAATGCGCGGCCGAGCGGCGATCTCGTCGGCAACAAGCCGTTGATCGTACTTATCAACGGCGGTTCTGCCTCGGCGTCGGAAATCGTCGCCGGTGCCTTGCAGGACCACAAACGTGCCACCCTTATTGGCACGCGCTCGTTCGGCAAAGGCTCGGTACAGACCATCATCCCACTGGGCACAGGCAATGGCGCATTGCGGCTGACCACGGCGCGCTACTACACCCCCTCCGGCCGCTCCATCCAGGCCAAGGGCATCGTCCCCGACATCCTGGTGCTGCAAGACGTGCCCGCAGCTTTGAAGGGAGAAACCGACACCAAAGGCGAAGCCTCGCTGCCCGGCCATCTGGCCGCCCAAGGGACGGAAAAATCCGGATCGCAGTCCTATGTGCCGCCCGACGAGAAGGACGACAAGGCGCTGCAGGAGGCAATCGACCTGCTGCGCGGAACGGCAACCAATGCCGCCTTCCCGCCGAACCCGAACGCCCCAGTACCCAACTGAGCGACGGTAATCTCCTGACCGAAGAAGGGGCGGCCAAGTGCCGCCCCTTCTGCTTTTGATTCACCGCCGCCACGTCATTTTCCGGCAAGCGGCCATGGTCCGCTGCCGCTCGCTGTTTGGCCAGCGTGATAAACTGCCGCATGTGATTCGCGGGCTAATCGATTCGCGAGGAAATTGCCGATGGCGGATGACCTGAACGCCCCGCTCGGCCGGCGGCCGAAGCGGCGCCGATCAATCCGCATCCCGATACCGCAGATTATTGCCGGGGCGCTTGTCCTCTTCCTCGGCGTCTTCGTGCTCTGGGCGGCCGTCGGCGATGATCCGTTCGGCGGCGAGCCGATAGCTGTCGTCCCCGTCCATTTGCAACCGGCGACCGCGGCCAAGACGCCCGCGAAGGCCGGCGCCGGCGAAGCCGCCGCCCCCGCTTCGGGGCCCGGCCGCTATGACGGCCCAGGGCAGACGCCGGCGCCAGCCGGGCCGGCGCAGCAAGCGAGCCAAGCCAAGCCCTTGAGCACGCCAGACACCAGAACCATTGACATCATCAATGGAACCACAGGGGCGCACCAGGAGGTGACCGTGCCGGCTCCCGCGCACGGCGCGCAACCGTCGGCCGGAGCGGCAATCGACGCGAAATTCGTCGAGATGACGCCGCAAGGTCCGTTGCCGAAAATCGCCGCGAACGGCGCGCGGCCGGCGGACGCCTTCGCACAGCCCGTCAAAGTACTGCCCGGCAAGCCCGATGCGCCCCGCATCGCGCTTATCGTCGGCGGCCTCGGCGTCAGCGCAAAGTTGACAGCAGACGCCATTGCCACGCTGCCGGGACCGGTGACTCTCGCGTTCATACCCTACGGCAGCGATGCCTCGTGGGTCGCGCGCGCCCGCGCGGCCGGCCATGAGGTCTTGCTGCAGGTGCCGATGGAGCCGTTCGACTATCCCGACAATGATCCGGGACCCGAGACGCTGCTGACCTCATTGAACCCGCAGCAGAATATGGATCGGTTGCATTGGGTGATGAGTCGATTTCAAGGCTATGTCGGTCTCATCAACATGATGGGGGCGCGGTTCACCGCTTCCGAGGAGGCCTTCGCGCCGGTGTTGCGCGAGACAGCCAAGCGGGGGCTCATCTTCGTCGACGATGGCTCGAACCCCAGGAGCGTCGCCGGTCGCCTTGCCGGCGCCAATAATCTGCCGTTCGCTCAGGCGGAACTGGTTATCGATTCGGTTCCCACACCTGACGAAATCGACCGCGCACTGGGCCAGCTGGAGATGATCGCTCGCGATCGTCATGTCGCCGTCGGCATCGCATCGGCTCTGCCGGTGTCGATCGCGCATATAGCCAAATGGGCAAAGTTGGCGGCAAGCCGTGGCGTGCTGCTGGTTCCAATTACGGCAGTAGCGTTGAAGGACAAGCAATCCTAATGGCAGAGGAGGGATGACAGAGGCCTGATAAGCTGAGATCATCCGTCGTCTGTCATCTTTCCTTTGCCCTTTGAAATGCAATTCGAAGCCCTCCCCTATCGGCCCTGCGTCGGCATCATGGTGCTCAATCGCGCCGGCCTCGTCTTCATCGGCCGCCGCTTTGATGACGGTCCGGAGCACATCGATCTGACCCATGCATGGCAGATGCCGCAGGGCGGAATCGATCCCGGTGAAGAGCCATGGCCGGCCGCGTTGCGTGAATTGCATGAGGAAACCAATATTTCCTCGGTCGAACGGCTTGGTGAGATCGCCGAATGGCTCACCTACGACATCCCGCACGATCTCGTCGGCCGAGCCTGGAAGGGCCGGTATCGCGGTCAGACGCAAAAGTGGTTCGCCATGCGCTTTCTGGGAAACGAAAGCGAAGTCGACATCGCCAATCCGGATGGGGTGGCGCACGCCGAATTCTCCGCTTGGCGCTGGGAGCCGCTGCAAAACATTCCGGAACTGGTGGTGCCGTTCAAGCGCGCAGTTTACGAGCGCGTAGCGCGGGAATTCGACAAGTTCGCTCACCAATCAAAGGCGGCAGATCACACAAGCCGGACGAAACAGACATAGCCCGCTATTGCGCGAGCGCCGTCTGCAGGGATTTTAGCTGCTCCAATCGACGCGCAAGCCGGTCGCGTTGCGCATCATCAGTAGCATCGGCGACATCTTCCTCGGCGTCCTTGATTTCGCCGGCAAGCGTTGCCGCATCGAAATTATCCCGTGGCACTGCCCGGTCGGCGAGTATGGTCAATCCGGAAGGGCTGACCTCGGCGAGGCCGCCGACCACGACGACCGCTTCGCGGGCTGCCGCGTTGTAGATCGTCACCACGCCGGGTCGCAGCGGGGTCACCAATGGAGCGTGTCCGGCAAGGATACCCATATCGCCTTCGGCGCCGGGCAGGTCGACCTGATCCACGTCGCCGGAGAACAATACGCGTTCAGGCGAGACGAATTCGAAGTGAAGTGAGGCCATGGCTTCTTCCGCAACCTGAACTGCGCTGCGAATAGCGAGTGGTATTCGCTTTCTTACGCTGCCTCGGCAGCGAGCTTCTTGCCCTTCTCGACAGCCTGCTCGATGGTTCCCACCATATAAAAGGCGGCCTCGGGCAGGTGATCGTACTTGCCTTCGCACAGGCCCTTAAATCCACGGATCGTATCTTCGAGCTGAACGAACACGCCGGGAGAGCCTGTGAACACTTCGGCGACGTGGAACGGCTGCGATAGGAACCGCTCGATTTTGCGCGCGCGCGCCACCGTCAATTTGTCCTCTTCCGACAATTCGTCCATGCCCAAGATGGCGATGATGTCCTGCAACGACTTATAGCGCTGCAGAATTTGCTGCACCTGCCGCGCCACCGCGTAATGCTCCTCACCCACCACCATCGGCGAAAGCATACGCGAGGTCGAGTCAAGCGGATCGACCGCCGGGTAAATCCCTTTTTCGGCGATCGAACGCGCCAGCACTGTAGTAGCATCGAGGTGCGCGAACGAGGTCGCCGGCGCCGGATCGGTGAGATCGTCGGCCGGAACGTAGATCGCCTGCACCGAAGTGACCGATCCCTTGGTTGTCGTGGTGATCCGCTCCTGTAACGCGCCCATATCAGTCGCCAGCGTCGGCTGATAGCCGACCGCCGACGGAATACGGCCGAGCAGCGCGGACACTTCCGAGCCGGCTTGGGTGAAGCGGAAGATGTTGTCGACGAAGAACAAAACGTCCTGGCCTTGATCGCGGAAGTATTCGGCGACAGTCAGGCCGGTCAGGCCGACGCGGGCGCGCGCACCGGGCGGCTCGTTCATCTGGCCGTAGACCAGGGCGCATTTGGAGCCTTCGACTGAGCCGTGCTTGGGATCCTTGTTGACGCCGGATTCGATCATCTCGTGATAGAGGTCGTTGCCCTCGCGCGTGCGCTCGCCCACGCCGGCGAATACCGAGTAGCCGCCGTGCGCCTTGGCGATGTTGTTGATCAGCTCCATGATGATTACAGTCTTGCCGACGCCGGCGCCGCCGAACAGTCCGACCTTGCCGCCCTTGGCATAGGGCGCCAGCAGATCGACGACCTTGATGCCGGTGACCAGGATCGCGGCGTCCGTCGATTGGTCCGTGTAGGACGGCGCTTCCTGATGGATGGCGCGCGTCTCCTTGTGCGGAATCGCTCCGGCCTCGTCGACCGCCTCGCCGACCACGTTCATGATGCGGCCGAGGGTGCCGTCGCCGACCGGGACTGCGATCGGTTGACCGGTATCCTTCACTTCCTGGCCGCGGACCAAACCTTCGCTCGAATCCATCGCCACCGACCGCACCGTCGATTCACCGAGATGCTGGGCGACTTCAAGCACCAGCCGACGCCCCTGGTTGGTGGTCTCCATCGCGTTGAGGATCGCCGGCAGATGATCCTCAAAATGCACGTCGACTACCGGGCCGATGACCTGGGTGATACGTCCGACTTTGTTCGCCATTCTTCAGTCCTTACTTCGCATAGCGTGAGTTAAAGCGCCTCGGCGCCGGAAATGATCTCGATCAGTTCCTTGGTAATCATCGCCTGGCGCGTGCGGTTGTAAGTGAGCGTCTGCCGGCGGATCATGTCGCCGGCATTACGTGTGGCGTTGTCCATCGCCGACATCTGCGCGCCATAGAACGATGCGGCATTCTCCAACAACGCGCGGAAAATCTGCACCGCGACGTTGCGCGGCAGGAGTTCGTGCAGAATGTCCTCGGCTTCAGGCTCGAATTCGTAGGCCGCGCCGCCGAGCGCATCCGCCGCCTTCTCGTCGAACACCGGTGGAATGATTTGCTGTGCGGTCGGTATTTGCGCAATGACCGAGCGAAACCGGGAAAAGAACAATGTACAGATGTCAAATTCGAAATTGTTGAAGCGCTCGGTGACCTTTTCGGCGACCATCTCGGCGTGATGGAATTGCAGCGTGCGCGCGGCACGCAGATCGACCATTTCGACGATCTGCTTCGCGTAGAGCCGGCGCAACTGATCGTAACCCTTGCGGCCGACGCAGAAGAACTTGACCTCCTTGCCCTCGGCCATGAGCGAGATCGCCCGCTCGCGCGCCAAGCGCACGATCGCGGTGTTGAACGGCCCGCACAGCCCGCGTTCGGCAGTGCAGACGAGGAGCAGATGCACATTGTCACCGCCGCTGCCGCGCAGCAGCCGCGGCGCAGTCTCGAGACTGCCGACCGAGGCCGCAATATTGCTGAGCACCTTGCCCATGTGGCTGGCATAGGGCCGCGCCGCCTCGGCGGCGGCTTGCGCACGGCGCAGTTTCGAGGCCGCGACCATCTGCATGGCCTTGGTGATCTTCTGCGTCGCCTTGGTGGCGGCGATACGGTTGCGCAGGTCTTTGAGCGAGGGCATGGCCGATTTAAGGACGACAGAGGACGGATGACGGAGAACAGGTAGGACAAACTCCGTTCCACCTTCACTTCATCTGTCGTCTGTCCTCCGTTCTCTGTCGTCCGCTTACGCAAACGTCTTGGCGTAGTTATCGACCACGCCCTTGAGCTTGGCCGTGGTCGCGTCGTCGAGCTCGCGCGAGTCGCGGATAGTGCTGAGGATGTCGGCGTGCTGGCCTCGCAGCAGGCCGAGCAGGCCATCTTCGAACGCGTGCACGCGTTCGACCGCCAGCGGATCGAGATAACCGTTGACGCCGGCATAAATCACGCAGACCTGCTCTTCCATCTTCAGCGGCGAGAATTGCGGCTGCTTGAGGAGTTCCGTAAGCCGCGAGCCGCGGTTGAGCAGGCGCTGCGTGGTGGCGTCGAGGTCGGAGCCGAACTGGGCGAATGCCGCCATTTCGCGATATTGCGCGAGCTCCCCCTTGATGCGGCCGGCGACTTTCTTCATCGCCTTGGTCTGCGCCGCCGAACCGACCCGCGATACCGAGAGACCGACATTCACCGCCGGGCGGATGCCCTGGTAGAACAAGTCGGTCTCCAGAAAGATCTGGCCGTCGGTAATGGAGATGACGTTGGTCGGGATATAGGCCGACACGTCGTTGGCCTGCGTCTCGATCACCGGCAGGGCGGTCAGCGAGCCGGCTTTGTTATCGTCGTTCATCTTCGCGGCGCGCTCAAGGAGCCGCGAGTGCAGATAGAACACATCGCCCGGATACGCCTCGCGTCCCGGCGGCCGGCGGAGAAGCAGCGACATCTGCCGGTATGCCACGGCCTGCTTGGACAGATCGTCGTAAATGATGACTGCGTGCATGCCGTTGTCGCGGAAATATTCGCCCATGGCGCAGCCCGAAAATGGCGCCAAAAACTGCATCGGCGCCGGATCGGACGCGGTGGCCGCGATCACGATCGAATAGTCGAGCGCGCCGTTTTCCTCCAAGACTTTGACGAACTGCGCGACCGTGGAACGCTTCTGCCCGACCGCCACGTAAACGCAGTAGAGCTTGATTTTCTCGTCGCCGGTGGCGTTGAGCGGTTTCTGGTTGAGAATCGTATCGAGAGCGATCGCGGTCTTGCCGGTCTGGCGGTCGCCGATAATCAGCTCGCGCTGGCCGCGGCCGATCGGAATGAGCGCGTCGATGGCTTTGAGTCCCGTCGCCATCGGCTCGTGCACCGATTTGCGCGGAA
>JASHRW010000263.1 GCA_030037065.1 Xanthobacteraceae bacterium
AATGCCGAGCGGCTGCTCGCGGTCGGCGCCGGCCTCGGCGAGGCTGTCGTCGATCCGAGCGTGTGGCCGAACGTACTGGAGCAGATCGGTGCCGCCGCTGGCGCGACCGGCGCGGCGCTGTTTCGTAGCGACATTGCAATGCCGGAGATTCCCCGCAGCGCACGTCTCGTCGAAACATACGACAATTATTTCGCTACAGGTTGGCACAGGCGAGATACGCTTGCAGAACGGGGCTTGCCGCTGCTCCTGCGTGGCTACCAGGTTATCAGCGATCAAGACATCGTGACTTCGGACGAAATGAAGCGCTTGGGTTTCTACAATGAAGTCCTGGTGCCGTTCGGCCTGCAATGGTTCGCGGCCGTTGGTTTTATGTCAGGTTCAGCGCTGTGGGCTATGCTCATTATACGCTCACCGCAGCAGGGGCCGTTTGAACAGCACGAAAAGCGCGCTCTGGCGCGGCTCTCGCAGCGGTTGACCGAAACCGCGACCTTGTCCAAGGCGGTCGGTCGGATGGCGCTTTCGGGGGTCGGCAACTCACTGCACCGCGTCGGTCATCCGGTGCTTGCGCTTGACCGGCTCGGCTTCGTGCTCGGTGCGAATGAAAGCGCCGAAGGAATTTTCGACGACGAGATTTACGTCCGCAACCGGCGCCTGACGGTGCGCGACCGAGAAGCGAGATCCGTCCTCGCCGATTTTGTCGATCAGCTGCGAACGACTCCCGAGGCGGCGGCGCTGCCGGTGGCGCCGATCATGGTCCGGCGCGCGGGAAAGCAGCCGCTCGTGATCCGCGTGCTGCCGGTCGATGGCGCGGCGCGAACGCCGTTTCTCGGCGCCCGCGCGCTGCTGGTCTTCTCCGATCTGGACAAAAAATCCGCGCCGCCATCGGCCGTCTTGGCCCAGACTTTCCGGCTGTCTCCGGCGGAGGCGCGGCTCGCCTCGCTCGTGGCAACGGGAGTCTCGGTTGCGCAGGCCGCGGAACAGTTTGGCGTCTCTCTGGAGACGATCCGAACCCAATTAAAGGCCGTCTATGGCAAAACCGGCACGCGGCGACAGAGCGAACTGGTGTCACTGCTGTTACGAATTTGAAGATACGACCATAAGCACGAACACTGCTCTGCGTAAGCTCCCCTCCGACCCATGCGTTCTCTGCGTAGCCTTATGCCTCGCTAGGGTGCGCCATCACCAAATTTGGTGACGACAGCCCTGGCCAACGCGGCTGAGATTAGCGCTGAAGTTTCCATTGGGAGCCAGCTCGAAAACAGCTATGGTTGCGGATCCCGGGCATTTCCCGCGCAGGATCGGCGCTTGCTATGCGGTCCGAAGATCTCCTCACCACCATCGA
The DNA here is from genome assembly GCA_030037065.1 of Xanthobacteraceae bacterium. Lineage (GTDB taxonomy): Bacteria > Pseudomonadota > Alphaproteobacteria > Rhizobiales > Xanthobacteraceae > BOG-931. The sequence goes on from JASHRW010000263.1 coordinate 1,343, forward strand.
GGCCGTCCACGCGGCTGGCCTCAATACCGACCGCTGGCCAGAGGCCTTGGATGCCGTCACGCGGTTGATCGGCGGACGCGGCGCAACTTTGGAAATTCTCGACAAGTCCACGTTCCGTCCGCGCCTGTTCCTGTCGCACGGCCTACCCTTGCCGGGCCAGGTCGCCTACGTCGACCAATACGTCGCACTCAACCCTCGCATTCCATCACATCTTGGCGCGAAGTCAGGCGACGTTCTCTACGATCACTGTACTGTCGACGCGGAGACGATGCAGCGATCGCCGTTTTATGCCGAATTTCTGGCGCGTTTCGACTGCCGTTTCTACGTCTGCGGCATTATCGAAAGCTCACCCGAACATTTTACCGCCATAACGGTGCAGCGTTCGCCGCAGCAAGGCCACGTGGAGCTCGCCGGAATTGCGCTCATGCGGAAGGTCCTGCCGCACGTCCACCAAGCGTTTGACGTGGCGCAGCGCCTCAAACGGTCCGGAGAAATACGCGACGCGCTCGAACGCACACTTGATTGGCTCGCCGATGGCGTGGCGCTCCTGCAAGCTGACGGCAAGGTCATCTACGCCAACGAGCGCTTTCAGGGCATCGCTCGCCGCAACGGCGGCATCCGCCTGAGCAAAGGCATGATCGAATTTGCCGACGCAGAGGCACGCGACAAGTTCAATGCCGCGCTCGCCGCCATCCTGCGCTTGAAAGCGGGCGCTACGGACGACGTCCGCACCGCCGATTTTGCGGTGATGCGCCCCGATGGGGCGGAGTCCTATTTCGTGTCGGTGCGTCCGCTGATCGACCGCGACGGACCATCCCGGCCTTCGCAAGCAGTGGCCATCGTTTTGGTGCGCGACCCGTTCGGCCGCGACGCCGCGACGATCGGTGCCCTGCGCGACTTGTTCGGCTTCACCCAAGCGGAAGCCGCGCTGGCCCGGGCCTTGCAGTCCGGCGTTACCCTTCAAGATTACGCGCGGGAGCGGGCGCTCAGCCTCAACACGATTTACACGCACCTACGCCGATTGCGGGAGAAGACCGGCTGCACGCGGATGACCGAGCTCATCCACAAGCTCAACGAACTGCGTTTGCCGCTGCGGCCGGGCTGAATGCGGCGGCTTCCGCCGACGAGTCCACTCACCACGAATGGCGCAGCGTTCCCGATCCGGCATAGGTCTGCGAGCCGGAAGCAAATTCGCCGTCGAACTTGGCGAGGAACGACCAGTTCGGCGTGAACCACATTTGCGCGCCTCGGCATGGGTCTCGCTCAGAACCAGAACGCCGCCATCACCGCCAGTGTAATCAGAATACTCTACCTAAGATTGTAGTTTTACGGCAACACCTCGATTATTTTCGCGCTTAGATTTCACTCCAAGACAAATCTCAGGCGAGTAATTCCACTTCCAGACAAGCCCTTTAGGGGCCGTCAGACGTCGCCTTCCCTTCATGGAACGTACGCCCGAGTGGGCTTAATCTACCGGGAAGGCCGCCCTGTACCGGAGGAATCGTGCCACCGACGATCAATATCGCTGCCTACAGCGACGCGCTCGTTGTGCTCGGCACGGCGGGCATCCTGGTGCCGATCGTCACTCGACTGGGTTTCAGTCCCACGCTCGGCTACCTGGTCGCCGGCGCCATTTTGGGGCCGCTGGGGCTTGGCTCGTTCATCCGCTCGTTTCCGATCCTGTATTGGTTCACCGTCGGCGACGCCAGGGATGTCGCTGGCATCGCCGAACTCGGCGTCGTCTTCCTGTTGTTTCTGATCGGGCTTGAATTGTCGTTCCATCGCCTGCTGACGATGCGTCGCTACGTGTTCGGGCTTGGTGGACTGCAGGTGCTGATCACCACCGGCTTGATCGCCGCCGTCGCGGCAGCGACCGGGGAAAAGCCGGCGGCTACCCTCATTCTCGGCGCCAGCCTGTCGCTGTCGTCGACCGCGATCGTGCTCGAACTCCTGTCGAAGCAGGAACGGCTGACCACCAGCGTCGGGCGCACCAGCTTCTCCATGCTGCTGGCGCAGGACCTCGCCGTCATACCGATCCTGATGTTCGTCGCCATCCTTGCCGGCGGACCGGGCAAATCGGTTCTCGCCAGCCTGGGCGGCGCGATCGCTTCCGCCGCCGCTGCACTCGCCGTCATCGTCATATTCGGCCGCTGGCTGATGCGTCCGTTGTTTCATCTGGTGGCGGCAACGCGTTCCCGAGAGCTGTTCATTGCCGCCGTGCTGTTCGTAATTGTTGGCGCCGGGGTGCTTGCCAATGAAGCGGGGATGTCCATGGCGCTCGGCGCCTTCGTCGCCGGCCTGCTACTTGCGGAAACCGAGTACCGTAAGGCGATCGAAGCCGCCGTCGCGCCGGTCAAGGCGCTCCTCCTCGGTGTGTTTTTCTTCACCGTCGGCATGGAGATCGACGTCCGAGAACTTTTGCGCGATCCGCTCCTGTTGGTTGCCGCCATCGCCGGCCTGATCGCCGTGAAGTCGCTGATCGTCATCGGGCTTGGCAGGCTGTTCCGGTTGTCCTGGCCGGTCGCGGTGGAGACCGGCCTGTTGCTTGGCCCCGGCGGCGAATTCGCTTTCGTCGGCATCGGCATGGCGGCCGCTGCGGGTCTGATCGAGCCGCGCATTGAAAGTTTCACGCTTGCCGTTACATCGGTCACTATGCTGCTGACGCCGCTCCTCTCGTTCGCCGGGCGGCGCTTTGCGTCGCAGCTCAGGCCGACCGGCTCGGTGCCGGCCGAGCTTGCTGTCCGTCCGAGCGAGGGGCAAGACCACGCGATCGTTGTCGGCTATGGCCGTGTCGGCAAGCTCGTCTGCGCGCTGCTGAAGGAGCACGGTATCCCCTATATTGCGGCCGATATGGACGCTGCGGCGGTGACGCGCGACCGCCGCGACGGGTACGACGTCTATTATGGCGACGCCGCCGACCCGATGTTCCTCGAAGCTTGCGGGCTTTCGCGAGCGGCGGGCGTCATCATCACCATCCACACCCAAAGCGTCATCGACGACGTGGTCGCACATGTGCGCGCATTGCGACCCGATATCCTTATCGTGTCGCGGGCGCGCGACGCCGCGCACGCGAGTCATCTCTATAGTCTCGGCGCCAGCGATGCCGTCCCCGAAACCATCGAAGCGAGCCTGCAGCTGTCGGAGGCGGCACTCATCGGGTTGGGACGCGCCACCGGCCCGGTGATCGCCTCGATCCACGAGAAGCGCGACGAAATCCGCCGCACCTTGCAGCAGGCGGCCCAAAGAGCCGGTTTGGCCAAGAGCCACGCGGTGAAGCGAAAGACGTTGCGCGCGGCGAAGGACGGAAATCAGACATAGCGGCTGCTTCCGCGGCCACGCCCTTCGACCGACGCGCCTGCCGGGACATTACCGACAACCGTCAAATCATGTCATCGATGCGAGCGCTGTCTTTGACGATCCGAGCGAGCGCGGCGAGCGCTTCCGCAAGGTTCGGATCCGGCCTGCTCAGCCAATGCCGAGCGGCATTGGCATTCGCCATGATTGCGCTCAGCGGATGCCTGATTTCGCAGGCAATTGACCCGGCCTTCGGACCAAGGGCAGCCGAACGCAAAGCTTCAGGACCAGCTTCGCCGGACTCGTGTCCGGTCAGGTCTCGAGCGGCGGCGGTGACGCCAATAATGTCGGCGTTCCTGCTCGTAATAGGCTCGACCGAATCGGAATAGGCGTCGCCGTAACCCATGTTCGCGACCTGCCGCAATGTCCGGGCGAATCTTGACTGGAGCCAACTTGGATTTGCTACTGGGATTTGATGACGGATGTACCAATTCTGGCTGCCACAATGACTACAGAAACTACCTGATTACAGAAACCACCTGACTACAAAAACTCCCAGTCACAATCACAATAATGACACAGAACAGTAGCTAGCACTGATTCGCGTTGGCCTTCGACTTCTATGAAAGATATCCACAGCTGCGACGCCCGCAGCCGCAGCGTATTGAAAGGAGCCTGCGGTCCGATCCGCAAGGCAGTCGCCGGCGGATCAGTGGCTGTGCAGTGACCTGCTGCTGCCGGCGCGATCGAGCATGATCGGCATTGCCGCCGGACGTGCGGCCGCAATCTTCGCCGGCGGTCGGCCGAGATCCGAGAGTGCATGCAGGAAGTCGGAAAACCAGATCTGCACCGGGGAACGCCGCAGCCGATTCACCATGTTTCCCCAACGCTCGCGCCGTTCCTCAAGGCGCATTTCAAGCGCCTTGGCGATCTGCCGCGCCATGCCGTCGACATCGTGCGGGTTGACGATGAGCGCGGCATCAAGCTCCTTCGCCGCGCCGGCGAAGGAGGACAGCACGAGCACGCCTGGGTCGAACGGATTCTGGGCCGCCACGTACTCCTTGGCGACCAAATTCATTCCGTCGTGCAGCGGCGTGACCAAACCGACATGCGCTACGCGATAGAAACCGGCCAGCGTCGATTGAGCGAAGCCCTTGTTGAGATAGCGGATCGGCGCCCAATCGACCTCGCCATGGCGACCGTTGACTTCACCCACCAGTGCGGCAAGCTCCGACTTGAGCTCGCGATAGGCGCGGATGTTTCCGCGCGACGGCACCGCCACCTGCAACAGCGACACCGCGCGTTTCAACGACGGCTCGAGCTCGAACATGCGATCGAACGCGCGTATCCTGTTGGCCAAGCCCTTGGAGTAATCCAGACGGTCGACGCCAAGCGCGAGCTTGGCGCCCTGCAAGCTCGCGCGCAGCCGCCCGATCTCCGGGCGTGCGATCGCCTTGGTGGCTCGCGCGGCGAATTCATCGACGTCGATGCCGATCGGGAACGTCGCAAGCTGGGTCTGTCCGTGCTTCGACATCACGGTCCCGTCGACGGCGGACAGTCCGAACTCGAACTGCAGGTAATCTTCAAAATTGCGCCGATCGTCGTCGGTCTGAAAGCCGATGAGATCGTAGGCGAGCATCGCCGAAACGAGATCGCCGTGATGCGGCACGGCGGCCATCGTGCTGCGCTCCGCCCACGGCGTGTGCAGGAAAAAGCCGATCGGACGCCTAACGTCGAAGCGGCGTAGCTCGGCGCCGAGCGTCAGGAAATGGTAATCCTGCACCCAGAAGACCGCTTCCGGTCCGGAAAAGCGCAACAGCGCCCGCGCCATGAAAGCGTTGACCTCGCGATACGACGCGTACTCGTCGGCGGTGACCTGAATAAGGTCCGGCCGCGAATGCAGCGCCGGCCACAAGGCCGAATTGGCGAAACCCTCGTAGTAGCCGCGATAATGCCGCGCCGGCATGTCGACAGTCGCCAGCGCACCGCGGCCGAGCGCTTCGATCTTGGCGAAAGAATCCCGGGTTAGCGCGGCGTCGCCGGCATGGCCGCTGGAACCGACCCAGATCGCGCCGGATTCCTTGACCATCGGAATCAGCGCAGAGGCTAGTCCTCCAGCAATGGGTTCATCGCTTTTTGCCCGCGCAACGCGGTTGGAAACGACGATGACGCTCACGGGGATACCTCCGGTTGGGTGTTCCGACAACCCGCGCGCTGAGCATTTGTTCCTGCAACGCCGCATTGCAGCCAAACACCTGAAGAGTCGTACCGACCGGCTCTTCTCGATTGCGCCGCGTGACCTTTCCAGAATTTCGCCGAATTTCGGGGAATGTCGTGCGGGACGTCAAGCCTCAGCGTACGCCGTTGTCGAGAGCAGGCTCACTTCGGCGTGGCGCGAATCAAGGCGGGTATGTTGCAGCACGATAGGAACATCGGATTCGAAAACCGAGGAGTAATCGGTATCTCGCGGAACCGGCGCCGGTTCCTTGAGATCGTTAAAGCGCAGATGAAGCGTGCGGCGCGGCGCCACGGTCACGCGATAGGGCCCGATCGGCTCACGATCCGCAAAAAATACGGTAATTTGGACATGCGCCTCACGATCGGTGGCGTTGAGGATGCAAGCGGTTTCATGGGAGATCAGCGTGCGATCGGAAAACGAGCTCTGCGACGGAATGTACCCTTCGGCGATAGCCCAACGTCTGCGTCCGATTGCGTCCATGACCCGTGCGCCCTCACCGGCTCTCGCGACGCGCCCCAGCACGCAGCCGCATCGCGCCCCAACGTCCAAGTCGCCGATAAGTTCCATTGTCGGAACTTTTCGGTTCGGCGGCGTTATAAGGATTATACCAATCTTCTTCCGCTCGCGGGGGCCGGGCGGAGGCGGCCACATTCGAGGCCGGAACAATCGCGGAACAACCCATGCGGGCTCTCACAGTTGCGCCGAATGTCCCAAATTCGGCACGTGTCGAAAATGTGGCCGATCCGCCGCAATCCGACGGCTCGGTGCTGGTGCGCACCTTGGCGCTCGGTGTCTGCGGCACTGACCGCGAAATCGTGGCCGGCGCTTACGGCTGGGCACCGCCCGGCAAGCAGCGGCTCGTCATCGGCCACGAGTCGCTCGGGCGCGTGCAGGAGGCGCCCGCCGGAAGCGGCTTGGCTGCCGGCGATCTCGTCGTCGGCATTGTGCGCCGACCTGATCCCGTCCCCTGTCCGGCTTGCGCGGTGGGCGAG
>JASHRW010000264.1 GCA_030037065.1 Xanthobacteraceae bacterium
ATGCCTTTGCCATAATGCGTGGTCATGCCGCCGAACGGGCGCTGATAGATCTTGCCGTCCTCCTCACGGCGCGAGAACGGCAGGCCCCAATGTTCCAATTCGTAAACGGCCTCCGGCGCATTGCGGCACAGATATTCGATGGCGTCTTGATCGCCGAGCCAGTCCGATCCCTTGACGGTGTCGTACATGTGCCAGCGCCAATCGTCCTCGCCCATATTGCCGAGCGCCGCAGCGATGCCACCCTGCGCCGCCACGGTGTGCGAGCGGGTCGGGAACACCTTGGTGATGCAGGCGGTGCGCAATCCGGCTTCGCCGCAACCGACCACGGCGCGCAGGCCTGAGCCGCCGGCGCCGACGACGACGACGTCATAAGTGTGGTCTTCGATCGGGTAGGTGCGGCCGTTGATGGAGGGAGCCGCAGCGCCGCCGTTCGATCTGTTCTCTGCCATGCTTACAGCCCGAAGGAGAGCTTGAGAATACCGTACACCGCAGTCAGTCCGACGATGGCGACAAAGAAGTTATTGGCGATCAGCAGGCCGAGCTTGGCGGTCTCATCGTGAACGTAATCCTCGATGACCACCTGCATGCCGATTCTCATATGGGCCATGATCGAAACGATAAACAGCAGCATGATGATGGCGACGGTCGACGAGCCCAAAATCTGCGCCACCGCCGGCTGATTGCGGCCGAGCAGCATGATCATGATGATGACTGCAACGATGGTCAGCGGAATGTTGGCGATGGCCGTTACCCGCTGCAACCAGAAATGTCCGGTACCCGACTTCGCCGCGCCGAAGCCGCGCACGCGCGCCAGCGGAGTGCGGATGTGCTTGGGCGGGGTCATTGCGGACCTCCGACGAAAAGCAGTCCGACGATCCACAACAGAACCGTGATGGCGATCGAGCCGACTAGGTTGGCGGCGACGAGCCATTCGCGCTCGTTCGGCCCAAAACCGCGGCCAGTGTCCCAGATCAGGTGGCGGATGCCGCCCAGCATGTGGTGAATGAGCGCCCAAGTGTAGCCGAACAGGATCAAGCGGCCGATCCAGGAACCAATAAACGCTTCGAACTTGGCGTAGCCATTCGGCCCTGCCGCCGAATTTATCCACCACGCCAGCAATAACGTGCCGAAATACAGACCAATGCCGGTAATGCGATGAACGATAGACATCATCATCGTCAGCATCGGGCGGTAAATTTGCAGGTGCGGCGACAACGGCCTCTCGGCGGCCCGCGGTCCTTCAAACGAACGTGCTTCAGCCATTGGTCTTTGGTCCGTGCCGCGAGACGGCGGCTCCACGCCTGGAGACCGTTCCTATCGAATTCGCCTACCAGCCGCAATCTGACTTAGACAACCTGCACACGGTCCGTCGCGGCGATCATTTCGTCCTAGGCGAAAGATGCAGCGTGAGTTATTCTTTTGCAATCGGCTTCTAGTGAAGCTCAGCTTCGCCAAATCCGAAGGATCACGATACCCCGTGCGGTTCGATCTCGCCGATCTCAGCCTGTTTCGCCACGTCGTCGAGGCGGGCAGCATCACTCGCGGCGCCGAGCGTGCGCATCTGGCGCTTGCCGCCGCCTCGACGCGCGTGCGCAACATGGAGGAGGCGCTTGGCGTCGCGCTGCTCACGCGCGGGCGGCAAGGCGTCTCGCCGACTCAGGCCGGCCGCACGCTGCTGCAACATGCGCGCACGATTCTGCGCCAGGCCGAGCGCCTGCACGAAGACCTCGGTGCTTATGGGGGCGGCCTTGCCGGACAGATTCGCGTCTTGTCGAACACCAACGCGCTGACTGAGTTTTTGCCCGAAGCACTCAGCTCATTTCTGGCCTCTCACACGAATGTCAGCGTCGATCTCGAAGAGCGACTAAGCGACGAAATTGTCGGCCTGATCGCCGAAGGCACGGCCGACCTCGGCATTGTTGCCGGCACCGTCGATGCAGGTACGCTGGAAACCTATCCGTTCCGCCGCGACCGCTTCGTGCTTGTCGTGGCGCGCGATCATAAGCTCGCAAGCCGCACAAAGATCGGCTTCGAAGATGTGCTCGACCACGATTTCGTCGGCCTCGACCGTTCCAGCGCCTTGCAACGGTTCCTCGCTTCGAAAGCGGTGCGCATCGGCCGGCCGTTGCGGTTGCGCGTGCAACTGCGCTCGTTCGACGCGGTGTGCCGCTTGGTCGAATGTCGCGTCGGCATCGGCATCGTGCCGGAAACCACTGCGCGGCGGGTGCAAAAAACCATGGCGATCGCGCTCGTGCCGCTGACCGATCCCTGGGCGGTGCGCGAGTTGACCATCTGCATCCGCAAGATGGGCGACCTGCCGCTCTATGCGCGGCAACTGGTGGAGCACTTAAGGGGATCAGGAACGAGGCAATAGAAATCAGGTATCAGGTGTCGGATACCTGATTACCAATGTCCGATACCTGATCTCCGCTACCGCGGGATGAGCGCCCAATAATCGAGATCGAGGATCACGGCCGGATGGTCGTCGTCACCATTCTTCTGCGGGAAGTCGGCACACGGATGATCCTTCGTCGCGATCGTGCGTAGACGCAGCGCGCCGACATCGCTTCTCCCCGAAAGCTCGGCCTTCGCCAGCACTTCCGACCAGGCGAATACGGTACCGCCTGCGAATAACGGCGCGACGTGGCGGCCGCCGTTGATCGCTGCGATATGGAAGGCGTTGGCCAGCCCGTTGAAGGTCAGAGCGCGAGCCAGCGAAATGACGTGCCCGCCGTAGATCAGCCGATTGCCGAAGCGGCCTTTCTTGGCGCCATACAGATCAAAATGAATGCGCGCGGTATTCTGATAAAGCCGGGTGGCGATCTGGTGCTCCGTCTCTTCCACCGTCAAGCCGTCAACGTGATCGATCTTTTCGCCGACCTGATAATCGCCGAATCGGTGTGGACTGCCAGCGAGTGCGAAATCGTAATCGGCGACATCGATCGGTGGGCAGGCCTCGCCGAGGACTTTCGGGTCGAGCACGGTCGGTAGCCGCGGAACGTGATCACCGGGCGCCGCCGCCGCTTCGTTGCCTTTGCGCACCATGACCCAGCGAACGTATTCGAGGACCGCGGCGCCGTCTTGATTGGTGCCGGTGGTGCGCACGTAGACGATGCCGGTCTTGCGGCTCGAATTTTCCTTCAACCCGATCACCTCGGAGAGCGCGGAAAGCGTATCGCCCGGATAGACGGGTTTGCGGAAATAGCAGCCGGCGTAGCCGAGGTTGGCGACCGCGTTGAGCGAAACGTCGGGCACGGTCTTGCCGAAGATGATGTGAAAGACGAGGAAATCGTCGATCGGGGAGCGCTGGTAGCCGATCGCCTTGGCAAATTCATCGGACGATTGCACAGCGAAACGGCCGCCGAACAGGCCGGTATAGAGCGCGACGTCGCCGACCGTGACGGTGCGCGGGGTGGCGTGGCGGATGACCTGGCCGATGCGAAAATCTTCAAAATGATTGCCGGGACTTGTCTTCCCCATTGGGCATTCCTTCTGGCTAAATCCGCACGCAGAACGCTGCTTCATAGCGCGGCGTTGCCGCGCGGCAAAGCGCGTCGCGTTACGGAAATGATTTTCACGCGGCCGTGAGCGCGCGGGGCTGAAACCCGCATGCGCTATCGCCGTATCTGGAAGCGACGACGATACCTATCGCGTCTCGCCGGCGGTTCGGCGTCAAATCTCAACGGCGAATTTCAATGCAACATGGAGACGAACATGTCGAAGCGTTTCGCTTTGTTTGCCGCTGCGGCGGTATTGGCCTTCGGCGCGGTCACCACTGCGCCACTCTATGCGCAAATGTCGGAGAAGCCCGTCGTCGTCGGCGGCGCGCCGATGTATCCGTCGAAGAACATCATCCAGAACGCGATCAATTCCAAGGACCACACGACGCTGGTCGCCGCGGTGAAAGCCGCCGGCCTTGTGCAAACGCTGGAGGGGCCGGGTCCGTTCACCGTGTTTGCACCGACCAACGAAGCCTTCGCCAAATTGCCGCCTGGCACCGTTGATAACCTGCTCAAGCCGGAAAACAAGGCGATGCTGGTGAAGGTGCTGACCTATCACGTCGTCTCCGGCCGCATGACCACCGCCGGTCTGATGAAGGCGATCAGGGCGGGCGAGGGGATGACCAAGCTTAAGACCGTCGAGGGCGATGACCTCATTGTCAAGCAGGCCGGCCCCGGCAAACTTACCGTCACCGACGCCAAAGGCGATGTCGCCAATATCACGATCGCCAACGTGATGCAGTCGAACGGCGTGATTCAGGTCATTGACGCGGTGCTGCTGCCGCCCATGTAACGCGTATGATAGTTGCGGCTCGCCCGTCGTGGTCCTCTCCCCACATTGATCGTGGGGAGAGGTTCGCTGACGGGAATGTGAGTGCCCGCCTTGGTGTTGGTTTGTTATAGGTTCCGAAAAATCGGATGAATGACATGACGGTTGAAGCCGCAACGGATTTGCCCATAGCGGCCGCGAGAGCGACACCCAAAGCGCCGATCATTCATCCGGCGTGGGTGCGCGTCACGCATTGGATCAATGCGCTCGCCATGTTGATGATGATCGGCTCGGGCTGGCAGATCTACGACGCTTCCCCGCTCTTCGGCTTCACGTTTCCGATGCAGATCGCGCTCGGCAATTGGCTCGCCGGCGCGCTGTTGTGGCATTTTGCCGCCATGTGGTTGTTGGTGATCAACGGCATCATTTATATTAGCCTTGGCATCCTGACCGGGCGCTTCCGGCGCAAGCTGTTTCCCATCCGTCCGCGCGAAGTCGTGCGCGACATGGTGGCCGCGCTGGGCGGCAAGCTCTCACACGACGACCTCTCGGTCTATAACGCGGTGCAGAAGCTGCTCTATGCGGGTGTGATCCTGTCCGGTTTCGTGATCGTGCTGTCCGGCCTGTCGATCTGGAAGCCGGTGCAGTTCTGGTGGCTCACAGATTTCTTCGGCGGCTACAACACGGCGCGTTATGTGCACTTCGCCGCCATGACGGCGATCGTGACTTTCCTGGCCGTGCACGTTCTGCTCACGCTTATCGTGCCGAAAAGCCTGCGCGCTATGATCTTCGGACGCTGAAAAGAGGAAGTGAAAGCGATGGCTCGTCCGCGCAAAGCCGTGCCTGGCGTCGATCCGAACCTGCTCATCAGGGACGCGGCAAACCTCCTGCCGGCGCAATCGCGGCGACTGTTCATGCGCGGAATCGTCAGCGTCGGTGCGCTCGCCGCGCTGACTGGTTGCGACATCATCGACGGCGACACGTCGGAAAAGGCGCTGCGCGTCGTCTCCAACTTCAACGATTGGGTGCAGGCGCGGCTGTTCAATCCGCACACTTTGGCGCCGACCTATTCGGAGAGCGACGTCACCCGGCCGTTCCCATTCAACGGCTTTTACAGCGAGGATGAGGCCCCGGTGATCGATGGAGACAAATACCGGCTGGAGGTCGGCGGCCTGATCGACAATAAAAAGCCGTGGACTCTCCCCGATCTTTATAAATTGCCGGAGGTTTCTCAGATAACGCGGCTGGTTTGCGTCGAGGGCTGGAGCGTCATCGGCTCCTGGCAGGGGGTGCGACTTTCCGATTTCCTGCAGATCGTAGGTGCCGACACCAGGGCCAAATATGTCTGGTTCCAGTGTGCCGAGGGCTATTCGAACACGATCGACATGCCCACGGCGCTGCATCCGCAGACGCAATTGACGCTCAAGTTCGATCACAAGGTCCTGCCGACCATCTACGGATTCCCGGTCAGGATCCGCATCCCGACCAAGCTCGGCTTCAAGAATCCCAAGTACGTCACCGCCATGTGGGTGCAGAACAACGATGCCGGCGGCTATTGGGAGAACCAGGGCTACAACTGGTTCAGCGGGCTGTAAGACTGTTGCGAGTCCACAAAGCGCGGAACTGTCCACAGCCTCCGCCATGCCATCCGCAGGCGACGGAACGGTGTGCCGAGATAGAACTTGTTAAAGAACTGCCATCGCCCATCCCACCCTAGCGAGGGCGCCTTATCAGTTGGCACGTACCAATTATTGATCCCGGTGCGGCGCAGCCAACGGTACCCCGCTCGTTGCAGGTAACGATGTAACCGCAGATGCAGGAGCAGATCCTCGATCAGTATCAGGTGCGGCTGCCATCGCGCCAGATCGAATCCATCGAGGACATCCAGTTCGTGCCCCTCAACGTCGATCGAAACAAAGTCGATGGCCGGCGCCTGCGCTTCGATCAGGATTTCGTCCAGCGTCCGCACCGGTACCGCAACGGCGCCGTGTGGCTTGACTTCGGCGAGATTGAGCTTGGCGTCGAAGGAAGAATGGCCACCGGCGAGGTGAAGTGTCATGAAACCTCCGGCGTGTCGCCGCGAAGAACATGCCGCCGCGAAGACCCTTGCCGAGCGTTGCCGCCTGAGCCCGTCGGCCAAGTCTGCCTGGGGCTCAACGAGAACGCCGGTCCAGCCGCGCCCTTCGAGATCGAATGTCTGCGAGCCGTCGCGCGGCAGATTGGCCCCGACTTCCACAAAATAGCCCCGGTCGGTGTTCGCGAAAAACACGCGCTTCAGTTCGGTTTCCGCGTCCTGTGGGAATAGGGTGCGCATTCGCGAGCGTTCCGTCACCGGGTTGTTGAGAACGTTGTCGCCTTGCAGCGGAATTTATCACTGGATGCATGAGATGCAATTCGGCCAGCAATGCTGCTTGCCAAGCCTGGAGCAGCCCTTTAGCAATCGACGCCAGATCGCGAGTGAGGCGTTGTAATGCCGACTTTTAAAGTTTTGTTGCTCCCCGGAGACGGTATCGGACCGGAGGTCATGGCCGAGGTGAAGCGGCTGCTCAACTTCCTTGCCAAAGCCGGGATTGCTGATTTCGCAATCGAAGAAGGTCTCGTGGGCGGCGCTTGTTACGACGCCCACAAGGTCGCCGTCACCGAGGAGACCATGGCGAAGGCGCACGCGGCGGACGCGGTGATCTTCGGCGCGGTCGGTGGACCGAAATGGGACAAGGTGCCGTTCGACGTGCGGCCGGAGGCCGGGCTCCTGCGTCTGAGGAAGGATCTCGGGCTGTTTGCCAATATCCGGCCGGCGATTGTCTATCCGGCGCTGGCCGATGCTTCGAGCCTCAAGAGCGAGGCAGTCGAGGGGCTCGACATCATCATCTTGCGCGAATTGACCGGCGGGGTCTATTTCGGCGAGCCGAAGACCATCACCGACCTCGGCAACGGCCAGAAGCGCGCGATCGACACGCAAGTCTACGACACCTACGAGATCGAGCGCATCGCCCGGGTCGGCTTCGAGCTGGCGCGCAAGAGACGCAACAAGGTCACCTCGATGGAAAAGCGCAACGTGATGAAGACCGGCGTGCTCTGGCACGAGGTGGTCGAAGCGGTGCACGCGCGCGAATACCAGGACGTGCAGCTCGAGCACATGCTGGCGGACGCCGGCGGCATGCAGCTGGTGCGCTGGCCGAAGCAGTTCGACGTGATCGTCACCGACAATCTGTTTGGCGACATGCTGTCGGACGTGGCGGCGATGCTCACCGGCTCGCTCGGCATGCTGCCGTCCGCCTCGCTCGGCGAACTCGATCCGAAGACCAGGCGCCGCAAGGCGTTGTTCGAGCCGGTACACGGGTCGGCGCCAGATATCGCCGGCAAGGGCATGGCCAATCCGATCGCCATGCTTGCCTCGTTCGGCATGGCGATGCGCTACTCGTTCAACATGGGCAAAGAGGCCGACCTGCTCGATAAGGCGATCGCCGCCACGCTGTCGAGCGGCTTGCGCACCGCCGACATCAGGTCAGAAGGCGCTTCGGTCGTCAGCACTGCCGCGATGGGCGCTGCGATCGTTGCCGAGTTGGAGAAGCTCACGGGCTGACTAAACCCTCGCGTTGTAGAGAATCCTGTCGACCGCGCGTCCGGCAATGGTCGCTCAGCCGGCAAACGTCTGATCCACCTTGTCGGCCGCGGCCGATGTCAGCCTACGCGTGTCGGTTCATGACCATCACCTGCAACGTGAAGGCGGAATGGCGCGAGCGCATCGCGGCGGTCGTTCACATCGACGGCTCGGCGCGTCCGCAGACCATCGAGCGCGACACAAATCCGCTCTATTACGACATACTCGCCGCATTCGAGCGCGAGAGCGGCCTTCCCGTGCTGGTCAATACGAGCTTCAACGTCCACGAGGAGCCGATCGTCAACAAGCCGAGCGAGTGCCTCAAGGCACTGCTTGACGGGCGCATCGATTTCGTTGTGACGACAAAGGGTATCTATGAACGAACAGCGCCACTTTCGGGCGCGGCCGCCGTCCACTAGCTGCAGCAACGCGTCATACCGGGCTCAGAACTACGAGCGTGGATGGCCTTTATCAGAACGGATTGTTCGTGTTGATGCCCGGCAGGTAGTACGGCTGCCCCACCATATAAAATGCCCCGCCGGACTCGTCCGGGCCGTACCACCAATTCGGTCGGCCCGGATCTCCGCCCGGCGGTAGCATGTAGTCGCGGTAACTGCCGTCGCCTACGGACACTTCCGTTCCGGGATCGAGATAGGAACGCCGCGGCGTTACAATGATCGTGGTGGTGCCGTCGGGATTGTGGATGATCGTGCGCGTCGGCTGGATCACGGTGCCGGCTGCCGATCGCTCCACCACCGGGTGCTTCTTCTTCGTTGCCGCATCGGCAGTGCTCGTGAGCGCAGCAGAAGCCATCAATGCGGCTGCGATTATCGCCAATATGCGCATGTCGCCTCGCTTTCCCTCACCGTCATTCTAGCCCGGTTCCGCGCGCCGTAACAGCGCCTTGGCGGTCCGCGGCGATGGCGCGGACCGCAATCCGACCCATATAGGGGAACGCGCGCGAAGGCGGAATGGCCTCCTGCAGAGCGTGTAGAACCGCCCCGCAGCGGTGCCCATCAACGTTGTATTAGGAACGGTTCTCGCATAGAAGCTTCCGCTCTCCTTTCCGGCACCGTCGGTTGGGAGGCGAATTTCGATGGAGTTAGGGATGGGCTACAACGTTGCCGTTGTCGGGGCGACCGGCAATGTCGGGCGGGAGATGCTCGGCATCCTGGCCGAGCGCTCGTTTCCGGCCGACGAGGTCGTGGGGCTCGCCTCGCGGCGCAGTCAGGGCGTCGAGGTCTCCTACGGCGAACGGACGCTGAAGGTCAAAGCGCTCGAGCACCACGATTTCTCCGCGACCGATATCTGCCTGATGTCGGCCGGTGCCGCCGTCTCCAAGCAATGGTCGCCGAAGATTGCCGCCGCTGGCGCGGTGGTGATCGATAATTCCTCGGCTTGGCGTTACGACGCTGACGTTCCGCTGATTGTCCCGGAGGTGAATGCCGACGCCATAACCGGCTTCCGCAAGCGCGGCATCATTGCCAATCCGAACTGCTCGACCATGCAGCTCGTCGTCGCGCTCAAGCCGCTGCACGACCGCGCGAGAATCAAGCGCGTCGTGGTCGCCACCTATCAATCGGTATCCGGCGCCGGTAAGGAGGCGATCGACGAATTGTTTTCGCAGAGCAAGGCGGTATTCACGCTCGACGAAGTGGCCGCCAAGAAGTTTCCCAAACGCATCGCATTTAACGTCATTCCGCAATGCGACGTGTTCATGGAGGACGGCTACACCAAGGAAGAATGGAAGATGGTGGTCGAGACCAAAAAGATTCTCGATCCCAAGATCAAGCTCACCGCGACCTGCGTGCGCGTGCCGGTCTTCATTAGCCACTCTGAGGCGGTCAATCTCGAGTTCGAGAACCCGATCACCGCCGACGAGGCGCGCGAAGTCTTACGTACCGCGCCGGGTTGTCTAGTGATCGATTCGCGCGAGCCCGGCGGCTACGTGACGCCGTACGAGGCGGCGGGCGAGGATGCGACCTACATCAGCCGCATCCGTGAAGACGCGACCGTAGAGAACGGGCTTGCGATGTGGATCGTCTCCGACAATCTGCGCAAGGGCGCGGCGCTCAACGCGATCCAAATCGCCGAATGCCTGATCAAGCGTAAGCTGATCATCGCCAAGCAGAAGGCAGCTTGAACGCCGGCAGCGTGGAACGATGACAGTCCGTCCGCGTCGCAGCTTCCTTTACATGCCCGGATCGAACGCACGGGCGCTGGAAAAAGCGCGCGAATTGCCGGCCGACGGCGTCATCCTCGACCTCGAAGACGCGGTGGCGCCCGAGGCCAAGGGCATGGCCCGCGAGCTGATCAAAAATACGCTGCAGAAGGGCGGCTTCGGCGACCGCGAGGTGCTGGTACGCATCAATGGTCTCGACACCCGCTGGTGGGTCGACGACCTTCATGCCGTCGCCGACGGCAGGCCGAACGCCGTGCTCGTGCCGAAAATATCCGATCCGCATCAGCTGCAGGATTTAGCGGCGCGCATCGTCGATATGGGCACCGATCCGCACATCCGCGTCTGGGCGATGATGGAGACGCCGCTCGCCATGCTCAACGTCGCCGCCATCGCTGCGGCGGCGCACGATTCGGAGACGCGGCTCTCCGGCTTCGTCATGGGCACCAATGACCTCGCCAAGGACACGCGCGCGCGCATCGTACCCGGCCGCGGCCCGATGTTGCCGTGGCTGTCTAACTGCGTTGCCGCCGCGCGCGCATTCGGCCTCGACATTCTCGACGGCGTCTATAACGATCTGGGCAATGCCGAGGGCTTTGCCGAAGAGTGCCGTCAGGCACGCGACCTCGGCTTCGACGGCAAGACCCTCATTCACCCGCGACAGATAGAGGCCTGCAACGACGCGTTCTCGCCGGTGCCCGAAGAGCTGGAAGCGGCGCGCAAGATCATCGCCGCTTTCGACCTGCCGGAGAACCAGGGCAAGGGCGTCATTCAGATCGAGGGCCGCATGGTCGAGCGGTTGCACGCCGAGATGGCGCGCCGCACGGTCGAGATCGCCGACGCGATTGCGCGGCGCCGGCAACCGGCCGAAGAGTCGCCGCCGGCCAGAGCCGCCAATTCTTGAGGCGCTTTAGTTTTTCAGTCGGTAGCCGGTTTTAAAGAACCACCAGACGATCGCCATGCAGATTGCCAAAAATGCCAGCGTGGCCGCGAGGCTGAGGCCGACATTGACATCGGCGATGCCGAAGAAGCTCCAGCGAAATCCACTGATCAAATAGACGAGCGGGTTGAACAATACCGCAGTCCGCCACGGCGGCGGCAGCACGCTGGTCGAGTAGAACGTGCCGCCCAGGAACGTCAGTGGCGTGATGATGAGCAGCGGCACCGCCTGCAATTTCTCGAAGCTGTCGGCCCACAGTCCGAGAATGAAACCGAACAGGCTAAAAGCGAGCGACGTGAGCACCAGAAACGCCACCATCCAGAATGGATGAATAATGTGGATCGGCACGAACAGCCACGAGGTCGCCATGATAATGACCCCGAGGATGATCGATTTGACAGCCGCCGCGCCCACGTAGCCGAGCACGATTTCGAGCGGCGACACCGGCGCGGACAGCACTTCGTAGATCGTGCCGACAAAACGCGGAAAATAGATGCCGAACGAGGCGTTCATCGTGCTCTGCGTCAAAAGCATCAGCATGATGAGCCCGGGCACGATGAAGGCGCCGTAGGTGACGCCCTCGATCTGGGTGATGCGCGTGCCGATCGCCGAGCCGAACACGATAAAGTAGAGCGAAGTGGAAATCACCGGCGAGACGACGCTTTGTAATAGCGTGCGCCGCGTGCGCGACATTTCGTACACGTAAATGGCGCGGACAGCGTAAAAGTTGAACGGCAGTTTCATTGTCCTTGCCTCACCAGGCCGACAAAGATGTCTTCCAGCGAGCTTTGCGTTGTCTGCAGATCCTTAAACCTGATGCCGGCCTGTTGCAGTTCGTCGAGCAGCGCCGTGATTCCGGTGTGTTCGGCCTTGGTGTCGTAGGTATAAATCAGTTCCTTGCCGCCGTTGGCAAGCGTCAGCTTGTGGCCGGCGAGCGCGGGCGGGATGGTATCGAGCGGCTCGCGCAGCTCCAGCGTCATCTGCTTGCGGCCGAGCTTGCGCATGAGTTCGGCCTTGTCCTCGACGATGATCAGTTCGCCCTTGTTGATGACGCCGACCCGGTCGGCCATCTCCTCGGCTTCTTCGATGTAGTGGGTGGTCAGGATGATGGTGACGCCCGACGCACGCAGCTCGCGCACCAGCTGCCACATGTCCTGGCGCAATTCGACGTCGACGCCAGCGGTCGGCTCGTCGAGAAACAGGATTTGCGGCTCGTGCGCCAGCGCCTTGGCAATCAGCACCCGCCGCTTCATGCCGCCGGACAGCGTGATGATTCGCGAATCCCGCTTGTCCCACAGCGACAGATCCCGGAGCACCTTTTCGATGTGTGCCGGGTCCGGCGGCTTGCCGAACAGGCCGCGCGACAGCCGCATGGTCGCCGGCGGTGTCTCGAACGCATCGGTGGTCAATTCCTGCGGCACCAGCCCGATCAGCGCGCGGGTAGCGCGATAGTCGGACAAAATATCATGGCCGTCGACCTTCACCGTGCCGGAGGTCGGCTGCACGATGCCGCACACGATATTGATCAGCGTCGTCTTGCCGGCGCCGTTCGGTCCGAGCAGGGCGAAAATCTCGCCATGCCGGATATCCAGACTTACGTCCTTGAGCGCCTGGAACCCGGACGCGTAGGTCTTGGACAGATTCGTGATAGAAATGGCGGCTGTCATGAACGGCATTCCGGGGCGCCGCTGCGCGGCGCCCCGGAATGACAGAATTCACGCCCAAGGCCTTGTGGCCTTCGTATTGGCCTCGAAATTATCGATCTTGTCACCCTTGACCATGGTGAGCCCGATGTCGTCGAGACCTTCGAGCAGACATTTCTTGCGGTGCGGGTCGATCTCGAACTTGACCACGCCGCCGTCGGGGCCGCGGATTTCCTGCTTTTCGAGATCGACGGTCAGCGTCGCGTTGGCGCCGCGGTCGGCGTCGTCGAACAGCTTCTCCAAATCATCGGGCGATACTTTGACCGGAAGCACGCCGTTCTTGAAGCAATTGTTGTAGAAAATGTCGCCGAACGAGGTCGAGATCACGCAGGTGATGCCGAAATCCATCAGTGCCCACGGCGCGTGTTCGCGCGAGGAGCCGCAGCCGAAATTGTCGCCGGCGACCAGAATCTTGGCCTTGCGATAGGCCGGCTTGTTGAGCACGAAATTCGGGTTCTCGCTGCCGTCGTCGCGAAAGCGCTTCTCGGCGAACAGGCCCTTGCCGAGCCCGGTGCGTTTGATCGTCTTCAGATATTGCTTAGGGATGATCATGTCGGTATCGACGTTGATCATTTTCAGGGGCGCCGCGACGCCTTCGAGCATAGTGAACTTTTCCATTCGCGTTCTCACCCGATGCGGATGCGTGTCTCTGCAAAGAGCTTAATGGCGTGTCGAGAGACGCTGGTCAACCCAAAGCCGACGCCGGCGGCCGGGCCGCTTTTGGCGCAGGTTTGGTCCGGTCAATGCAGGTAAAATCGGCGAAAGCGAAACATGGCCATGGTCGCCGAACGGACTGCCCGAATAAGCATCACGATCATGCCGCCGCTCCCGCCGCCTTGAACTTCGACTCGCGCACCACTTCGCAGACCTGGATCTGGTATTCGGCGTAGTACAATTCTCGGCCTTTCTGCTGAGCGGCGACATGCTCGGGATGCTCGCGCCAGGCGCGCAGTTCCGCTTCGGAGGCGAATTCGACGATGGTCACCCACTCGCCATCCTCGGAGGCGAAGCTCTTGTGCGAGATGTGGCCCGGCATTTTCGTGGCGAGCTCGCTCATGCGCATGCCGAGCGCCATATAGTCCTGTCCGATTCCGGCCTTCGGCCAGGCCCGAAATACGACCACGATCATTTGTGTGCTCCCTAGCCCTGTTTTTCGCTCGTCGGCAGAAACATGATCTCTGTAACCCACGGTCGCGCCGAGCGGAACCATTGTTGCCGCCGCGGGGTGAGCTGATCGCGCTGGCGCAGGACGCCGACCCGCACTGTGTAAGACGGCTGGACGCCGTCGCCCGGCGTCGTCGAGTAGATCGGCGTGCCGCATTTGCCGCAGAACGCTTGAACGCGCGGCCGCCCGCTCTCGGCTGTGGTCTTCATGTAGAGCGAAGGCTGTCCGGTCATCTTCAACGCCGTACCGGCGACCGGAACGGAAATGCGGAACGCCGATCCGGTGCCGGTCTGGCAATCGGTGCAATGGCAGATCGCGACCCTCTCCGGATCGGCTTCGCCTTCGATGGTGATGAAGCCGCAATGACAGCTGCCGTCGATTTTCATCGCTCGCTCCTCGCTCTTTCTTCAATTTGGCGCACGCTCGATGGCATGCATGTCGGCGTCGGAAAATCCGAAATGATGGCCGATCTCGTGGATAAGCACGTGCTGCACGATCGCGCCCAGCGTGTCGTCCCGGTTCGACCAGTAAGCAAGAATAGGCTGGCGATAGAGCCAGATCATGTTGGGCATTTGCATCGGCGCGCTCTCGGAACGAAAGGGCAGCCCAACGCCGCGGAACAGGCCGAGCAGTCCATATTTGCTGCGAATATGCAGGGCGTCGAGTACCTCCGCGGTCGGGAAGTCGTCCACCTGAATGACGAGGTCGGCGCACAGATCGCGAAATTGCTTCGGCAGGCGGCGAAACACTTCAATGGCGCACATTTCCATCTCGGCCAGTGACGGAACGTGCGACGGCTGCCAGGCAAGCGGATCGGATGCGAGATTGGACATGATTGGCGACGGCCACGCTTAGCGTTGCGGACTTGCATTAGAATATAGCGCGCTCGTGGTTGCACGGTAATCTCCGCATTTATGCGTGGTTTACGTCATCGCAACTCCGTTTTATGCCGCGGACCATTTCTTCGGGCTCTGCATGCATGTATTTATCGACTCGCAGGAATTTGGAATGCTCGATACTTTGAACAAAGTTGCTGTTGCTAAGCCGGTCGAATTGACCGCCAAGCAGCTATTCATGTTGTTTCCGACTCCGATGTTCACCGGCATGTTGCCGGACATCGGCATGTGCGACCGGATCGAGCGAAAACTCCGCGAAATACATAAATCGGGGAAGGGCTATCCATCCCCGAGCGGAAAAATACTCGCATACATGACGCCCGACGATCTCCAGATTCTTCCGGAAATGAAGGAGCTGGTCGATGTGGTGATGGAGGAATCGGGAATCATTCTCGATGCATTGGCAATAAGGCGCGAGTCGCATTACGTCACCAACATGTGGGCGAACATTGCCAATCCAAATCGCCGCCACAACTATCACATTCACTCGAACTGCCTTTTGAGCGGGCTCGTCTACATCAAGACGCCGAAGAATTGCGGGCGGACAATCTTCGCCTCGCCGCGCATGAATTTGAAGAATATCGAGCCATCCTATTTCCAGAAAAACGAGTTGAACGCCGACGTCTTTTCGTTGCCGCCGGAGAAGGGCCGGATGCTGATCTGGCCGAGTCACGTCCCGCATGCGGTTGAGCAGGGTACCGCCAACGAAGCCGAGGATCGCATCGTTGTCGCCTTCAACGTGATGATCCGGGGCCTGATCGACCAGCCCACCGCGCGTTTGTACCTGGGTTGACCGTACGGCCAAGCTCCGCTGGTATAAGGTCTGCCGTGGAGTGCCGGGCTCGCTCCGCGCGGAGGACGCAATGTCGCTTATTACGCGCATCATGCTCGCCGGATTTGTGGCGCTGACGCTCGCGAGCATCGCGCTGCCCACGGAAGCATTGGCACAGAACACGCCCTACGCGCCGCATGCCCATCCGCGCATCGAGATCACCCCGCGGCCGCTGCTCTACCGGCGCTGCGTCGAACGGCTGGAGCTGCAATATCGGCCGAGCGGACCGGTGCTCTATCCACTGACCTATTGCTGGTGGGTGCGGGGGTGAAATGTCATGCCCCGCGCAGGCGGGGCATCCAGTAATCGCCGCTACGAAGCGATTGCAATGGCCAGCTTGCGATTACTGGATCGTCCGCATGCGCGGACGATGACAGCATCACTTCCACTCCCGCACGTCGACAAAATGCCCGGCAATCGCTGCGGCGGCAGCCATCGCGGGCGACACCAGATGCGTGCGGCCCTTGTAACCCTGGCGGCCCTCAAAATTGCGGTTCGAGGTCGAGGCACAGCGCTCGCCGGGAGCGAGCTTGTCCGGATTCATGGCAAGGCACATGGAGCAGCCGGGCTCGCGCCACTCGAAGCCGGCTTTGACGAAAATCCTGTCGAGCCCTTCGGCTTCGGCCTGTTCTTTAACGAGGCCGGAGCCGGGCACGATCATCGCTTTGACGTTGCCGTTGACCTTCTTGCCGTCGACGATTTTGGCGGCGGCGCGCAAATCCTCGATGCGTGCGTTGGTGCATGAACCGATGAACACGCGGTCGAGCGCGATGTCGGAAATCCTCTCGCCGCCGTTCAATCCCATATAGGCGAGCGAGCGTTCGGCCGCTTGGCGCTTGTTGTCGTCGGCGATGTCTTCGAGCCGCGGCACCCGGCCGGCCACAGAGACCACCTGCTCCGGGTTGGTGCCCCAAGTGACCAGCGGCGGCAGTTTTGCGGCATCGAGCCTGATCTCGCGATTGAAATGCGCGCCGTCGTCGGTGCGCAGCGTCTCCCAATAGCGCACCGCGGCATCCCAATCCTTGCCTTTGGGCGACTTTGGGCGGTCCTTCAGATAGGCATAGGCCTTGTCGTCGGGCGCGATGAAGCCCGCCTTGGCGCCGGCCTCAACCGACATGTTGCACACGGTCATGCGACCTTCCATCGACAGCGAGCGGATCGCCTCACCGGCATATTCGAGCGCGTAGCCGGTGCCGCCGGCGGTGCCGATCTCGCCGATGATGGCGAGGATGATGTCCTTGGCGGTGACCCCCTCCGGCAGCTTGCCATCGACCACTGCGCGCATGTTTTTCGACTTGGTCTGAATGAGGGTCTGCGTTGCCAGGACGTGCTCGACCTCCGAGGTGCCGATCCCGTAGGCGAGCGCGCCGAAGGCGCCATGCGTGGCGGTGTGGCTGTCGCCGCACACCAGCGTCACGCCGGGCAGGGTAAATCCCTGCTCGGGTCCGATGATGTGGACGATGCCCTGGCGCTTGTCGAACTCGTCGAAATATTCGAGCGCGAAGTGCTTCACGTTCTCGGCAAGATAGGCGATCTGCGCTTCGCTTTCGGGGTCGGGGTTCTTCCGCCGCCGGTCGGTGGTCGGCACGTTGTGGTCGACGACGCACAGCGTCTTCTCCGGCGCGCGCACTTTGCGTCCGGCAAGCCGCAAACCTTCGAACGCCTGCGGGCTCGTCACCTCGTGCACCAGATGGCGGTCGATATAGATCAGGCAGGTGCCGTCCGGCTGCTCGTCGACCAGATGGTCCTGCCAGACCTTATCGTAGAAGGTGCGCGGTTGGGGCATCCTGAATTACTCCTGGCCGTTTGGCGTACGCTTATCGTTGTTGCGCCGTCCTTTAGCGCCTGCGCGCGGCGAGGAAAAGGGCGTAGGGCAGCGGGTCGGGATGGCGGCTCGATTCGCAGGCCTTACAGATAAGTCCGCACTTCCCAGAGTTCGGGAAAAAAAGCGTGATCGAGCGCGGTTTTCAAATACCCGACGCCCGAAGATCCGCCGGTCCCGGGCTTGTAGCCGATGATGCGTTCGACCGTCTTCATGTGCCGGAAACGCCATTGCTGGAACCAATCCTCGACGTCGACCAATTCCTCAGCGAGTTCGTACAGATCGAAATGTTGCCGCGAATTGCGGTAGATCGAAAGCCAAATGTCGCGCACATGCGGGTTCGGCGCGTAGGGTCGGGAAAAATCGCGCTCCAGCAGTTCCTGCGGCACCGGATGGCCGCGGCGGGCCAGTATGCGAAGCGCCTCATCGTAGAGACTTGGCGCATTGAGCGCTGCCGTGAGTCTGGCATGTGCCTTTGCGTCATGACGATGCGCCAGCAGCATGTTGGCATCCTTGCCGCCGAGCAGAAACTCGACCAGCCGGTATTGGTAGGATTGAAAGCCGGACGCTTGCCCGAGCGCACCGCGAAAAGCGAGGTAATCGGCCGGCGTCATCGTCGACAGCACGTCCCAGGCCGCGATTAGTTGCTCCTGGATGCGGGTGACGCGGGCGAGCGATTTGAATGCAGGCGCCAGATGGTCGGCGCGAATGGCGGCAATCGCCGCCTCGAGCTCATGCGCCACGAGCTTAAGCCAGAGCTCCTGCACATGATGGATGATGATGAAAGCCACTTCATCATGCTGCTGCGTGACCGGTTGCTGGGCGGCGAGCAACAAATCGAGTTTGAGATATCCTCCGTAGGTCTGCCGGCCGGCGAAGTCGACGTGCATGCCCGCCTCGACCCGACTTTTCCGTCCCATGTCATCAGCCATTCGAGAGCCGTTGCATTTGTGCCGCCGGTAACCGCCGTTGCTCGCGATTGAAGTCGCGGCCATGCTAGAGTCTAGGCGGAAAAGCCCATGCTGTGAACGATGCGATGACTTGTCTCTCGCGCCCGCTGCCGCTCGACATATCCACAGCCTTCACGCGATTTCGCAATGCCGATCGGCAACGGCTGCATTTTGCCGCGCATAGCCATCATTACTGGCCCGATGTAGCGCGCGACGCTCACTTAAAGGCGTGGGACGACGCTGCGCGGCTCGCCGACGACAAATGGGATACCGTCCTCGACACCGTCTGGCGCGATGTAAGCGTCGCGATCGCGCGTCACCTCCGACTCAGCAGCGGCAATACGCTGGTGCCGGCGCCGAATACGCACGAATTCGTCAATCGTCTCCTCTCGTGCGGCCCGATCGATAGGCCGGCGCGTGTGCTGACCACGGACGGCGAATTCCATTCCTTCCGCCGCCAAAGCGAGCGGCTGGCCGAAGACGGACTCATTGTGCTGTGTGCCGTGCCGGCGGAGCCGTTCGCGACGTTGGCCGAGAGACTGGCCGCGGCGGCGCGAGAGTTTGCGCCTGACATAGTCTACGTCAGCCAGGTGCTGTTCAGTTCAGGCTTTGCGCTCGTCGATCTTCCCGGGCTGGTCGCGAGCCTCGCCGTGCCGGACCGTCTGATCGTGATCGACGGCTATCACGGCTTTCTGGCGTGTCCCACCGATCTCGGGCCGATCGCGGATCGCGCGTTCTATATTGCCGGCGGTTACAAATATGCGATGGCCGGCGAGGGGACGTGCTTCATGCATTGCCCGCCGAGCTTCGCGCCGCGTCCGCGCAACACCGGCTGGTTCGCCGGCTTCGGCGACCTTTCCGCGGAACGGGGCGGCATCACCTACCCGGCGGACGGATGGCGGTTCGCCGGCGCGACCTTCGATCCGACCGCGCTCTACCGCTTGCGGGCGGTGCTGGAATGGCTTGCCGCCGAAGACATTGATGCTGGTCTGATCCATGCCCACGTCCTCGCATTGGAGGAGCAGTTCATGGCGGCGATGGCCCGCGGTCCGGTTGGACCGTTCGCGGCCGAGCATCTGGTCGTGCCACTAAGCGAGCCGGCGCGCGGCAATTTCCTGGCCTTCGAACATCCACAAGCCGCTCAATGGTATCGGCGCTTGCATGAGGCCGCGATCATCACCGACGTGCGCGGCACGCGGCTGCGCCTCGGCTTCGGCCTTTACCACACGGCAAGCGATGTCGAACGGCTGATTGCGAGACTGCGCGGTCTCGTCTGATCGAAGACTTACTTGGCCGCGCTCTCGCTGGAGCTTTCCGCCTCGGCGTGCACGCCGTGGTCCTGCCGCTCGGAGATGCGCGCGGACTTTCCGCGTCGGCCGCGCAGGTAATAGAGCTTGGCGCGCCGCACCTTGCCGCGGCGCACGACCTTGATCGAGTCGATCATCGGCGAATAGAGCGGAAACACGCGCTCGACGCCCTCCCCATACGAGATTTTCCGGACCGTGAAATTCTCGTTGAGCCCCGAGCCGGCCCGCCCGATGCAGACGCCCTCATAGGCCTGCACGCGGCTTCGCTCGCCTTCCACCACCTTGACGTTGACCAACAGCGTATCGCCGGGCTGGAAGTCGGGAATCTCTTTGCCGGCGGACAATTTCGCCACTTGTTCATTTTCAATTTGTTTGAGCAGGTTCATGGCGAATTCTCCATCGGCTGCGCTTTCATCGCGCCGTTCCGGGCGGGATTTTGGACGGGTTGGGCCGAGCTTCTACGCTAGCGCGCCGGCTTTGTCACCTTCCCGTCACGGCTCACCCAAAGGTCCGGCCGCCGCTCTTTGGTGAGGCGTTCGGCCTCGGCGCGGCGCCAGGCGGCGATCTTGGCATGATCCCCCGACAGCAGTACGTCCGGAATAGGTCGGCCCTCGAAGACTTGCGGCCGGGTGTATTGCGGGTATTCGAGTAGGTTGTCGGAGAAGCTTTCCTCGGCTCCGGAGGCGGCTGCACCCATGACGCCGGGAAGAAGGCGGACGCAGGCGTCGATCAGCGCCATGGCGGCAATCTCGCCGCCCGACAGCACATAGTCCCCGACCGACACCTCTTCGAGGCTGCGGGCCGCAATGACCCGCTCGTCGACCCCCTCGAAGCGGCCACAGACGAGGATGACGCCGGGCCCGGTCGCGAGTGCCTCCACGCGCGCCTGCGTCAGTGTCGCCCCGCGCGGCGACATGAGCATATGCGGGCGATCGTCTTGCGGCACCGCGTCGATAGCCCGCGCCAGCACGTCAGCTTTCATCACCATGCCAGGACCGCCGCCGGCCGGCGTGTCGTCCACGGTGCGGTGCTTGTCGGCCGCAAAATTGCGGATATCGACCACGTGGAGCGACCACGCCCCCGCGGCGAGAGCTTTGCCGGCGAGGCTCAGGCCCAACGGCCCGGGAAACATCTCGGGAAAGATGGAGAGAACGGACGCGCGCCACATCTCACGCTCTCAGCTTGGGTGGGGGCTGGATCACAATCCGCCCGGCGTCGATATCGACGCTCGGCACATTGACCTCATTGAACGCGATCAATTCGGTTTTGTTTTCCGTGTCGAGCTGCACCTCGATCAGATCGCCGGCGCCAAAATTGTGAATGGCGATAACGCTGCCGAGTTTTTCGCCCGCTGGATTGACCGCGCAAAGCCCGATCAGGTCGGCGTGGTAGAATTCATCTGCCTCGTTGATGTTCGGCAGCCGTTCGCGCGGCACAAACAGCTTCGCATTGATCAGCTTGGCTGCGGCATTGCGATCGCGGATGCCGGCGAGCGTCGCCACGAAATGGTCCTTGGCGGGACGCAGCGCTTCGATGGCGACGACGCGGCCGTCCTCGGTTTCAAACGGTCCGTAGCCGGCGACCGCTTGCGGATCGGACGTGAACGAGTGCAGCCGAACTTCGCCGCGCACGCCGTGCGGCGCGCCGATTTGCCCGAGGCAGATGCGCGCGCCGGTCGCCATCGCTCGCGCTTATGAAGCGGCAGCCGGCGCCGCCGCGGCGGGAGCCGCGCCCGGAGCTGCCGCGGCCTTGGCGGCCTCTTCCTTGGCCTTGCGCTCTTTTCGAGGCACCGCCTTCTCCGGATTGTTGCGCTTGGGACGCTTCAAAACGCCTGCGGCGTCGAGGAAGCGCATGATGCGATCTGACGGCTGTGCGCCCTTGGCGATCCAGGCCTTGGCCTTTTCCAGATCAAATTTCAGCCGCTCGGTTTTTTCCTTCGGCAGCAGCGGATTGAAATGGCCAAGACGCTCGATGAAGCGCCCGTCGCGCGGCGAACGGCTGTCGGCGACGACGATGTGATAAAACGGCCGTTTCTTGGTGCCGGCGCGCGCCATACGAATAACGAGAGACATTCAGCTTCCTTTCTTAGCTTGTCATTCCGAGGCCGAGCGAAGCGAGGATCCCGGAATCCATGTCCGCCGACGCCGGGGCTATGGATTCCGGGCTCGCCGCTGCGCGGCACCCCGGAATGACGATGTTGGAAAACCTGATCACTTCTTCTTGCCCGATCCCGGAAGGCCGGGGAGCCCGCCGGGAAGTTTCGGCAGTCCGCCCGGCAGACCGGGAAAATTCGGTGGCAGACCCGGCATGTTCGGCGGCAGCGCTCCCCCGCCCGGCAAGCCCGCCGGCAGACCGCCCGGCAGGTTCGCCGCGAGCTTTGCCATCTGCGCCGGGTCAGGCATGCCGCCGCCAAGCCCTAGCATGCTGGCGAGGCCGGCCATCGGCCCGCGCTTGGCGCCGCCCATCGCCTTCATCACGTCGGCCATGGTGCGATGCATTTTCAGAAGCCGATTGATGTCTTCGGCCTTGGTGCCGGAGCCGGCGGCGATGCGTTTCTTGCGGCTGTGTTTGAGGATGTCGGGATTGCGCCGTTCCGCCGGCGTCACCGAATCGATGATAGCCATCTGCCGTTTCAGTAGCGTTTCGTCGAGATTGCGTTCGGCGAGCTGATTCTTGATCTTGGCGACTCCGGGCAGCATCGCCATCAGCCCGCTCATGCCGCCCATGTTCTTCATCTGCGCCAGCTGTTCGCGCAAGTCGGCGAGATCGAACGCGCCGCGGCGCATTTTCTCGGCGGCGCGCG